>JBCNPL010000152.1:0-5882 GCA_039593375.1 Paraburkholderia sp. | reverse complement strand
GGCGCGACGAACGGCAACTCGTCCATGTTCTCGATCATCGGACGCGCGCCGTTGTGCTCGATCGAGCCGTCCTTCGCGCGGTAGCTCAAGCCGAGGATCTCGGCGAACGGCTTGCCGTCGGCGACTTCCTTGCAGGTGTAGTCGAACTCCTCGCGGCAGACGAAATCGATCGCTTCGGTGGCCGTGAGCGAATTGTGCGGATCGACGGCCACCTTCGCGCCGACCAGGCCGATCAATACCGACGGCTTGCGCTTCTTCAGGTGCTCGGCGAAGAGCGCATCCGTCGGGAACGACGGCGTGCTCGTGTGAATGACGACGAGATCGTACTGCGACGCGATATCGAGCGTCGCCTCGACCGAGAGGCCGGCTGCCGGTGCGTCGAGGACGCGGCTGTCGGCAACGAGCGCCGCCGGCTGCGCGAGCCAGGTCGGATACCAGAATGAACGGATTTCGCGCTTGGCTTGATAGCGCGAGCCGGCTCCGCCATCGAAGCCGTCGAACGAGGGGGCCTGCAAGAACAGGGTTTTCATGAATGCTCCGGCAACCTGTATGGATGCTGATGTCAAATGGAGAGAGCGCGCAGAGCGTTGCGCTCCCGACGATGTGCTTCCAAACCGATCTCTTCAGGGGCCATCGGACCCCTCCGCCACGCGCGCGACGACGGGCATCCGTGCGCCGCGCCAGGTGACGTGCGAGCCGAACGCCGCGACGAGCCATTGCAACGCGAGCAAAGCGTCGCGCAACGGCACGAGCGGCAGATCACGGCAGAACTCATTGGCATTGCGCGAGCCGCGCAGGTGCAAGCCGAGCCGCGCAAGCGTCCCGACGGCCGCGGAGCCGACGAGCGCGGCGTCGTGCGCGAACGGGCCGTGGCCGAGCGCAAGCAGCGCCGCGATCACGAGCCACGGCGACGTGAACGTGATGAAGAGGAACGCAAAGCCGAGCGGATTGATCGAGCGAATCGTGCGCAGCCAGCGCGTCTCGCGCAGCCAGAGCGACGAAAACTCCGATTCGATCACGTCGGTATCGACGACGACCTCCGAGAGCACCGTCGTCAAGCCGAGCTTGCGCGTGTGCTCGGCGAGCCAATAATCGTCGGCGAGACAGTCCTTGAGCGCCTCGAAGCCGCCGATATCGGCAAGCGTCGAGGCGCGCAGCGCGAGCGTCGCGCCGAAACCGAACTGGCGCGAGCCGGCCGCATGAGCGATGCGCACGGACGGTGCGAACCACTCGTTGATGAAGAGCGCGCCGACGCGCGTCCAGAAGCCGCCGACGCTGCGCGCCTTGTAAAGGCACGTGACGATGCCGACCGCAGGATCGGCGAGCGGCGCCGTGACGGCCTCGAGATAATCGGGCTCGACCGCTATATCGCTATCGGCAAGCACGATCAACGGGTGCTTCGCATGCGCGGCGAGATTGATGAGGTTGCTGACCTTGAGGTTGTGCCCATGCACGAGCGGATCGACGACGAGTTCGATCTCGCGTTGCGGATAGGCCGCCTGAAGCCGACGCACGACGGCGATGGCCGGATCTTTCGGCGACGAGACGCCCAAGAGCAGCTGATAGCACGGGTGCGTCTGCTCACAGAACGTGGCGAGATTCTCGAAGAGTCGCGGCTCGGTACCGCACAGCGGTTTCAGCACGCTGACCGCCTCGGTCAACGGCGATATCGGACGCGAGGCGCCGCGCATTTTCCGTCGCTGCCTGGCGTTGCGCGCGAGCGGCATCGCCACCGCCGCCACCAACGCGTAAGCCGCCGCGGCGCAGCAAAGCATGACGAGCAGCCAATCCGAAACCTGCGATGTCGTCATCGTCGTCACGATCGTCACCGCGCGGCGCCGTTCGCCGACATGGAATCGATCGGAAAGCCGACGACCTCGGCCGTTCGGATCGAGGACGATCGGAATGAAAAGACACTAGCTGGCACGTTTATTACTCCTTCGTTCATCCCCGAGCGGCCGTCGGGGCTGCCTGAGCCGGCGCCCGGCTCAGGCGCGCAGCGAGCCGCGCGGGACGAACCGGTTCCGGTCCGCGCCTTTCGCATTCGCTCGGACGGCGGCGACGGAAACGAAGGCGCGCCGGCGGACTCCCGCCCGCCGACGATCGCTCGAGAACCGCACCCGACGCACTGCCCGTGCGCTGTTATGGTCGATCGGGGGCGCCGCTTTTACCGCCACTGCCTCTGGCGCGCCTCCCGCCGACTGTACGCAAACCGTAATCTATTTTGCAAACGGGCAATTGTATCAGCGAGAGCGGCGAAGCGCTTCGAAACGGGCTGCCGCAGGGGATTTCGTCGCTGGAAAGCTGCATTTGCGCAACAAGCGGGCCCGGCGCGGCGACTTTTCCCCAGGATGGGCGGGCCGTACGATGACGCGACGCAACAACTCATGTATCGTAATTCGATCGGGCGCCGCTTTTCGCACGCACTCGCAGGCCCGCGCCGGCAGTCTGTCGCGCGGCAAGCTCCGTGCAGCCGCCGTCGTCCGTCCTGTCGACCTGAAGCTACATGACGCGCGAACCGAAGCCATCATGAAAAACGTCCTCAGCATTCAGCCGCATGTCGTGTTCGGTCATGCGGGCAACAGCGCGGCCGTGTTTCCGATGCAGCGCCTCGGCGTCAACGTCTGGCCGCTCGAGACGGTACAGTTCTCCAATCACATGCAGTACGGCCATTGGGCCGGCAGCGCGATCGACGCTTCGCAAATGGCGGAGCTCGTCGACGGCATCGGCACCATCGGCATGCTGCGGCGCTGCGACGCCGTGCTTTCCGGCTATCTCGGCTCGGTGTCGCAGATCGAGGCCGTCGTCGAAATCGTGCGCGCGGTCAAGGCGACGAACCCTGGCGCCTGGCATTTCGCCACGCCCGTCATTGGCGCGGGCGCCGGCGCGAACGTCGACGAGTACCTGCTCGAGAAGATTCCGGAGACGGCCGACGGCCTCGCGCCCACGCACGACGCGTTGCAAAAACTCACCGGGCGCACGATCGAAACCGTCGACGAAGCCGTGGCGGCGTGCCGCGAATTGATCCGGCGCGGGCCGCGGATCGTGCTCGTCAAGCAGCTGCGCGACCGCAACAGTCCGGCTGACCGCATCAATCTGCTCGCGGTGACCGAGACGGAAGCGTGGATGTGCCAGCATCCGCGCTACCCGTTCGCTCGTCAGCCGGTCGGCGTGGCCGAGCTGACGAGCGCGATCTTCGTCGCGCGCCGCCTTCTCGGCGACACGCCGCGCACGGCGCTGGAACATACGGTGTCCGCTGTCCATGCTGTGCTGAAGGCGACCTTCGACGCCGGCCGCTACGAGCTCGAACTCATCGCCGCGCAGGACGACATCGCCAAGCCGCGCGAATGGCTCGGCGCATGGCTCGCCGAGACGGCGTAGCGCCGCTCGGCGGTTTGCGCGGCACCGTTACGACACCGCCATATCGCCCGACAACCCCTCTAGGCGTAATCCCCTATCTCGCCAAAATCTCGCGCGACGAGCGTGTTTGCCCTGATTGCCCACGCCTTCCCGCTGTGCCGAAATGCGCATGCGGAGCGACGCGAACGGTCAAGACGCCCACATATTGGCTTTCTATATTCGCGTCGGATGGTTGCCGCCGGGCGCCGGTAGCGCGACCCCAAACGCCCGAAGGGCGCCTGCGGTATTTCGAGTAGAACCACGAACGCCTGGAGGTCCCGCCACACGAGCGCGTCATCGAACAACTAGAACCACATTAGAGCCGTGCACCGGCTCAGGTCCTCGCGGATCGGGGTTGGGGAATCTCTTGCAAGAGCCGGCATGCACGCCGTAGCCGTTTTCTCATGTTTGCCGACAAAGGAAAGAACATGCGTATTGCGAAGACGATCGCCCCTATCGCAGTTGCCGTTGGAACGCTTCTCGCCGCCCTGCCTCTCACCGCTTCCGCGGACGTGACGGTCAAAATCGGGTTTGCCGCGCCGCTGACGGGCCCGAACGCGAATTACGGCGCCGACCTGAAGAACGGTGTGCAGATGGCCCTCGACGACGCGAAGGCTCAAGGTATCAAGATCAATGGCCAGCCGGTGAACTTCGAGCTCGTCTCCGAAGACGATCAGGCCGACCCTCGCACCGGCACCCAGGTCGCGCAAAAGCTCGTCGACGAAGGCGTCAATGTCGTGGTCGGCCACTTCAACTCGGGCACGACGATCCCGGCTTCGGAGATCTACGAGAAGGCCGGTCTTCCCGATATCGATCCCGCCGCGACGAATCCGACCATCAGCGGCCGCGGATACAAGAACATGTTCATGGTCATTTCCAACGATGCCCAAAACGCCGGCACGGCGGGCGCGTATGCCGTGGAGGTAACGAAGGCCAAGCGTATCGCGATCATCGACGATCGCACGGCGTTCGGACAGGGCGAGGCGGACGAGTTCGCCAAGGCGGTCAAGAAGGCGGGCGGCAATATCGTCGGGCGCGAGTACACGACGAATTCGGCCACTGACTTCAAGACGCAGCTCACGAGCCTCAAAGGCAAGAATCCCGATCTCATCTTCGTCGGCGCGCTCAATCCGCAGGCCGCCGGCATCATGAAGCAGATGCGCCAGCTCGGGATGAAGGCGCAGTTCGTCGGCGGCGGCGGCGTGAAGGACGTCGACTTCATCAAGCTTGCAGGCGACGACGCCGAAAACGCCGAGGCATGGGAGTACGGACGCCCGCTCGACAGCACGCCGGTCGGCAAGACGTTTGCCGAGCGCTTCAAGAAGAAGTTCGGCGTGGACGTGCTCTCTTATGCGCCGTTCGGCTACGACGCGACGTGGACCGCGATCAAGGCGATGCAGGCAGCGAACTCAGCCAAGCCCGATGACTACCGTCCGAAGCTGAAAGACATCAGCTTCGATGGCATCACAGGGCATATCGCGTTCAACCCGGACGGCTCGTTGAAGGGCGCATCGTCGACGATGTACCAGGTCAAGAACGGCCAATGGGTGACGGTCGTCACCAAGAGCGCGGAATAGCCGTGCGGGCCTGACCGGCGCTCATCCCCGCCTCCTCGCGGCTTGCTCGCGCAGCGCCTCCCGCATCACGGCGCCGGCCGCCGCGATATGCGCCTTCGTGAGCCGCTTGGCGGCGCGCCGGTCCTTCTCGATCACGGCCTCGAGAATCGCACGATGCTCGGCAAGTGACGTGTCCTGATAGCGCTCGAGCTGCCAGACGAGACGCAGATAGCGATCGGCCTTCCGCCAGAGGCCGTCGAGCGCTTCAAGCAAGTGGCGCTTGCCGCCGGCTTGGTATATGGCGAGATGAAACGCCCAATTGTCGCGCGACCATGCGTCGACGTCGCGTGCGGCTTCATCGCGCTCGAGAATCGCCCGCGCCGCCCGCGCACTTTCAGCCCCGAACGCATCGATCGCCGAATCGAGCGCAAGCAGCTCGAGCGCGATCCGCATCGCCGTCAGTTCCTCCGCCTCCTCCGCCGTCATCGCGGACACGAATGCGCCGCGGTTGGGCACGATCGTGACGAACCCGCCCGCCTGCAACTGCACGAACGCCTCCCGCACGGGAATGTGGCTCGTGCCGAATTCCTCGGCGATTCGATCCTGTCTCAACTGCGTGCCTGGCGGCAGCTCGCCGCTCGCGATGCGTTCGCGCAGCCGCTCGGCGAGCGCGCCCGAAGAAAATTTGGCATCCGCGGATCTTTTCACTTTAATATATTAAAACTCATCTGGAGGGCGACATGACAGTATCCCGCTTGCGAAACATCCCCGGCATCGGCGTCGATCGCGTCGGCGACGCCGCGGATTCGATGCAGGACGCCGACATTCTAAGGCTCGAGAATCTCGATACCGACCTGAGGCCGCCTGCCGAGGCCCTCGCGCGCACGCGCGACGCGATCGGCGACGACGCCGCCAACAGTTATCTGC
>JBCNPL010000151.1:0-5882 GCA_039593375.1 Paraburkholderia sp. | reverse complement strand
GAGCTGCGCGGCGAGCGTCTTGTTCGGCGCGAAGACGATCGCCGGCCGACCGAGACGCGCGATCGTATTGGCCATCGTGAAGGTCTTGCCCGACCCCGTTACGCCCAGCAGCGTCTGGTACGAGAGGCCGTCTTCCACGCCTTCGACGATCTGCTCGATCGCCTCGGGCTGATCCCCGGCCGGCGGGTAGGGCTGATAGAGATGGAACGGAGAGCCTTCGAATTCGACGAACTTCGATTCGTCGAGGGCATCGGCGGCATGGGGCGCGTGTTCGGACATGAGGAGAAAGGGCATCCTTTGCCGACGAAAAACGCTATTTTAACGGTTTGCGCCTGCGCGAGCAGACCCGACGCTCGCGACGGCCCCGTACTCGCCGCCGATCGTGCGCATTTGTGAATTCCGGCCCGGATTCACGGCAAAATTCGCTACAATCTCGTTTTCTGTCTCAGCATTTCGCCGCGAGACGGCCCGCGCACCGCCGAACGGACACGATGCGCCGGCGGCTTCGTGGCCGACGCGAGAGCAGTCCACTTTCCTTACTACGCCGAACGTACATCATGTCCCTCTTCTCCGCAGTCGAACTCGCGCCCCGCGATCCGATCCTCGGCCTCAACGAAGCGTTCAATGCCGACTCGCGTCCGACCAAGGTCAACCTCGGCGTCGGCGTCTACTTCAACGAAGAGGGCAAGATCCCGCTGCTCGGCGCCGTACGCAGGGCGGAACAGGCCCGCGTCGCGGCGGAGCAGCCGCGCGGCTACCTGCCTATCGAAGGCATCGCTGCCTACAACGTCGCGGCGCAAACGCTGCTGCTCGGCGTATCTTCGCCGCTTATCGCGGCGGGACGCGTGTTGACGGCCGAGGCGCTCGGCGGCACCGGCGCGCTCAAGATCGGCGCCGACTTCCTCAAACGCCTGAATCCGGCCGCGAAGGTCGCGATCAGCGATCCGAGCTGGGAAAATCACCGCGCCCTCTTCGAAGGGTCGGGCTTCGAAGTCGTCTCGTACCCCTATTACGACGCGGCGACGCATGGCGTCAATTTCGCCGCGATGCTTGACGCGCTCAATGGCTACCCCGCCGGCACGATCGTGGTGTTGCACGCCTGCTGCCACAATCCGACGGGCGTCGACCTCGACGAGGGGCAATGGAAGCAGATCGTCGAAGTGGTGAAAGCGCGCAGGCTCGTCCCCTTCCTCGATATCGCCTACCAGGGCTTCGGTGACGGCATCAACGCCGATGCACTGGCCGTACGGCTTTTCGCGAACGCCGAAGTCAATACGTTCGTGGCGTCGTCGTTCTCGAAGTCGTTCTCGCTCTACGGCGAGCGCGTGGGTGCCCTTTCGATCATCACCGATAGCAAGGAAGAAACGGCGCGCGTGCTCTCTCAACTGAAGCGCGTCATTCGCACGAACTACTCGAACCCGCCGACGCACGGCGCCTCGATCGTCGCGAGCATCCTCAACACGCCGGCTTTGCGGGAAACGTGGGAGCAAGAGCTGGCGGAAATGCGCGATCGCATTCGCGCGATGCGCATCGGCCTCGTCGAGCGCCTCAAGGCGGCAGCTCCCGGCCGCGACTTCGGCTTCGTCAATGAGCAGCGCGGGATGTTCTCGTACTCGGGCTTGACCGCCGCTCAGGTCGATCGTCTGCGCGAAGAGTTCGGCATCTACGCCGTCGGCACAGGCCGCATCTGCGTCGCGGCGCTCAATACGCGCAACATCGATGTCGTCGCCAACGCGATCGCGCACGTGATCAAATAACGCGCTGCGCCCGCCTCGGCTGGCATCCACGCCACACGCACGAGCGGCACCCTTGCGGTGCCGCTTTTTTTTTGATGCGCCGCCCGCGCGGTCACCTCTGCAACAGGATCAGCGCAGATCGCGGTGGATATCGTGCGTAACGAACCCGGCGTCGTTGTCGGGCATATCCAGCCATTCGGGCTGGGCGAGACTGGTGCGTATGTCCTGGAGCCCGCTCGTCCAGTGCAGATGCATCGTCGATAGCCCGAACTGATAGTCCTTGTAATTGCCCTCGAATTCCTTGTCGCGATAAACGAGCTGAAAGACGTTGTAGCGCCGCGAAGTCGCCAACTCGTCGGCCAGCTTGCACCAGGGATCGTCGCGGTGCTCGGGCGCCACGCGCGTCAGCACCTCGCGCAACACATGGCGAAACCGCTGCGAATGCTGAAGCATGTCCGTAACGAGCCTCGTGCGGCTCGAATACTGAATGTCCTTCATTCGGCCTTGCACGTCGGTCAGATTGTTCGGTACAGGGCCGTGAGCGCTCCACAGGTCCACCTGAAACGCGAGCGTATCGCGGCGCGGCGTGGATTGAACGACTTCCCAAAGCGGCGTATTCGACATCAATCCGCCGTCCCAGTAGTATTCGCCGCCGATGTCCGTTGCCGCGAAGCCAGGCGGCAACGAAGCCGAAGCCATGAAATGCTCGGGCCGCAGCTTCGTGTGCGTATTGTCGAAGTAAGCGAAGTTGCCCGTGCCGACGTTGACGGCCGCCACGGACACGCGAATCTCGCGCGCATTGATTCGATCGAAATCGCAAAAGCGCTCGAGCGTCGCTTTCAACGGCCGTGTGTCATACCAGCTTGCTGTATCGGGCGTACTGACGGCGAAAGGCAACGGCGGCGGCACGCGCGGCACGAAGAAACCCTTTTGGCCGTCGACGAGAGCACTGACGGCCTGCATGGCCGTAAATGCCGTACGAACGGTCTCGTTGGAATCGAAGAAGGCGTTCTCGACGGCCGGCGGCAACGGCAAACCGTAAGCGGGCTGACAGATCGTTTCCCAGAACTCGTGCAGCTTCGCGATGCGGTCGTTCGGCGCGTTGCCTGCGATG
Organism: Paraburkholderia sp.; assembly: GCA_039593375.1. Classification (GTDB taxonomy): domain Bacteria; phylum Pseudomonadota; class Gammaproteobacteria; order Burkholderiales; family Burkholderiaceae; genus Trinickia. Next base: position 3,032 of record JBCNPL010000151.1, on the reverse strand, counting down.
ATGGCCGTATTGAGCGCACCGATCGAAATGCCGGCGATCCAGTTGGGCAAGATCCCTGCCTCGTGCAGCCCTTCGTAGACGCCGGCTTGATACGAACCGAGCGCGCCGCCGCCTTGCAACACCAGCGCGATCGTTTCGTACGGTGGCAAAACGAGAGCGGGTTGGCGCACCGCCTCGCCACGCTCGCGACTATTCGGCCGCGCACGCGCGGCCTTCGGCGCCGACGATGCTTCAGCGCCGAGTGGTCTCCCATTGCGCTCCGCCATCGCCGGTCCTCCTTACTGCATGTACCAGCCGTGGCTGACGATGAACGACTGCCCCGTCAGCGCCGCGCTCGGGAACGTCGAGAGGAACAGCACGGTCTGCGCGACATCCTCGACTGTCGTGAAAACACCGTCCACCGTCTGTCCGAGCATGACGCGCTTGACGACCTCTTCCTCGCTGATGCCGAGTTCCTTCGCCTGCTCGGGAATCTGCTTGTCGACGAGCGGCGTGCGCACGAAGCCGGGGCAGACGACGTGCGAACGCACATTGTGGGCGGCGCCCTCCTTCGCCAAGACGCGCGCGAGACCGAGAAGCGCGTGCTTTGCCGCCACGTAGGCCGATTTCAGCGGCGACGCTTCGTGCGAATGCACCGAGCCCATATAGATGACGACGCCGCCGCGGTTATCGCGGTACATATGCTTGAGCGCGGCCTTCGTAGTCAGAAAAGCGCCATCGACGTGGATGGCCTGCATCTTTTTCCAGTCGGAGAACGAGTAGTTTTCGATCGGATTGACGATCTGGATACCGGCATTCGAAACAAGGATGTCGACCGAGCCGAACTGTTCGGCGACCCGATCGATGCCGGTCGTGACAGCCTCTTCGTTGGTGACGTCCATCGCCACGCCAACGGCCTTGCCGCCGGCCTTGACGATTTCATCGGCAACCGCCTGCGCGCCCGTGAGATTCAAGTCCGCGATCGCTACCGCGGCGCCCTGCCGCGCGAGCGTCAACGCGATTTCCTTGCCGATGCCGCTGGCTGCTCCGGTCACGACTGCCGCCTTCCCGTTCAAGCTGGTATTCAACGAGGACATTTGGGATCTCCATCGAGGTGGACACAATGACACCACGGCGTGCGAGACGCGGCAACGCTGCCGAACGGCATATGCCATTCGGCGGGCTCCCACGCCGCGGCGGACTTCGCTATTGTGCACGAACGGCTTTGCGCGCGGCGTGAAGCCGCGCTGCAACTCACCGTTTCCAAAGGAGAACCAGTCGATAATGTCTCGAGACGACCGACATGCGGCGCGACGCAGGAACCGGCGGCCCAAGCGGTATTCGCGGCCGGTCGCGTACAATACGCGCCGTTCGATCAGCCAGGACGGCACATCCGCCACGCGGGCCGAACGTCGAATCGCTGCTCGCGGGCTCCGCCGTCGCCACGCCGTTTCGCCCTCGTCGCACCGTCACCCCGTCACGGGCTGACGATTACCGCCTCTTTCCATGCTCAGCTACCGTCACGCATTTCATGCCGGCAATCACGCCGATGTCCTCAAGCACGCCGTCGTCGTGCAGCTGTTGCGCTACCTCGGGCAGAAGGACAAGCCGTACTGGTACGTCGATACGCACGCCGGGGCGGGCGTGTATGCGCTGACCGAAGGCTATGCCGCCAAAACGTCCGAGTACGAGACCGGCATCGGGAGGCTATGGGACCGCGCGGACCTGCCGGCGTCCGTGGCCGACTACGTGGAACAAGTCGGCGCGCTCAATCCGGACGGGCAATTGCGCTTTTACCCCGGATCGCCTTTTCTGGCCTGGCGGCTTTTGCGCGCACAGGATCGAATGCGGCTTTTCGAGCTGCATACGACCGAAATAGACATCCTGCGCCATAACTTTCGCGACGCGGGCCGTCGCGCGATGCTTTACGCGGGGGACGGATTCGACGGAATAAAAGGGTTGTTGCCGCCGCCGCCGCGCCGCGCGCTCGTGCTCATCGATCCGTCGTTCGAAGACAAGCGCGATTACGCACGCACGCTCGCGTGCGTCGAGGAAAGCATCAAGCGCTTCGCCACCGGTATCTATGCGATCTGGTATCCGCAAGTCGTGCGTACCGAGTCTCAGCGGTTTCCCGAGCAGTTGAAGCGGCTGCAGCCCACCAATTGGGTGCACGTGACGCTGACGGTCAGCCGCCCGCCCTCGGACGGCTACGGCCTGTACGGAAGCGGCATGTTCATTCTGAATCCGCCCTACACGCTCGCCGCAACGATGAAAGAGATGCTGCCTTATCTTGCCCGCGCGTTGGGGCAGGACGACGCGGCCGAGTTCAATATCGAATCGCGGATGACGTGACGCTCATTGCGTCGGCCCCGCGCCGGCGCGAATGCGATGGGGGCCCCGCGACGCCGACGCGCCGCCCGACAAGTCGATATACGGGGAGACGATGATCGGAGGCTGCCCCTGCGGCGCGAGCTCCGTTGCCGCCGGCAGCGACTGCGCCGGGACCATCGGCTCACGGACGAGCGGCGCGTTTTGCAGGACCATCCCGCTCTGCCCGTCGTGGATGCCGGTTTGACTATCGAGAATGACGGGCTGACCGCTGGAGGCGGCGAAAGCGGAATGCGAAGAAAGCGCGGCTACAAGCAGCCACGCTGATGAAAAGCGGTACGCGAGTTTGCGTTGCCTGAGGACTGAGCGCATGGGCCGACATCCGTGAGATACGCCCACCGGCGCGGGCAATGCGCTCACATTAACGCGACGGCCAAGTTCGCGCCAGTAAGATCAGACGGTTGACTGTTGCGCGGTAGCGACCGGCCGCTCAGTGCAAGTAGCCGTTGCTCTCGAGTGCGCGGAGACGGCGCTCCAGGTCGAAGACGTCGGACGACGACGAAAGATACTCTTCGCGGCGGCTACGCTCGGCGGATTCGAACCAGTTGCTGAGTTTTTCGAGGATGTAGGCAAACATGACGTTCTCCAAAGGCCAGGACAGCTCTGGCGGAATGGCCTAGGGTTTTCCCTAGAGGGTTAACCCGGATTATAGCCGTGTCCCCGAA
>JBCNPL010000150.1:0-5933 GCA_039593375.1 Paraburkholderia sp. | reverse complement strand
CGATCCGACTTATCGTGGGCTTCTCGGCCGTGCTGAAAGTGCCGGGACTCAAGGGCAGCGACATCGACCTGTCGCTCTTCAAGATTTCGCTGCAGACGTTCGATCCGTGGTTCGTCGGCGTCATCGGCGCCGCGGGCGTGCTGACCGCACTCGTGCCGGGCTCGATGATCCTCAATGCGGCCGCAACGCTGATCGCCAACGACATCTACCGCGGCGCGATCGATCGCGCCGCGCCCGACGCGCGCGTGGGCCAGGTGGCGCGCATTCTCGTGCCCGTCATCGCGCTCGTGGCGGTCGGCTTCACGCTGCACGGCGGCGAAACGATCGTCGCTCTGCTGCTGATGGGTTACAGCTTCGTGACGCAACTCTTCCCCGCCGTCATCGCAAGCCTTGCCGCGCGCCGCTGGGTCACGAAGCAAGGCGCATTCGCCGGCATCGTCGTGGGCGTGGCAATCGTCGCCATCACGACGCTGACGCATGCGAGCATCGGCACGTGGTTCCCGTTCCTGCCCGATAAACTCAAGGATCTCAACATCGGGCTGGTCGCGCTCTCGCTCAACATCGTCGTGCTGCTCATCGTCAGCGCGCTCACACAGCCGCACGCGACCGAGCAAACACATGCGCATACCTGACAAGCCTATGAGCGCTACCGCACAGGAGAGCACCCGCGACGCCGGCCCGACACGGTAAGCTCCTTGCCTTGACGGCGGCGGTGGCGCGCGCCGTCGTCAACGGGGAACGTTCATGCCATCGAAGAAACCGCTCCCGGCGTCGCTCTGGTTCGCCGTGCTTACCCTGATGATCGGCGCGCTCGGGTTTTCCGATCTTCTCGCATTGCGATACCTTCGGTCGCCGCCGGCCGCTCAGGCCGCCACGCCGTTCCAACTGCCGGCCGATTGCAGCGCCGGCACGCTCGTGACCGTCGTCGCCCACCTCGACGACGACCTGCTCTTCGTCAATCCCGGCATCAGCGATCGGCTGCACGCGGGCTGGTGCATCGTCACGGTCCATCTGATCGGCGGCGCGAACAACGCGAAGTTCAGCTATGTGCTCACGCGCGAGCGCGGCGTACGGCAAGCCTATGCGCGAATGGCCGGCGTGCCCGATCAGTGGACCGAATCGACCGTTTCGATCGCGGGCGAACCGGTCCACCGGATGGTGCTGAACGGGGCGCCACGTGTCGTGCTTCTCGAGATGCGGTTACCGGGCGGCCAGGTGCGCGGCGGACGCGTGCCGCTCGGCCTGCTCTGGGACGAAGGCGAAACGATCGCCAGCTATCCGATGACCGAAGGAAACTCCCCTGTGACGAGCGTGACGGCCGATAAGCATGCCACCGGTGGCCGCATCGTGGCGCACTACGATCGGGCCAGACTCGTCGCCACGCTCGGCGAGATTCTCTCGAACGCCACGGAAATCTATACGCTCAACCCCGATACGCTCCCGTTCCTCGAGCACCCCGACCACATCTACTCGGCGCGGATCACGCGCGAAGTAGCCCGTGACATCAGCTCCAAAGCGCCGATCATCTATCACCTGACGTACGTGACGAGCGCGTTGCCGGCGAACGTGCCGGCCGAGAAGATGCAGCGCAAGCGCGACGAAGTCGCGAGCTATTTCGCGGTCGATAGCGACGCCGGCAGTACGGCGCAAGTATTCGGCGAATACGAATGGAACGGGAACTGGGTCGCGCGCCGCTACCGCTTCGACGGCAAAGCCGACAGCGCGGTGCCCGGCGGCGAGATGCCTCCCGTCAGCCTCGTCAACGAGCGAACGAGCGAGTGCCTCGCCGAGCCCGGCCCGAATGCGACGGGCGAACCGGCATCGCCGCGGCTCGCGGCCTGCGATGGCAGCCTTGCTCAACAATGGCGCTGGCGGCCGTTGCCGAGTTATCCAGGCAGTCCGCACGATGCCGCGCTCGTGAGCGCCGCATCGTCGCGCTGCGTGGCCGAGCGCCGCATGCTGCTCGTCGAGGAACCGTGCAACGCGAGCGACATCGCGCAACGATTCACGCCGTGGGACTTCGGCATCGTGCGCACGCCGCTCAACCACTGCCTCGGCGAGAAGGACGGCGCTCCCGCCGTCGCCGCCTGCCAAGCGCGAACGGCCGACTATCGCTGGACCATGACGCCGCACTCGCGCTGGACGGACTTGCGCTTGTCGGCGGCGATGTACGGCGACGTGACCGGCGACGGCCGACCTAGCGCCGTCTATGTCGAGCGCCGCGGCGACGGTCCCGGCTTCGACGTCGCCGTCGCGCCGCTCGCGGCCGGCGCACTGGCGACCCGCTGGTACCGCAACGTCGTGCCGTTCGACAGCAAGGCCATCGTGCCGACCTGTCGCGGCGATACGCTCTGCTTCGATTCCACGCGGTTTCTGCTCGCCGACTTCGAAGGAACGGGGCGGGCCGACCTGATGGCGATCGCGCCGAGCCAAGACGGCGGAACCGCGTTCTGGCTGTTTCCGAACGAAGGCCATGCCTTCGGCGCACCGCGCCTTTGGTATCGAAGCGCGCCGACGTTCTCGCCCGAGCGCGCACAGCAATACGTCGCGGGCGACTTCGACGGCGACGGGCGCGCCGACGTCATGGCGGCCGAGCGCCGACGCGACGGCCGCGGCTACGACTTGTGGGTGCTGAAGAGCGGCGGCGGCACCGGCGGCGCTCCCTCGCTGTGGCGAGCGGCAGCGCCACTTGCGCCCGCTGCCCGATTCTTCGCGGCGCACGTCTACGGGTCGCCGCGCACGGGGCTGATCGCGCTCGAGAACAGCGGCGGCGCGCTGGCCGTTTCGACGATCGCCAGTTCGGGCCGCGCTTTCATCGCGCCATCCGGCGCGCAGCGCTTCGCCGGCTTGCCGTTCGACCATGCGAAGGTCGCCGTCGGGCCCATCGGCGGCCAAGACGAGAACGATCACGGGCTCGACGGCCTCGTCGTTTTCACCCCGCGCGAGCCGAATGCCGCCGATCGCGCGAACATCGACGTCTGGACGATCATGCCAGGGCAGCGTTTCGCGGAGCCGATTCATGCGGGAACGATCGCCCATGTCTCGTGGGCCGATATGCTGCCCGCCCTCGTCACACAGCGGAGCGAGGCGGACCGCCAGGCCGCGCTCGTTGCGCTCTTCGAGCGCACGAACGCGCCGCTCGACGAATTCCACTTCACGGGCGGCGCACCGGCGCTGGCCGGCTATGCGCTCGACTCGCAAGGCACGCGGCTCGGCCCGCTCGAGCGCTTCGCGGAACTGCCGGGCCGCTATACGGAGACGCTGCGCCTCGATCGCCTGCAATGACGAGCGGCGGCCGCCTCGCGACCCGCGAGGCGGACCCGCCTATCCGATGACTTGGCGCGCGATCGCGAGATAACGCTCGGCGGTATCCTCGAGCGTCATTCCCTCCAGCGGCCGCTCCGTTCGCGGCTCGTTCAGCGCCGCGGCGAGCGCGCGACCATAGCGTTCGGTATCGGAGGTGTCGATGAGCTGCACGCCAGGCCAGCCGCGCGCGAAGCTGAACGACGAAATGGCGTTCGCCACGATCGGTATCCCCGACGCGAGCGCTTCGAGAAAGCCGATGCTATGCGCTTCGAAACGCGAAGGCATCGCGAACACGCTCGACGTGCCGAGAATCTCGTCGACGTTGCCCTGCGGCCCCTTGATCTCGACGCGCGAGGCAATGCCCAGTTCCTCGGCGAGCGCCGTCACGGCGCCGTGATAGGCGCGATCGTCGATGACGCCGCAAAAGAGCAAACGCGCATCGGGCTCGAAATCGAGCATGCGCTTGAACGCACGCAGCGTTTGAAGTTGTCCCTTCTCGGCGATATAGCGGCCGATCTGCACGATCCGCTTCGCGGGCACCGGCGCGCTCGTGCCATCCGACTCATCGCCGGCGGCGATACGCTCATCGTTGAGCGCTTTGCGAAAGCGCGCGGCGTCGACGCCGTTCGGCACAACCACGAGCGCCGGATGACGACCGATCGCCTTGAGGTATTCGTCGACATTTTTCTGCGACACGCCGATGACGGCCTTGGCGCGCAGCGACAGAATCCGCTCGGCCCGCTGCAGCATATTGTTTTCGAGGAAATCGTTGACGCCCGAGTGCATCACCCAGATGATCGGCACACGAACGGGCAATGCTCGCACGTAGAGCGCGGGGATCGTTGCGTGCGCGAAGATCACGTCGGGCTTGAAGCGCCGGATGGCGCGATAGAGAAAGAGCAGGCGGCCGAGCTTCTCGTAGCGGCGCGCGGGAAAAACGCAGGCCACGCGGTGAGCCGCGAGCTCGCGGGCCGCGAGCTCGAAGTCGCCCTGCTCGGGCAGCAACGACGCGATGCAGACCGTGTGTCCGCTTTGCTGGTGATCGATCGCAATGCCTTTGACTAGCATTTCAGCGCCCGACAGCCTCGGCGCCAGAATCAATTGAAGTATGCGCATAGTGTCTTTCTCGTCCCCTATCTCCCACTGCTTTCCCCCGCAACGTCTCGGCATTCATCATTCATATATGCCGAACAGTCGCCTTTGCGCCTGCACGAAAATATCCCGCACCCCCATCGCCCGCTCGCCAACTTGTAGTACCTTTCGGTCGCGCCGTTCGGCCCTTGCGCGGCGGGCCGAGACGCCTCTGCGTGCAGCAAGGTCAGCGCCAGCTCTCAGGTTTTGCGACAATGGCGGCTTTTGGCGCCGAACCGTGCGCCGCGATTTCCGGCGTTGCCGATCTTTTCACTTACCACTTCCGCGCTGCGAAAGGCGGCCGCCGCTACTGCACAACATGGTTCTTTCCCATATCGATCCGCTCTATTCGCTATCCGGCCTTGCGGTCGGCTTCCTTGTCGGTCTGACGGGCGTCGGCGGCGGCTCGCTGATGACGCCGCTGCTCGTGCTGCTCTTCGGCGTGCATCCGGCCACCGCCGTCGGCACCGATCTGCTGTACGCCGCCGCGACCAAGGCCACCGGTACGCTCGTGCACGGCTTCAAGGGATCGGTCGACTGGCGCGTGACGGGTCGTCTGGCAGCGGGCAGCGTGCCGGCCGCCGCCGTCACGCTGTGGTGGCTGCATCGCTACACGACGCATTCGCCGAAGTCGACGGCCTTCCTCCAGGTCGTGCTCGGCGTGGCCTTGCTGATCACGTCGCTCGCGCTCGTGCTCCGTCCGCAGTTGGCCGCCCTCGCCGCCCGCATGAATGCGGGCGAGCGCCCGGAATCGCCCGCGCGCACGACGTTTTGGACGATCGTCACGGGCGCCGTGCTCGGCGTGCTCGTCTCGTTGACGTCGGTCGGCGCCGGCGCGATCGGGGTCACGGTGCTACTGCTGCTGTACCCGAAGCTGCCGACGGCACGGATCGTCGGCTCCGATATCGCGCATGCGGTGCCGCTCACGCTGGTCGCGGGCATGGGCCATTGGTGGCTCGGATCGGTCGATGGGGCGATGTTGCTTTCGCTGCTCATCGGCTCGTTGCCCGGCATCGCGCTCGGCAGCCACCTGTCTTCGCGTTCGCCCGAAGCGCTGTTGCGCAATCTGCTGGCCGCGGTGCTCGTGCTGGTCGGCCTCCGGCTCGCCATCGTCTGATTCAGAGCCGCAGTTCCGCATCGCGGTGCCGCACCACGCGGCGGGCCACGGCCAAATATTGCTCCGCCGAATCTTGCAACGTGAGGCCCTTGAGCTCGCGCGCGGCCCGGTCCTGCCGGAGCGCGACGAGCAGCGCACGCGCGTACGCCGTCTTATCGTTCGTATCGATAAGCTGCACGCCGGGAAAATCCTTTGCGAACGCGAACGGCGCGATCGTGCTGGCGACGATGGGAATGCCCGACGCCAGCGCCTCCAGAAAAGCGATGCTATGACCTTCCGAGTACGAGGGCATCGCGAAGACGCTCGCTTCGGCGAGCACTTTCTCGACGTCGCTGCGCGGACCTTCGACGACGACGGACTCACCGAGCCCAAGTTCGTC
>JBCNPL010000015.1:0-24586 GCA_039593375.1 Paraburkholderia sp. | reverse complement strand
ATTCGCCATCGTCGTCGAGCGCATAGCGCACGCGCACAGTCACGTTGCCGGGGAAGCCGGCATCGCCTTCGTCGGAGTGAAGCCGCAGAGCGAGCGCGCCGTCTTCTTCCTCGGCATCCCAGATCGCTCGATGAAAACCGGCGCCGCCGCCATGCAGCAAATTGTCGCCCTCGTTGCGGTCGAGTGCGTACTCGATACCGTCGAGCTCGAAGCGCGCACCAGCGATCCGGTTCGCCCAGCGACCGACGGTCGCGCCCATGTAAGCCGTCGACTCGAGGTAATCGGAGGGCGAGTCGTGCCCAAGCAGTACATCGCCGAGACGGCCAGCGCGATCAGGCGCGTGCCACGAGACCAGCGTCGCACCCAAATCGCTGATGGCGACTCTCATGCCCTGAGCGTTGCGTAACGTGAAGAGTCGGACGCGGTCGCCGCCGGGCAGGGTGCCCCACGGCTCGGAAGACAGTCTTGCGGTGCTCATCATTGAGTTGTTCGATAGAAAAGCGAGGGTTCGGGCGATGCAACGAAACGGCGCCAGCGCGCGGGTGCGGTCATTGCACCGCCATTTTCGCGCGATCCTGGAATTCGCGTGGCGTACAGCCGAGCTCACGGCGAAAGACGGCGTACATATATTGCAACGAGGTGAAGCCGCAGCGAATCGCGACGTCGGCGCTCGGCGTATCGCCCTTCGCGAGCAGCGCCTTGGCGGCGTCGAGTTTTTGCCGCAGGATTTCCTGGTGGATCGTGCACTGGAGCTCGCGACGAAAATGCTCTTCGAGCGACGAGCGCGAGACGCCGACATAGTCGGCGACCTGTTCGGTCCGGATTCCGCGGCAGGCATATTGCCGAATGAAATGCCGGGCACGCGCCACGTAGGGGCTCGCAACGGGCCTGTGCTTCGTCGACTCGAGCACGTTGATGCCGACGGGCGGCACGAGTATGCGCCGTCCCGGAAAGCGTGCGCCGCGCAACATCTGATGCAGCACGTGCGCGGCCGTGCGTCCCATTTCCTCGGTACCTTGCGCGACGGACGAAAGCGGGATGCGCGTCAGCGTGCGTGCCAGCGGATCGTTGTCGATACCGATGATCGCGACGTCCTCGGGCACCGGAATGCCCGCAATCAGGCAAGCCTGCAGCAGATGCCGGGCGCGCGCATCCGTCACGGCGATGATCCCGACGGGCTTCGGCAGCGCATGAAGCCATTGCGTCAACTGCTCGATGGCCTGGTCCCAGGTCGGCGCGCTCGTGGAAAGACCTCGGTAAATCTCGGCGTCGATCTCTTCCGGCGTGCGGCCGTCGGCGGCGCGCAGTCGCGCGAATGCGAGCTCGCGCTGATGTGACCAGCGGTTGTTCGGAGAGAGAGGCAGACTGTAGAGCGCGAAATGCGTGAGCCCCGCGCCGATCAGGTGGCTGTAGGCGAGTGAGACGAGCTTGTTATTGTCCGTCGCAATATATGGGACGTCCGACGGGTAGTGCGACGCGTCTTCGTACGAGGAACCGACCGCGACGACAGGCAGCGGGCAGCCGCTGAGCGCCTCGCAGACTGCCGGGTCGTCGAAGTCGGCAATGATCCCGTCGCCGTCGAAACGCTCGATGCCGCCAAGGCGACAGCGGAAATCCTCTTCGAGAAAGACGTCCCACCCGATACGCGTGGAGAGCAAATAGTTGCCGACGCCCGTGATGATCTCGCGGTCGTAGACCTTGTTCGCATTGAAAAGCAGGGCGATGCGGTGTGCCTTTTGCGCGCGCTGCGGCATGTCCCGCTTCGTCATCGGCGTCCTCTGGCTCGGGATATGTGCAGCGGGGTGGGTCCGGCGTCATCCATTTTTTGTCTCCTTTGTCGGGCGCGGGCGCCGCCCGATGCGCGATCGGCGGTGCGTCGGCATTCGTGGCGATTTTATGCGGGAAAGCCGATATGCGCGAGCCGTCCGCCTCGCACCGGCGAGAAACGTTATCGGCGGTCTGCAATTTCGCAATTGTCGCTGACGGGCTCACACGGCAGTATTGCCGGCGCCCCAACCCCAAAGGGACTTGCTTCGGGGCGCCGCCAAGGGGACTTCCGCCGGTCGGAGGGCGTCCTCGGGGAGCGCCTTCGCGGGCCGTCCAATACCAACAAGCAAGGAGTGAGACATGAAATTCACTGCACGCCGTTCGTTTCTGGGTTCCCTCGTGAGCGCAGCGATACTCGCGGGCCTGACCTTTGCCGCACCGCTTGCGCACGCGAGCAAGGATCACCCCGAAATCGGCTTTTGCATCGACGATCTGCGCGTCGAGCGCTGGTCGAAGGATCGCGATTATTTCGTCGCCGCCGCGAAGCAACTCGGCGCGACCGTTTCGGTGCAATCGGCCGATGCGAGCGAGGAGCGCCAGATCTCGCAGATCGAAAACCTGATTTCGCGCGGCGTCGATGTCATCGTCATCGTGCCTTTCAATTCGAAGACGCTCGGCAACGTCGTGGCGGAAGCCAAGAAGGCCGGCATCAAGGTCATCTCGTATGACCGGCTGATTCTCGACGCCGATGTCGACGCCTACATTTCGTTCGACAACGAGAAGGTCGGCGAACTGCAGGCGAAGGGCGTCTATGACGCGAAGCCGAAAGGCAACTACTTCCTGCTTGGCGGCGCACCTACCGACAACAACGCGAAAATGCTGCGCGAGGGTCAGTTGAAGGTGCTCCAACCCGCGATCGATCGTGGCGACATCAAGGTCGTGGGTCAGCAATGGGTTCCGGAATGGAGCGCTTCGACGGCGATGCGGATCGTCGAGGACGCATTGACGGCGAACAGCAACAAGATCGACGCGATCGTCGCATCGAACGACGGCACGGCCGGCGGTGCCATCCAGGCGCTGGCGGCGCAGCATCTCGCGGGCAAGGTACCCATCTCGGGCCAGGATGCCGATCTTGCAGCGGTCAAGCGCGTGATGGCCGGCACGCAGACGATGACGGTCTACAAGCCGATCAAGACCATCGCAAGCGAAGCGGCCAAGCTGGCCGTCGAACTCGCGAAGGGCGAGAAGCCGGCCTATAACGCGCAATACGACAATGGCAAGAAGAAGGTCGACACGATCTTGCTGCAGCCGATCCTCTTGACGAAGAAAAACGCCGACGTCGTCGTGAAGGACGGTTTCTACACGCAGGCTCAGCTCGCGAGCCAATGAGGCCGAGCCACGCGTGAGGCTGATATTGCGTGTGACGTAGCTCGACGTCTCGATCCCGACGGATCGGGGCGCGAGCGCGCGCCGCGCATTGGAGCGAGACAGATCGAATGACGCAACCTCTGCTGACGATGAAGGGCATCGTCAAAGCATTTTCCGGCGTGAAGGCGCTCGACGGCATCGACTTGAGCGTTTCCCCCGGCGAATGCGTCGGCCTGTGCGGCGAGAACGGCGCGGGCAAGTCGACGCTGATGAAAGTGCTATCGGGCGTATATCCCCATGGCACTTGGGAAGGCACGATCCTCTGGGAGGGCGAGGAACTGAGGGCGGCGAGCGTGCGCGATACGGAGCGCGCGGGCATCGTCATCATCCACCAGGAACTGATGCTCGTGCCCGAGCTGTCGGTGGCGGAGAACATTTTCCTCGGCAACGAGATCACGCTGCCCGGCGGGCGGATGAACTATGCCGCGATGTATCGGCGGGCCGACGAGCTGCTGCAAGGACTCGGCATTCACGGCATCAATGCCGCGCAGCCCGTGATGAACTATGGCGGCGGGCATCAACAGTTGATCGAGATCGCAAAGGCGCTCAACAAGAAGGCACGCCTCTTGATTCTCGACGAGCCGTCTTCGTCGTTGACGGCTTCGGAAACGCGGATCCTGCTCGACATCGTCCGCGACCTCAAGCGGCGCGGCGTGGCCTGCGTCTATATCTCACACAAGCTCGACGAAGTCGAAGCCGTCTGCGACACGATCACCGTCATCCGCGATGGCCGGCACGTGGCGACCGAATCGATGCGCACGCTTTCGACCGATCGGATCATCTCGCTGATGGTGGGCCGTGAGATCAAGAATCTTTTCCCGCGCGAACCGCACCCGATCGGCGAAGTCGTCTTCGAAGCGCGCAACGTCACCTGCTACGACGTGACGAATCCGCGCCGCAAACGTGTCGACGACGTCTCGTTCAGCGTGCGTCGCGGCGAAATCGTCGGCGTGGCGGGGCTGGTCGGCTCGGGCCGGACCGAGCTGATGTCGGCGATCTTCGGGGCATATGCCGGGCTCAGTTCCGCGGCCGTCACGCTCGAAGGCAAGCCTTTGACGATCCGCGCACCTTCCGACGCGATCCGTGCGGGCATCGCGATGGTGCCCGAGGATCGCAAGCGCCACGGCATCGTGCCGCAACTCGGCGTCGGGCACAACATTACGCTTGCGGTGCTGAAGCGATTCGTCAAGCGCGGCGCGATCGACGCGGCCGCCGAACTCGATACGATTCGCAAGGAGATGCAGCGGCTGTCCGTGCGCGCCGCCCATCCAATGCTCTCGATTGCGAGCCTATCGGGCGGCAATCAGCAAAAGGCCGTGTTGACGCGGATGCTGCTGACCGAGCCGAAGGTGCTGATACTCGATGAGCCGACGCGCGGCGTCGATGTCGGCGCGAAGTACGAGATCTATAAGTTGATTTTTCAGCTTGCGAAGACCGGCATGGCGATCGTGATGGTGTCGTCGGAGCTGCCCGAAGTGCTCGGCATCAGCGATCGCGTACTCGTGATCGGCGAGGGCGAGCTGCGCGGCGATTTCGTCAATGACGGTCTCACGCAGGAACGAATACTCACCGCAGCGATTCAGCCCGTTGGGGACGCGGTGGACTTGAACGAGGCGCATGCATGACAACCGATACGATTTCTTCGCGCTCGAGCGGCGGCGCATCGCCCTCGGGCCTGGCCGGCGCCGAGCGCGTTCAGCAGCTCTTCGCGCGCTACAAGATTCTCGCGCTGCTTTTCGCCGTCGCCGCCATCTGGCTCTTCTTTTCCGTGCTCACGCATGGCGCGTTCGCCACGCCGCGCAACCTTTCAAACTTGCTGCGGCAAATGTCGATCAGCGGCATGCTCGCTTGCGGCATGGTCTTCGTCATCATCGCGGGCGAGATCGATTTGTCGGTGGGTTCGTTGCTCGGCCTCGCGGGCGGCGTCGCCGCGATCCTCGACGTGAACCGGCAATGGCCGATCGCGCTCACGGTGCCGATCGTGCTCGCGCTCGGTGTGCTGGCGGGCATGTTCAACGGATGGCTGTCGACCTATCGGCGCGTGCCTTCGTTCATCGTCGGGCTCGGCGGCATGCTCGCCTACCGCGGCGTCCTGCTCGGGTTGACGGGCGGTTCGACGATCGCACCGGTATCGGACCGTTTCGTCTTCATCGGGCAGGGCTATTTGCCGCGCCTCGCCGGCGACACGCTGGCGGTCGCTTTGTTCGTACTCCTGGCGATTCTCACGATCCGTCAGCGAAGCAACCGGCGCCGCTACGAGCTTCCGGTGCTGCCGATTTGGCAGGACGGCATGAAGATCGTCGGCGCGGGCGTCATTCTGGCTGTATTCGTGGCGGTGCTCGACGGCTATGGCGGTATTCCGGTGCCTGTGCTGCTCGTGCTCGCGCTGCTCGGCATCTTCACCTGGATCGCCACGCAGACGGTATTCGGACGTCGCATCTACTCGGTAGGATCGAATCTCGAAGCCACGCGTCTGTCGGGCGTCGACACGAATCGCGTCAAGCTTGCTGTCTTCGCGTTGATGGGGCTCATGTGCGCGATCGCCGGCATCGTCAACACGGCCCGCCTCGCGGCCGGTTCGCCGTCCGCGGGCACGATGGGAGAGCTCGACGCCATTGCCGCCTGCTTCATCGGGGGAACGTCGATGCGAGGCGGCTCCGGCACCGTCTACGGCGCGCTGATCGGCGCACTCGTCATGGCGAGCCTCGACAACGGCATGTCGATGCTCGATGTCGACGCCTATTGGCAAATGATCGTAAAGGGCGCGATCCTCGTTCTCGCCGTCTGGATCGATGTCGTGTCCGGGTCGAACAAGCGCTAGGACGCACCGATAGGCAGGGCGCCCGGCGCGGCGTAACATCGAGCACTACTAACGAATTGATCGGAACTCGCATGTCGTATGCAATTTACCCCAGCTTGAACGGGAAGACCGTCGTGGTGACGGGGGGCGGAAGCGGTATCGGAGCGGCGATCGTCGAAGCGTTCGCGGAGCAGGGTGCCCGCGTGTTCTTCGCCGACGTCGCCGAAAGCGATTCGATCGCGCTCGAGCGAAGGCTGGCCGACTGCGCGCATCGGCCCCGTTTCTTCCGCTGCGATTTGCGCGATGTCGCCGCGATCGCAAGCTTGTTCGCCGAAATCGAGGGCGAGGCCGGTACGATCGACGTGCTCGTCAACAACGCGGCGAATGATGAGCGGCACGAGCTGTCGGCGGTGACGCCCCAGTACTGGGACGAGCGGATCGCCGTCAACCTGCGGCATCAGTTCTTTTGCGCGCAGCAAGCGGCTGCCGTGATGAAGAAGGCCGGCCACGGCGTCATTCTGAACCTCGGGTCGATCTCATGGCACCTCGCGTTGCCGAGCCTGTCGATCTATATGACCGCGAAGGCCGGCATCGAAGGACTGACGCGTGGGCTCGCGCGCGATCTCGGCGGCTCGGGCGTCCGCGTCAACGCGATCGTCCCTGGCGCGGTGAAGACGCCTCGGCAAATGAAGCTCTGGCAGTCGCCCGAAAGCGAGGCGAAGCTCGTGGCCGATCAGTGCCTGCCGCGGCGCATCGAGCCTCATCATGTCGCGCGCATGGCGCTTTTTCTGGCGTCGGACGATGCCGAGCGCTGCTCGGGACGCGAGTATTTCGTCGATGCGGGCTGGTACGGCGGCCTCTGATACCGAATACGGCTGTCGACGATCGACGTCCGGTTGCGGCGGGCGCGTTTCCATGCGAAAAATCACGGCAGCGCTTAATCTTCTTTCCCGACAAGAGATTCGCAAAGGGAGACGACATGTCATCGACGACGACACGAAAACTGAGAAGCCAGAAATGGTTCGACGATCCGGCGCACGCGGACATGACCGCGCTTTACGTCGAGCGCTTCATGAACTACGGCTTGACGCGCGAGGAATTGCAATCGGGGCGCCCCATCATCGGCATCGCGCAGACGGGCAGCGATCTCGCGCCTTGCAATCGGCACCATATCGAGCTTGCGCAGCGCACGAAGGCCGGCATCCGAGACGCGGGCGGCATTCCGATGGAGTTCCCGGTGCATCCGCTCGCCGAGCAGAGCCGCCGGCCGACCGCGGCGCTCGACCGCAACCTCGCTTATCTCGGTCTCGTCGAAGTGCTGCACGGCTATCCGCTCGATGGCGTCGTGCTGACGACGGGCTGCGACAAGACGACGCCCGCATCGCTGATGGCGGCGGCGACGGTCGATCTGCCGGCGATCGTGCTCTCGGGCGGGCCGATGCTCGATGGCTGGTTCGAAGGCAAACGCGTGGGATCGGGCACGGTCATCTGGCATGCGCGTAATCTGCTGGCCGCGGGCAAGATCGACTACGAAGGCTTCATGGAGCTCACCGTTGCGGCATCGCCGTCGATCGGCCATTGCAATACGATGGGCACGGCGCTTTCGATGAACAGTCTGGCCGAGGCGCTCGGCATGTCGCTGCCCGGATGCGCTTCCATTCCTGCCGCGTATCGTGAGCGTGGACAGATGGCTTATGCCACGGGCAAGCGCATCGTCGAACTCGTGCGCGAAGACGTGCGCCCATCGAGGATTCTTACCCGAGAAGCGTTTGAAAACGCGATTGTCGTCGCCTCGGCGCTCGGCGCTTCGACCAACTGCCCGCCGCATCTGATCGCGATCGCCCGGCATATGGGGATCGAACTGAGTCTGGAAGATTGGCAACGGCTCGGCGAGGACGTGCCGCTGCTCGCGAACTGCATGCCCGCCGGAGAGTATCTCGGCGAGGGCTTCCACCGTGCGGGTGGCGTGCCTGCGGTGCTGCGCCAGTTGCATGCGGCCGGCACGGTGCATGGTGAGTGCTTGACGGTATCGGGGCATACGATCGCTGAGATCGCCGCCAGGGCCCCTGATGCGGACCGGGAAGTCATTCGGCCGTTCGACGAGCCGCTCAAGCAGCGTGCCGGCTTCATGGTGCTGACGGGCAACTTCTTCGACAGTGCGATCATGAAGATGTCGGTCGTGGGCGACGCGTTCAGAAAGACTTATCTCAGCGAACCTGGCGCGGAGAATGCATTCGAGGCGCGTGCGATCGTGTTCGA
The DNA here is from genome assembly GCA_039593375.1 of Paraburkholderia sp. Classification (GTDB taxonomy): domain Bacteria; phylum Pseudomonadota; class Gammaproteobacteria; order Burkholderiales; family Burkholderiaceae; genus Trinickia. Next base: position 16,332 of record JBCNPL010000015.1, on the reverse strand, counting down.
CGGTCCCGAGGACTATCACGCGCGGATCAACGATCCGTCGCTCGAAATCGACGAGCGCTGCATACTCGTGATCCGTGGATGCGGCACCGTCGGCTATCCCGGCAGCGCGGAGGTCGTGAACATGGCGCCGCCCGCGGAACTCGTGAAGCGCGGAATCGACTCGCTGCCCTGCATGGGCGACGGTCGGCAAAGCGGGACATCGGCGAGTCCCTCGATCCTCAATATGTCGCCGGAGGCGGCTGTGGGCGGCGGCCTTGCGCTGCTGCGCACGGGCGATCGTATTCGGGTCGATCTCAATGCCCGGCGTGTCGATGTGCTCGTCGACGAAACGGAACTCGCGCGCCGCCGCGGCGAGGCGGCGGCGCTGCAGGTCCCGTCGTCGCAGACGCCGTGGCAGGAGATCTATCGGCAATTCGTGGGGCAGCTTTCCACTGGGGGATGTCTCGAGCCTGCGACCCTCTATTTGAAGGTGGTCGAAACGCGCGGCGATCCGCGCCATTCGCATTGAGAGGCGGGTTGTTCGTTCGTAACGATTTTGTCCGTCTCCGCCGAAGTTTGTGAGCGAGTGGTTGGGCCCGTTCCATGCGTGGGAGAGGATTGAGATGTACGGCGATGTCCGGTGAAGAAGCGAAGAAGTGGGTCTCGTTTGACGACCAGTGAAATTCACGCTATAGTTTCATTTCTCTGACGCGGGGTGGAGCAGTCTGGCAGCTCGTCGGGCTCATAACCCGAAGGTCGTAGGTTCAAATCCTACCCCCGCAACCAATCGAAAAACCCGCCCGTGATGGCGGGTTTTGTCGTTTACGCGTTGTGGCTATGGGCCTGACGCGGCGGACGGTTGTGTTGATTGTGCGGGTGCGGGACAACCGCTGCGATCCGTAGCGCACGTACGACCTTCAATGTGCGCGGCGCCGGGCGACGACAACTTCGCCGTACTTCTTGAAACTATCACTGTGTTTTTGTACAGTGTCGCTCATCTTGAGCACGCGCGATCGTTCCCTCACCTCTGCCGCCGAGCCTGAGCCCGAGTCTCCGGGCGCGCAGGTGGGGTCCCCGCGCGCGGACTTTTCACGCAAGATCATCCACTGCGATTGCGACTGTTTCTACGCGTCGGTCGAGATGCGCGACGACCCGAGCCTGCGTGGCCGGCCGCTCGCGGTCGGCGGCAGGCCCGAGCATCGCGGCGTCATCGCCACCTGCAACTATGAAGCGCGTCGCTTCGGCATTCATTCGGCGATGTCGTCGGCGCTCGCGATGCGCAAGTGCCCTGAGTTGTTGATTCTGCCATCCGCGATGGAAAAGTATCGAACCGCCTCGCGCCAGATCATGGCCATCTATCGCGACTACACGGCAGACGTCGAACCGCTCTCGCTCGACGAAGCCTATCTCGATGTCACGCATTCCACGCGCTGCAAGGGTAGCGCCACACTGATGGCGGCGGAGATTCGCGAACGCGTGCGCGAGACCGTCGGTGTGACGGTGTCGGCCGGCGTCGCGCCGAACAAATTCGTCGCGAAGATCGCATCGGATTGGAACAAGCCCGATGGGCTTTTCGTCGTTCGCCCCAACGAGGTCGATGCATTCGTCGCGGCATTGCCCGTCCGCAAGATTTTCGGCGTCGGCAAGGTGACGGCGGCAAAGCTCGAAAAGCTCGGCATCTCGACATGCGCCGACTTGCGGCAGTGGGCCCTCATCGATTTGCATCGCCGCTTCGGGAAATTCGGCAAGCGCCTTTACGAGCTGTCGCGCGGGATCGACCATCGTCCGGTCGAGGCCGATCAGGAGCGCAAATCGATCAGCGTCGAGACGACCTACGTCACCGATCTGCAAACGCTCGACGAATGTGCAACCGAGGTCCGGCGTCTCGCCGAGCAACTCGATGCGCGCATCGAGCGGGCCGGCGCCGCTGCCGCGGTACGCAAGCTCTACGTCAAGATCCGCTTCGCCGATTTTCAGCGGACGACGGTCGAATGCGTGGCCGATGCAACGCACGTTCCTACAATGCTTGTCCTGCTCGAGAAAGGCTTCGCGCGGCGCAATAAGCCGGTGCGGTTGCTCGGAGTCGGCGTGCGCCTCGAAGAGGAGGGCGAGGCGGGGAAAAGCGGCCAATTCCCGCTCTTCGACAACGACTGAACGCCAGGCCCTACAATCGACGGCGAGCCATCCCGAAGCCAACGAGCGAGGAGTCGCCGATGCTGGACCTGATCATTCGTCGTGCCGCATTGCCTTCACACGTCGCGGGACGAGACGCGCCTGTCGACATCGGCATCGCGGGCGAGGGCATCGCGGCGATCGAACGCCATCTCGCCGTGTCGGCGCGCGAGGAGATCGATGCGCGGGGCTTGCTCGTCGCGCCACCGTTCGTCGACGCGCATTTCCACATGGACGCAACGCTCTCCTACGGTTTGCCGCGCGTGAATCAGTCGGGGACCTTGCTCGAGGGCATCGCGTTATGGGGCGAGCTGAAGCCGCATCTGACGCAGGCGGCACTCGTCGAACGGGCAATGCAGTATTGCGATTGGGCCGTAGCGCGAGGGCTGCTCGCGATCCGTTCGCATGTCGATGTCTGCGACGAGCGCCTCCTGGCCGTCGAAGCGTTGCTCGAAGTGAAGCGTCGCGTCGCGCCGTATCTTGACCTGCAACTCGTCGCGTTTCCGCAAGACGGAGTGCTGCGTAGCGCCGGCGCCTTCGAGAATCTAAAGCGCGCGATCGCAATGGGCGTCGACGTAGTCGGCGGCATTCCTCACTTCGAGCGCACGATGGCCGACGGCGCGCAGTCGGTGCGCATGCTCTGCGAGTTCGCCGCCGACAAGGGCTTGCGCGTCGACATGCACTGCGACGAATCGGACGACCCGCTCTCACGCCATATCGAGACGCTCTGCGCCGAGACTCATCGGCTCGGGCTTCACGGCCGCGTGGCGGGTTCGCATCTGACGTCGATGCATTCGATGGACAACTACTACGTGAGCAAGCTGCTGCCGCTCATGCGCGAAGCGGGCGTGGCCGCGATCGCCAATCCGCTCATCAACATCACGCTTCAGGGTCGCGCCGACACGTATCCGAAGCGCCGCGGCATGACCCGCGTGCCGGAAATGATGGCCGCAGGGATCGAAGTGGCGTTTGGCCACGATTGCGTGATGGACCCGTGGTACAGCCTCGGCTCGGGCGACATGCTCGAAGTGGCCCACATGGGGCTGCACGTCGCGCAGATGACAGGGCAAGCGGCGATGCGCGCGGCCTTCGATGCGGTGACGGTTAACCCCGCACGCATTCTCGGGTTGCAGGACTACGGCATTGACGTCGGCTGTCGGGCCGACTGCGTGCTGCTCGATGCCCGCGATCCGGTCGAAGCGATCCGGCTGCGCGCGGCAAGGCTAGCCGTCATTCGGCGTGGCCGCGTGATCGCGCGCTCGCCAGCCGCGCGAGCGACGTTATCTATCGAGGGGCGGCCGGCCGAAGTCGACTTCAAGCTACATCGCTGACTTCCTCACCGGCATCCCGCAACGCACTGGCCGACGACCTCGCGGCGGCCGCGCGGCGCACCCACGCGATCAATGCGCCATCGGCGCGCCTGCCATTCCGTTGTGCCGCAACAGCGCATCGATCGTCGGCGCGCGCCCGCGGAATGCCTTGAACGACTCCATCGCCGGCCGGCTGCCACCGACCTCGAGAATTTCCTGGCGATAGCGCCGGCCCGTGTCCGAGTCGAGCACGCTGCCGTTTGCCGCACGCGCGGCGTCTTCGAATGCCGCATAGGCATCGGCGGACAGCACCTCGGCCCACTTGTAACTGTAGTAGCCGGCCGCATAGCCGCCCGCGAAGATATGGCTGAACGTGTTCGGCCAGCGCGAGAACGCCGCTTGCGGAATCACGTGATAGTGCTCGTTGATTTCGCGCGCGAGATCGTTCGCGCTTCGCGCGCCGGCCGCACCCACGCCGGCCGCGTCGAAGTCCATATGCAGGCGCATGTCGAAGATCGAGAACACGATCTGCCGCAGCATGCCGAGCCCGCTCTGGAAGTTCTTGGCTGCCAGCATCTTCTCGAAGAGCTCGCGGGGCAGGGCGGCGCCCGAATCCACGTGAGACGTCATGCCGGTGAGAACGTCCCATTCCCAGCAGAAGTTCTCCATGAACTGCGACGGCAGTTCGACGGCATCCCATTCGACGCCGTTGATGCCCGACACCGCGAGTTCTTCGACGCGCGTCAGCATGTGATGCAGCCCGTGCCCGAACTCATGAAAGAGCGTGATGACCTCATCGTGCGTGAAGCAAGCCGGCTTGCCACCCACCGGTGCCGAGAAATTGCAGGTGAGATAGGCGACGGGCGTCTGCACGCCGCGCTCGGTGCGGTGACGCGAGCGAGCGTCGTCCATCCAGGCCCCGCCGCGCTTGCCTTCGCGCGCGTAGAGATCGAGATAGAACTGCGCGACGAGCGAGCCGTCGCGATTCTCGACGCGGAAGAAACGCACATCGGGATGCCAGACGGCGGCTTCGTCACGGCGGATCGAGACGCCGAAGAGCGTCTCCGCCACGCGAAAGAGGCCGTTCAGAACGACGGGCTCGGGGAAGTACTGCTTCACCTCGTTCTCGGAGAATGCGTAACGCTTCTCGCGCAAGCGCTCGCTCGCGAACGCGACATCCCACGGCTCGAGCTGCGCGAGGCCCAGCTCGCCGGCGGCGAATTCGCGCAGCTCACGCCAATCCTCTTCGGCGTACGGGCGTGCTCGTTGCGCGAGATCGTCGAGGAATGCGACCACCTGATCGGGCGAATCGGCCATCTTCGGCACGAGCGAGACTTCGGCGAAGTTGCGGTAGCCGAGCATCTGAGCCTCTTCGCGGCGCAGCTTCAGGAGCTCGGCCATGATCGCGGTGTTGTCCCATTCGGCTTTGCCCGCGCCGTAGACGCCGCCGAGTTCGGACGCCCGCGTCACGTAGGCGCGATACATCGTCTCGCGCATCGGACGGTGCGCGGCGTACTGCATGACGGGGAAATACGACGGGAAATGCAGCGTGAACTTCCAGCCCTCGACGCCCGCCGCTTGCGCGGCTTGGCGCGCGGCCTCGACGACGTCTTCGGGCAGCCCGGCCAGCTCGGCCTCGCTCTTGGCGATATAGGCGTACGCGTTCGTCGAGTCGAGCACGTGATCGGAGAACGCTTTGGCGAGCGCAGCCTGCCGCTCTTGCAATTCGGTGAAGCGCGGCTTGCGGTCCTCGGGCAGCTCGGCACCCGACAGGCGGAAGTCGCGCAGCGCGTTTTCGAGAATCTTCTTGCGCTCGATGCCGAGCGTGGCGTACTCGGCGCTTGCCGCGATCGCCTTGTATTTCTCGAACAGCGCGAGGTTCTGCCCGACGCTCGACCAGAACTCGGTCACGCGCGGCAGATTTTCGGAGTAGGCCGCGCGCAACTCGGGTGTATCGGCGACGGCGTTGAGATGGCCGACGACGCTCCAGGCGCGGGAAAGCGGCTCGGTCGCGCGCTCGGTGGCGTCGACGACGTCGGACCAGGTCGCCGCCGTTTCCGGGGCCACCGCGCGTTCGATGGCCGTTTTCGCGTCGGCGAGCAGCGCATCGAGCGCGGGCGTGACATGTTCGGGACGGATTTCGCCGAAGCGCGGCAGGCCGGAGAAGTCGAGCAGCGGGTTGCCCGACGCGCTGGACGGTTCATGCGCTTCGGTCGTATGAGACGTGTTCTGGGCCATGGAGCTTCCTGTATGTCGTGGATGGGGTTACGGGCATCATGCACCCGAATCACCAGTTTGGGACGCCGCGCGCGATTTCCAGCGGGCCCGGACCGCTCTCGCCCGAGCGCCGTCGAGTCCGTTCCTATTCGGACGCCGCCGCCATGCGCTCGGCTGCTTCGATCGTATTGACGAGCAGCATCGTGATCGTCATCGGGCCGACGCCGCCGGGCACCGGCGTGATGAAGCCGGCAACGTCGCGCACCTTCGCGAAATCGACGTCGCCGCAGAGCTTGCCTGCGTCATCGCGATTCATCCCGACGTCGATGACGGCGGCCCCCGGCTTGACCATGTCGGCGGTTACGAGGTTGCGGCGGCCCGTCGCCGCCACGATTACGTCGGCGGCCCGTGTATGCGCCGCGAGGTCGCGGGTCTTGCTGTGGCAGATCGTGACCGTCGCGCCGGCCTCGAGCAGCAGCAGCGCCATCGGCTTGCCGACGATGTTCGAGCGGCCGATCACGACCGCGTTCGCGCCTTTCAGCTCGATGCCGTGGGCCTCGAACATCTTCATGACGCCGTACGGCGTACAGGGGCGAAAAAGCGGCTTGCCCGTCATCAGCGCGCCGGCGTTCGCGACGTGAAAGCCGTCCACGTCCTTTTCCGGAGCGATCGCTTCGATGACTTTGTGGCTGTCGATGTGGGGCGGCAGTGGTAGCTGAACGAGGATGCCGTGGATCCGCGGATCGCGGTTGAGCTCGTCGATGCGCGCGAGCAGCGCGGCCTCCGAAAGCGTCGCCGCATAGCGGTCGTACGACGAGTGAATGCCGTTGTCTTCGCAGGCCTTCACCTTGTTGCGCACGTAGACTTCGCTCGCCGGGTTGTCGCCCACGAGCACGACGGCAAGGCCCGGCTTGTGCCCGCGCGCGGTGAGCGCCGCGGCGCGCGCCGCGACTTGCGCGCGCAGGGTCTTGGAGAGGGCGTTACCGTCGATCAGTTGTGCTGTCATGGTGGTCGGTCGGGACAAAGGAAAAATTATACCGCCGGGCTATCCGCTCGACTGATAGCCCAACTCCGGTAGCCCGATTGGCAAGGCAGCGGCTCCCGACGAAGCGAGACGGGGGGAAGAATGTGGAAAGAACAGTCTGGATAACCAAAGGCGACCGGCAAGTGCCGCCGCGCCGCGCGCCGCGAATCTGGGGAAGCCCGCTCCGAACGTCGCGGGCCGAACGCGCTCTCGCGGTTTCGCGAAACGCCGCGCGAGCGCGATTTCGCCTGACGCCTACTGTTGCTGTTGCGGCTTGTTCGAAAGCGCGAGGCGCAGCAGGTCGGCCACCGTGTTGACGTTGAGCTTTTCCATGATGTTCGCCCGGTGCGCTTCGACGGTCTTGATGCTGATCCCGAGATCGTCGGCGATCTGCTTGTTCAGGCGCCCGGCGATGATGCGCTCGAGCACCTGATGCTCGCGCGCCGTCAGCTTCGAGAGCCGCTCGGCGGCCGCGCGCTGTTGCTGCACGGTGGTGCTTTCGCTGCGCGCCTTCTCGAGCATCCGCTCGACGAGCTTGCGAAGCTCGGCCTCGTCGAACGGCTTCTCGATGAAATCCATCGCGCCTTTTTTCATCGTCGAGACGGCCATCGGCACATCGCCGTGCCCCGTGACGAAGATGATCGGCAGCGAGGCGTTCTCGGCGATAAGCCGCTCCTGCAGCTCCAGGCCGCTCATGCCGGACATGCGCACGTCGAGAATCAGACAGGCGATCTGCCCCGGGTGCTGAGCGGGCTGATAGGCGTCGAGGAACTGTTCGGCGCTCGTGAAGCACTGCACCCGATAGCCGTTCGCCTCCAGCAGCCAACGCAGCGAATCGCGCACGGCCTCGTCGTCGTCGACGACGAAGACGGTTTCCTGAGTGGTGACTGGGCTATTCATGTTTCTCCCGTGACAGTTTGCGGTCTCTGTGCCTCGGACCCGCCTTGGTTATGATCGGTGGGTTCGCCGATCGGCAGACTAACGTGAAACGTGGCGCCTGTAACCTTTCCGTCGATATCGATGTTGTTGACGACCCACAGGCGCCCGCGATGCGACTCGATGATCGACCGGCAAATGTTGAGCCCCATGCCCATGCCGTCCGACTTGGTGCTGAAAAACGGCTCGAAGAGGCGCTCGATGGCCGCTTCGTCGACGCCGGGGCCCTGATCGATCACGCTGATGCAAACGAACCCGGCGTCGAGCCGAACGACGATACGGATTACCGGGTCCACGGCATTCGGCTGCGCGCCATGCATGGCTTCGGCGGCGTTCTTGAGAAGGTTGACGAGTACCTGCTCGATGAGGACCGGATCGACGTAGACGACGGGGAGCCGCGAGCGGATTTCGGTCGCGATGCGGATCCGGCGTTTGCGCGTCTCGATCTCGGCGAGGCCCACGGCATCGGCGACGATGTCGGAGACGCGCGCGGCCTGGCGCTTCGGCTCGCTGCGCTTCACGAACTCGCGGATGCGCTTGATGATCATGCCGGCGCGAACGGCTTGCTGAGCCGTCTTCTCGAGCACGGGCAAGAGCGTATCGGGCGTCGTGCGGCCCGCCTTGACGAGCGCCACCGTGCCCGAGCAGTAATTGTTGATCGCGGCGAGCGGCTGATTGAGTTCATGCGCGAGCGACGAGGCCATCTCGCCCATCGTCATGAGGCGGCTCGTGAACTGCAGCTTCTCCTCTTGCTGGCGCGCGAGCTCCTGCGCCTGCTTGCGCGTCGTGATGTCGGTCGCGATCTGCATCTGCGCTAGGTGGCCGTCGACCCACTGGATGTACTGGCGGCGCACTTCGAACCACTTCTGGATGCCCTGCACGTAGACCTCTTGCGCGTCGGCCGCGCCCTCGGTCAGCGCGGCGGCCGGCAACCCGGCGTAGGTGTCGACCATGTCGATCGAGTCCGACGATGCCTGCGTCGAGTCGAATCCGCCGCCCGCGAGCTCGAGATGCCCGTCGGGGCGGATGCCGAAAAGGTGCCGGTAGTAGCGGTTTGCGAACAGCAGCTCGGCCTCGTCCGCGGCGAGCACCGAAACGGCCGCGTCGAGGCTTTCGAGGACGGTCGTGAACCGCTCGTGAGCGGCCGCGAGCTCCTCGCGCGCGCGTTTGGGTTCGGTGATGTCGGTCATCGACGACATCCAGCCCGTTTGCCGTCCCGAGCTGTCGATGAGCGGAGAGACGTAAAGCCGTGCATGAAAGATCGAGCCGTCCTTGCGGCGCACGCGCAATTCAAAACCGGAGGAGGGCGCCTTGCCGCGCAGCGTCATGTCGATCTGACGCTGCATTTCGGGATACGAGTCGCGCGGCCAGTACGGGAACGGCGGGTTCTTACCGACGAGATCGCTCTCGTCCCAGCCCGTCATTCGGCAGAACGCGGGGTTCACGTGCGTGATCCGTCCGTGCATGTCGAGCACGCGCATGCCGATCAGCACCGAGTTTTCCATGGCGCGCCGGAAGAATGCTTCGGCGTAAAGCGCCTGCTGCGCCTCGAAGCGCTGCCGCGTGTGCTTCCAGAGGCTCCAGAGACTCCAGAGCACGAAGCACGAAAGCCCGGCGACGAGCCAAACGAGCGTATTGTTCGTGAAGTTCGTGATCTGCGGAAACGCATAGACTCGGACCGTGAGGCCTTGGCCCGGCGGGTCGAGCGGCAGATCGTAGAACATGTCGCGCGGCAGGCGCGGGCGCGTCGACGTCGTCGACAGCTCTCGGTTGTTCGCGTCGAGCAGCGAGATCTTGTATTTGGCCGAAAGCTCGGGCGGAATGTCGTGCTTCAGAATACCTTCGATCGAAAAGACGGCGGCAATCGAGCCGAGAAACTCACGGTCCCGATAAACGGGCGTTTGCAGCGTCAGATAACCGTTGCCGAGGTCGTCGTAAATGAGCGGCGAGTAGACCTGGCGCCGCGTGCTGCGCGCCTCGCCGAACGCGGCCGTGACGGCCACGTCCATTTCCGCGTCCGTGAGCCGCGCGAAACGCTGCCCCGCGAGCGGCGGCGCCATGTCCGGCCAGTGCAGCGTCTTGCCGCTCGTGTACCAGTTCAGATAGACGATCTCGGGATGCGCCTGCATGATGTCGGTGGTCGACGTCTGAAACGCGCGTTCCTCCTCGTGGCCGGCCGCGAGATCGCGGGCCACCCCCTGCAATTGCTCCTGCGCGCCCGTCATCGAGAGGCGGATCTGCTGCTGAGCCCAGGCCACGTTACGGAAAAGCGTGTCTTCCTGCTGCTGCTGCTCGCGCCGGTTCAAGCTCCAGAGGATCAGGCTCATCACGACGAGGAATACCAGGATCGAGAGGAGCGGCGTCAGCAAATAGGAATTCGACCACCACGGTCCGTGGTGCCAGCGGGACGGCGCCGATTCCGCCCGGGGACCGGACGGCCGCGCCGAGCGTGCGAAAAGCCGATCGGTCAACATGGCTCGAATTGTAGCGCAGCGCCGCAGGGCCAATTGGCGTAAAACAGAAGGCAACGGCTGTCAACACCAAGCGCTGCCGCGAGCGCGAACCGGCCGCAATCGTATCGATTTGCGATTCGTCTGCGCACGGTTCGATGTGCGTCGCAGCAATATTCCGCATTGTGAGAAATGATCTCGTAATTCGAAAAATTCGTTGGCAGCGAGCTTCGGGGTCTTTACAATCGCCGACAACTGCCGCAGCCGAACCGGCTCGCGTCGTCTGTTCGAAGAGCATTTCCTACCAGGAGACGAGAATGTCCGCTGTGCCCGACGAAGTCATGAAGTATGTCGCCGCCGATAAAGACGACGATCCCCAGGAAACCGGTGAATGGCTCGAGGCACTCGAGGGCGTGATCTCCGCCGTCGGCCCGAACCGTGCGCACTATCTGATCGAGAAGCAGATCGAGTTTGCCCGCGTGCATGGGGAGCATCTGCCGTTCTCGGCCAATACCCCCTACATCAACACGATTCCGGTCCCGAATCAGGCGAAGATTCCCGGCGACCAGGACGTCGAGCACCGCATCCGCTCGTACACGCGCTGGAACGCGATCGCGATGGTGTTGCGCGCCGGCAAGCACACGAACGTCGGCGGCCACATCGCTTCGTTCGCCTCGGCCGCGACGCTTTACGACGTCGGCTTCAATCATTTCTGGCATGCGCCGTCGGACAAGCACGGCGGCGACCTCGTGTTCGCGCAAGGCCACTCGTCGCCCGGCATCTATGCGCGCGCTTTCCTGCTCGGCCGGCTGACCGAAACGCAGCTCGACAATTTCCGCCAGGAAGTCGGCGGCGAGGGGATCTCGTCGTATCCGCACCCGTGGCTCATGCCGGACTTCTGGCAATTCCCGACCGTCTCGATGGGTCTCGGCCCGATCATGGCGATCTACCAGGCGCGCTTCATGAAGTATCTGCAGGCGCGCGGCATCGTCAGCACGGAAGGCCGCAAGGTCTGGGCATTCCTCGGCGACGGCGAGACCGACGAGCCCGAATCGCTCGGCGCGATCGGCATGGCCGGCCGCGAGCGCCTCGACAACCTCGTCTTCGTCGTCAACTGTAACTTGCAGCGCCTCGACGGTCCCGTGCGCGGCAACGGCAAGATCATCCAGGAGCTCGAGTCGGAGTTCCGCGGCGCCGGCTGGAACGTCATCAAGGTCATCTGGGGCAGCCGTTGGGACGCGCTCTTCGCGCGCGACAAGTCGGGCGCGCTCATGCGCCGGATGATGGAAGTCGTCGACGGCGAGTATCAGACGTACAAGTCCGAATCGGGCGCGTTCGTGCGCGAGCATTTCTTCAACACGCCCGAGCTCAAGGCGCTCGTCGCCGACTGGTCCGACGAAGACATCTGGAACCTGAACCGCGGCGGCCACGATCCGCACAAGATTTATGCGGCGTTCCACGCGGCCACGCATCACCATGGTCAACCGACCGTCATCCTGGCGAAGACGATCAAGGGCTACGGCATGGGCGAGGCCGGTCAGGCCATGAACATCACCCACCAGCAGAAGAAGATGCAGGTGGATCAGCTGAAGGTTTTCCGCGATCAGTTCCGGCTGCCGATCTCCGACGAGGCGATCGTCGACGTGCCGTACCTCAAGTTCGAGGAAGGCTCGAAGGAGCTCGAGTACATGCGCGCCCGGCGCGAGGAACTCGGCGGCTACCTGCCGGCGCGCCGCCAGAAGGCGGCCGAGTCGCTGCCGGTGCCCGCGCTCGCGGCGTTCGAGCCGCTCCTCAAGGGAACGGGCGAAGGTCGTGAGATCTCGACGACGATGGCGTTCGTGCGGATCCTCAACATCCTGCTGAAGGACAAGGCGCTCGGCAAGCGCGTGGTGCCGATCGTGCCCGACGAGTCGCGCACGTTCGGGATGGAGGGTCTCTTCCGCCAGATCGGCATCTGGAACCAGGACGGCCAGAAGTACGTGCCCGAGGATTCCGATCAGCTGATGTTCTACAAGGAGTCCGAAACCGGCCAGATCCTGCAGGAAGGGATCAACGAAGCCGGCGGCATGTGCGATTGGATCGCCGCCGCAACGTCGTATTCGACGCACGGCGAGATCATGGTGCCGTTCTACGTCTTCTACTCGATGTTCGGCTTTCAGCGCATCGGCGATCTGGTCTGGGCGGCCGGCGACATGCGCTCGCGCGGCTTCCTGCTCGGCGGTACCGCGGGCCGCACGACGCTGAACGGCGAAGGTCTCCAGCACGAGGACGGCCATTCGCTGCTTTGGGCGTCGTCCGTGCCGAACTGCGTCAGCTACGATCCGACGTTCGGCTACGAGCTCGCCGTGATCATGCAGGACGGCCTGCGCCGGATGGTTCAGGAGCAGGAGGACGTGTTCTATTACATCACGGTGATGAACGAGAACTACGAGCACCCGGCGATCCCGGAGGGCGACGACGTCGCCGCTCACATCATCAAGGGGATGTACTCGTTCAGGAAGGCCGATGCTTCGGGCAAGGCGCCGCGCGTGCAGCTGATGGGCGCGGGCACGATCCTGAACGAAGTGATTGCCGCGGCCGATCTGCTCAAGAACGACTGGGGCGTCGCCGCCGACATCTGGAGCGTGCCGAGCTTCACCGAACTCGCGCGCGAAGGGCAGGAAGTGGCGCGTTGGAATCTGCTGCATCCGACGGAGCCGCGCAAGCTTTCGCACGCGGAAACGCTGCTGAAGGACGCGCAGGGTCCGGTCATCGCTTCGACGGACTACGTGCGCGCGCTGGCCGACCAGATCCGCGCCTACGTGCCCCAGCGCTTCGTCGTGCTCGGCACCGACGGTTTCGGCCGCTCGGATACGCGTGAGAAGCTGCGCCACTTCTTCGAAGTCGACCGTTACTGGGTCACCGTCGCCGCGCTCAACGCGCTGGCCGATGAAGGTACCATCGAGCGCAAGGTCGTGGCCGACGCGCTTGCGAAGTACCGCCTCGACCCGAACAAACCCAACCCGATGACCGTTTAAGGCATCGCGTTCGCGCGATCCGACGCGCGCGTGAGCCGCCTGCCGGGCGGCTTCACGCGCGCGTGCCCTGGAGACACCAACAAATGAGTCAAGCGATCGAAGTCAAGGTGCCGGACATCGGCGATTTCAAGGACGTACCCGTCATCGACATCCTCGTGAAACCGGGCGATACGGTCGAGCCGGAGCAGTCCCTCATCACGCTAGAGTCGGACAAGGCGACGATGGACGTGCCGAGCCCCGCGGCCGGCACTGTCAAGGAAATTCGAGTGAAGCAGGGCGATACCGTTTCAGAGGGCACGCTGATCGTGCTGCTCGAGGGCGGCGCGGCAGGCGCCGCCAAGCCCGCCCAAGGCAACGGCGCGGCCGCGCCCGCGCCTTCGCCCGCACCGGCGGCGCCGGCCGCCGCGCCGGCTCCCGCGCCGGCCGCCGCCGCACCGGCCGGTGGAGCCGTTCAGGAAGTCAAGGTCCCCGATATCGGCGACTACAAGGATGTTCCGGTGATCGAGGTCGCCGTGAAGGTCGGCGATCGCGTGCAGAAAGAACAGTCGCTGATCACGCTCGAATCGGACAAGGCGACGATGGATGTGCCGAGCCCGGCCGAAGGCATCGTCAAGGAACTGAAAGTCAAGGTCGGCGACACGGTGTCCGAGGGCTCCGTGATCGTGCTGCTCGAATCGAGCGGTGCCGAAGCCGCTCCCGCCCCGGCAGCCGCACCGCAGAGGAAGGTCGAAGAACCCTCCGATTCGCCGCGTCCGGACCTGGCTCACAAAGCGCCCACGCCGCCGTCCGCGCTCGCGCAGGCTCCGCTGATTCCGGCAGGCGAGGGCGGCGTGCGCCGGCCGAGCCACGCGTCGCCTTCCGTGCGCAAGTTCGCGCGCGAACTCGGCGTCGACGTCGCGCTCGTGCCGGGCACGGGCCCGAAGGGCCGCATTACCCAGGAAGACGTGACGGCGTTCGTGAAGGGCGTGATGACGGGGCAGCGCGCGCCGGCCGGTGCGGCCGCGGCGGCGGCACCCGGTGCCGGCGGCGAGCTGAACCTGCTGCCCTGGCCGAAGATCGATTTCACGAAGTTCGGTCCGGTCGAGCCCAAGCCGCTTTCGCGCATCAAGAAGATCTCGGGCGCGAACCTGCACCGCAACTGGGTGATGATCCCGCACGTCACGAACAACGACGAGGCCGACATCACCGAGCTCGAGGCGCTGCGCGTGCAGCTCAACAAGGAAAACGAGAAGGCCGGCGTCAAGGTGACGATGCTCGCGTTCGTGATCAAGGCCGTCGTCGCGGCGCTGAAGAAGTTCCCGACGTTCAACGCGAGCCTCGACGGCGACAATCTCGTCTACAAGCAGTACTACCACATCGGCTTTGCGGCCGATACGCCGAACGGGCTCGTCGTTCCGGTGATCCGCGACGCGGACAAGAAGGGGCTCATCGAGATCGCGAAGGAGATGGCCGATCTCTCGAAGCTCGCGCGCGAAGGCAAGCTGAAGCCCGATCAGATGCAGGGCGGCTGCTTCTCGATTTCGTCGCTGGGCGGCATCGGCGGCACGCATTTCACGCCGATCATCAATGCGCCGGAAGTGGCGATCCTCGGCCTTTCGCGCGGCGCGATGAAGCCCGTCTGGGACGGCAAGCAGTTCGCGCCGCGACTCACGCTGCCGCTCTCGCTGTCCTATGACCATCGCGTCATCGACGGCGCCGAGGCCGCGCGCTTCAACGCCTATCTCACCTCGCTGCTCGCCGATTTCCGGCGCGTGATCCTTTGATCGTCGGCGCTAACAAGAAGGGGACGTGAATGAGTCTCGTCGAAGTGAAAGTGCCGGATATCGGCGACTTCAAGGACGTCGATGTCATCGAGGTCAACATCAAGCCCGGCGACGTCATCGAAAAGGAGCAGTCGCTACTCACGCTCGAGTCCGACAAGGCCTCGATGGAGGTGCCGAGCGATGCGGCCGGCACCGTCAAGGAAGTGAAGATCAAGGCCGGCGACAAGGTCTCGCAAGGCACCGTCATCGCGCTGATCGAAGCGAGCGAAGGCGCGGGCGCCGCGAAGCCGGCACCCGCCGCGGCGCCGCCCGCGCCGCCGGCAGCCCCGGCTCCCGCGCGGGCCGAACCGCCGCGCTCGCAGCCGGCTGCGGCGCCCGCCGCCGGCAGCTACACGGGTAGCGTCGACATCGAGTGCGACATGGTCGTGCTCGGCGCGGGCCCGGGCGGCTACTCGGCGGCGTTCCGCTCGGCCGACCTCGGCATGAAGACGGTGCTCGTCGAGCGCTATCCGACGCTCGGCGGCGTGTGCCTGAACGTCGGCTGCATCCCGTCGAAGGCGCTGCTGCATACGGCGCTGATCATGGACGAGGTCGGCGAGCTCGCCGAGCACGGCATCATGTTCGGCGAGGCGAAGATCGACCTGGCCAAGCTGCGCTCGTTCAAGTCGGGCGTCGTCAAGAAGTTGACGACGGGCTTGGCCGGCATGGCGAAGGCGCGCAAGGTCGAGGTCGTGACGGGCGTCGGCGCGTTCCTCGATCCGCACCATATGGAGGTGCAGGCCGAAGGCGGCAAAAAGGTCATACGCTTCAAGCAGGCGATCATCGCGGCCGGTTCGCAAGCCGTGAAGCTGCCGTTCATGCCCGACGATCCGCGAGTCGTCGACTCGACGGGCGCGCTCGAGTTGCCACAGATCCCGCAGCGGATGCTCGTCGTCGGCGGCGGGATCATCGGACTCGAAATGGCGACGGTCTATGCGACGCTCGGCGCCAAGATCGACGTCGTCGAAATGCTCGACGGCCTGATGTTGGGCGCCGATCGCGATCTCGTGAAGGTCTGGCAGAAGTACAGCGCCAGACACTTCGCCAACGTCATGCTGAAGACCAAGACGGCTGCCGCCGAAGCGAAGTCCGACGGTATCTATGTCAAGTTCGAGGGCGAGAGCGCGCCGGCGGAACCGCAGCGCTACGACCTCGTGCTCGTGGCGGTCGGCCGTAGTCCGAACGGCAAGCGGATCGGCGCCGAGAAGGCGGGCGTCGCCGTGACCGATCGCGGCTTCATCGACGTCGACAAGCAGATGCGCACCAACGTGCCGCACATCTTCGCGATCGGCGATGTCGTCGGCCAGCCGATGCTCGCCCACAAGGCCGTTCACGAAGGACACGTCGCGGCCGAAGCGGCACACGGCGAAAAGGCCTATTTCGACGCGCTGCAGATCCCGTCGGTGGCTTACACGGATCCCGAGG
>JBCNPL010000149.1:0-5933 GCA_039593375.1 Paraburkholderia sp. | reverse complement strand
GCCGATGAGCCGAGTGACGGCGTCCACGTCGGCGTAGTCCTGTTCGGGCAGCCCATCGAACATCGAAATGAGCTCGTTGCTCGCGCCGGCGGTGCGCGCGACCTCGACGATCTCGTCCTTGTTGGCCGGGTAACGGACGGCACGCAATACGTCCGCGATCTGCAAGTCGATGGGTTCTTCGGGAATTGCCGACGTCGCCATTGGTGTTTTCTCCATCGATCGTTCCGTTGCACGCTTCGAGCGTCAAGTTTGCGACTGTCGCTCGTGGGGGGCGAAATGGGTCGCCAGACTGTGGGATTTTGGAAGCTTGATGCGCGTCCAGTGTTGCTTCGCGATGTCCGCGTCCGCGGCGACTTCGGGCGCGGGCGGAGCGACGGGCGCGGCGTCGGCGCGCGCGGCGGCGAGTGCGGCACGCGCGGTCATGCTGTCGAGCGCCGTGGTATGAATCGGTGCCGCGAAGCACGATGCCGAAAGCAAGGCCATAATCGTCACTGTCGAGACTCTCATGCTCGACCTCCTTCTCGATACGGCATGCCGCCGATCAACCCTCAGCGGTCGGTCAACGAGCAGCATGCCTCGTGCCAAGGACCTGTCGCGAGCCCCCTCAACGCAGCACTTCGAAGCGCGTCCACGGCCAGGACGGCCGGTCACGCATGTATCCGTTGAGCCAGTTCCACTGCGGGTGGCGTTTCATGAACGCCTGCGCGTCGAACGGCCTGCCGCAAGGATGTCCCCAGCGCGCCCAGAACGCGAGGTCGTGCGCCATCTTGCTGTCGACGACCTTGCCGTCGTTGGCGCCCCACGGATTGAACGGGCCTTGATCGGAGCCGCCGAAGCGCGCATCGTCGAGCTCCAGGTGCCCGCAGATGGTGCGCGAGCACGGGTTGTCGCCGCGATCGAGATAAACGTCGTGGTGATCGGCGATCATCTGCTTCGCGAGCTCGATGTCGATCTTGCCGTGGTGCATGTCGGCGAGCTGCATGAAGCGCAGTCGCCGCGCGCCGTTCTTGCGGACGTCGGTGTAGTCTTCGCCCTCTCCGATGCACTCCTGGTTGCGGATTTTCAGATCCGTCGCGGTGTTGTAGCCGCTGTAAAACCCGTCTTTCGTGCTCTCGAATCCCGAATAGTGAAGGCCGAGCTCATAACGCGCGATCTCGCCCGTCTTCAAGTCGCCGAGCAGCCAGCTGTTCGCGTAGCCGCCGTTGTTCGCGACGGCGAACATCTCGCACCATTCGCCGATCGAGTTGGCGTACTGGGTGGCTCGCCGCGAGCGATAGAACTCCGGCGCGCCGGCCGGGTTGTAGCCGGCGAAGTTCGAGATCGTCGTTTCCGTGACCATGAGGCCGGCCGACGTGATCCAGAAGTCGGTCAAGCTCGAGATGCACCCGGGCAGGCCTTGCATGAGGATGCGGTGGCCGGAATCCGGAACGATGTCGAACACGACGTTGAACGCATCCCCCGCCGCGTAGCGGTCCCAGGAGTTGTGCGCCATCACGATGCTGCCGTCGCGCGTCGCGCTGCCTGTCGCGATGAATGCGCTGCAGTGATGGCCGCGGCGCCCGCGCCATGGCTTCATGCCGAGTCGAGGCTCACGCGCGGCGACCTTGGTCGGCCACCAGCTCTGCAGCAAGTCCATGTAGCCGTTCCAGGCGAGCACCTCGGCGAACGGCAGCTTCGCGCCGGCCGCGATGCCCTGGATCTCATCCCTGAACTCGGTGTCGAGCCGCGGCGCGAACTGCTCGAGCGCGGCTGCCGTGAACGTCTCGAAGTCCTCGCCCGTATCCCAGCGGGCGAGATATTTCGCAGTCCGAATGGCATTCTGGATTTCGGTCGCGAGCAATTGCCCATGTTGCTCGCCGCGGTCGTACGGCTCGCCTTCGATGTGGACGAAAATCCAGCCGGCATGGTCGCGCCGCACGGCATCGAGGGACGGTTCGCTCATCTTCGCTCCGAATCGACGAATCGGCCGCCAAGCGCTCGTCAGGCTTCGTCTTGCGCGGAACCCTGCGCATTTCGCGGTCGTTTAATCCATTGTAGAAAAAACGCCGCGCTTTCGCATCCGAGGGGAGAAGAGGCGAGGCTCACGCGAGCCTCCGAACCCGATCACTACACCGGATTCATCCGACGGTACGCGTCGAGCAGGGCTGTCTTGTAGACGGCGCCCATCAATTTCGGCGTATCCACGCTCGCGACGACGGGCAAGCGTTCGCCCTGAAAGGCGAGGAAGTGCTGCAAGGCCACGCTGATCGGCATGTCGGGCGTGAGGATCGAAAACTCCGGCTGCAGATAGTCGGCTGCGGTGCGAGACGACGTATCGCGCTTTTCGAGCAGGTCCGATGTGATGTTCTTGAGCGCCACCACGCCGCGAAAGCAGCCGTCCTCGTCGGTCACGTAGAGATACTTCACCGGGTACTCGAGGAAAATCCGCGTCATTTCCTGCACGCTCGCCGTCAGGGGGACGATCGTCTCGGCGGGCCTGATCAGTTCGCGCATCTGCGTCGCGCGCAGGCGCATCCGCTCCTCTTCGTCGGCGTGCCGGCGCAGCGTGATTTCGTACATCGACGTCTTGCCGATCGCGCGCGCGACGAAGTACGCGACCACGCACGAGAGCATCAACGGCAACACGACCTGATAGCTGAGCGTCATCTCGAAGATCATCAGGATGGCCATGAGCGGCGCTTGCGTCGCGCCGGCGAGGAACGCGCCCATGCCGACCATCGCATAGGCGAAAGCGCCCGAGGTGCCGTGCGGCCAGATCGAATGCGCGGCGAGGCCGAAGAGCGAGCCCAGCGTCGCGCCGACGAAGAGCGTCGGCGTGAACACCCCGCCGACGGCACCGGAACCGACGGTCGCGGCCGTCGCCACCACCTTGCAGAACAAGACGACGACGAGCGATATCCACGTCCACGGCGAGTGGAGAATCGAGTTGACGACGCTGTAGCCGTTGCCCCAGACGTCCGGCACCCAGACCGAGATGATCCCGACGACGAGGCCGCCCGCGGCGAGCCGTACTGGCAGCGGGAAGGGCAGACGCCTGAAGCGAGCCCGCGAAAAGTCGAGCAGGCGCAGGAACTGCGGTGCCGCCGCCCCGCAGAGAAAGCCGAGCGCGACGAAGAGCAGTACTTCCACCCCCGCGATGGGCGGAAATTCGGGCATTTCGTACGGCGGCTTGTAACCCGCGAATTCGCGCATCGTGATGTTGGCCACGACGGACGCGACGACGACGGGGCCGAAGCTCTCCATCGCGATGGAGCCGAGCACGATTTCGGTCACGAAGAACGCTCCGGCGATCGGCGCGCTATAGGCGGAGGTAATGCCGGCGGCCGCGCCGCAGGCGACGAGCAGACGCAATCGCTGCGGGTCGAAATGCACGAGGCGGCCGATAGCCGAGCCGGCGAGCGCGGCGAGTTGGACCATCGGGCCTTCGCGCCCGATCGAGCCGCCGAAGCCGATGGTAAAGAGCGAAGAGATGCTGCGCCAGAGGCTTTGCCAGATGGGGACCACGCCGTCGCCGATCGCGATCGCTTCCATGTAGTCGCTGTTCGCGCGCTTGTCGGCGCCGCGCGCGGCGACGAGGAGGAGGCACCCGGCGATGAGGCCGCCCGCGGCCGGCAGGCAGATGCGCGCGCCCCACGGCAGCGCGCGCGCCATCTCGACGAAGCTACCCCACCGGCCGGTGAAGACCCATTGAAAGAAGTCGATGCAGCGGCGGAACGCGGCCGTCGCGAACGCCCCCAGCACGCCTGTGACGACGGCCCAAAGCAGCATGGTGTGCGCCTCCGAGAGGCTGAACAACGCTTGGGCGCGGGTACGCAGGCGGAGCAGGAATGAGAGCACGGCGGCGTTGGCTGAGATCGGTCGAGCGCAAGAATATCATTGAGCCACGCTCAGTCCGACCCCGGGCTGCGATCGAGCTCCGGATAATGCCTGAAGATCCCCGTTTCGTTGAAAGGGATGCGGCGCTCCGAGGCCAGATAGGCGGCGATGTTCGGCCGCGCCGCCACGGCGTCGCGCAGCGCGGCAAGCCGGCGATAGCGCTGGCGGAAGCGCTTCATCGCGCGCGGGAACGCATAATGGAGGCCTTCGATGAGCTGGAACATCGAGAGATCGGCGTAGGTCAGCGAGGCGCCGACCAGATGGGCATCGCCGCTCGGATTTTGCTTCAGCACCCGTTCGAAGTAGCCCATGAACTTCGGCATACGGTGATCGATGAAGTCCGCCGCGCGCGCTTTTGCGGCATCCTTCTGGTCCTCGTAATAGAGCCCGCTTGCGATCGGATGATGTGTGTCGTGGACTTCCGTTACGACATCGGCGATCGTCAATTGCAGGCCATGCACCACGTAGCGTAGATCGTCGCGTGGCGCGAGGCGCAGCTTTTCGCCCAGGTAGAAGAGGATGTTCGCGGTCTGCGGGACGATGAGGTCGCCGTCCTTGAGGAACGGCGGAGCGAACGGGAGGTGAGGCTCTTCTTTGCTGTCCATGAGCGCGAGCATCGCGCCCTGACCGAGTCCGTCCTCGGGACGCCCGCGCGCCACCTCGACGTAGGGAGCGCGCGCTTCTTCGAGCGCGAGCCGCACGAACTCGCCTCGCCCCTGCAGGCCGTCCCAGTAATACAATTCATACGCCATCGCTTGCCTCCTCGAATGGTCAGCCCAGCAGGCGCTCGACCCCCCACGTGATCGCGAGACCGCCGATCGCCAACCAGGCATACAGAATCAGCCCTGTCGCAAGCGCTCGCGGCCCGGCCTTTCGCACTTGCGAGAGGTGCGTCTCGATCCCGAGCGCCGTCATCGCCATGGTCAACGCGAAAGTATCGAGCGCGTTGACGGCGTGCGTCGCCGCGCTCGGCAGCAGATGCAGCGAGTTGACGACGACGCACGCGAGAAAGCCGAGCGCGAACCAGGGCACGGCTACCTTGCGGGGCGCGTGCGCATCCGCCGTGCCACCACGGGCGGCAGACCGTGCGAGCCATGCGCCCAGCACGAGCAGAACGGGCACGAGCAGCATCACGCGCGTCATCTTGACGATGGTCGCCACATGTGTCGCCTCGGGGCTCACGTTGCTCGCCGCGCCGACGACCTGCGCGACTTCATGAATCGTACCGCCGAAAAAGAGGCCGACGCCTGCCGTATCGAGATGGAGCCAGCCCGCCCGATAGGCGAGCGGGTAGACGAACATCGAAAGCGTGCCGAAAAGAACGACGCTCCCGACAGCGACCGCGCTTTTCTCTGGCTTCGATTGCAGCGTCGATTCGAACGCGAGCACCGCGGCGGCCCCGCAGATCGCGCTGCCGGCGGCCGTGAGGATGGCCGTGTCGCGGTCGAGCTTGAGCAGCTTGGTGCCGACCCAGATGCCGATCGCCAGCGTGCTCACGACGACGAGCAAAGAGACCGTCAACCCCGGCAGGCCGACCTGCGCGATCTCTTGCAGGCTGACGCGCAGGCCGAAGAACGCGACGGCGATGCGCAGCAGCCGCCGAGCCGAGAAATTGACGCCGGCAGCCCAATGCGCGGGCATGCCCGCCCGCAGCGTGTTGCCATAAACGGCACCCGCGACGATGCCGACGATGAGCGGGCTCACGCCGAGCCCGGCGATGGCCGGCATGGCCGCGAGCCGCGTGACGGCCGCCGCGAAGAGGGCGACGAACAGGATCCCGTTGAGCGGGCCGTGGGCGGCGGCGCTCGAGCCAGGTGTATGGGCCGCCGGATGCGTGGATGGGCTGGACATGGGAAACCTCGAAGCAAAAGCGGATTTGTCGATACGATGCCGCTTATGCTAGATCCCTCATATGCTTATGAGAAATCGTCATTTACGAAGTAAGATATCGGCAGAACCGATAGTTCCGCGCCCATGACAGCCGATCAGCTTATAACCTTCGCCGCGGTAGCCGAGCACCTGAACATCAGCCGTGCGGCGACCGCGCTGCATTTGTC
>JBCNPL010000148.1:0-5976 GCA_039593375.1 Paraburkholderia sp. | reverse complement strand
GGCGGCGGCGCGGCGCCCGGCCCGACCGAATCGTAGAAGCCGCCGTGCTCGTCGTAGACGATCACGAACAGGCTGCTGTTCCACACCGGCGAATTGCGGATCGCGTTGTACACGCGCGCGGCGAGCTGGTCGCCGCCGGCGAGACCGTCCATCGGATGCTGCGAGCTGCCGTTCTGATAGGTACCGTGCACGATGTCGCCGTAACCGGGCTCGATGAACGTATAGCGCGCCGTGTAGCCGGCCGCGAGATCGGCGTCGAAATGCGCGAGATCGTCGATGTCGAAGAAGCTGATGCCCTTCAACGACGCGACCTGCGGCACGTGGCCGAGCGGGTCGCCCGTCTGGTCCTGGTAGATGCGCCAGTTGTCGTCGCCGAGCGCGCCGAAGATCGAACCCTTCGGATACGGAAAACCGTCGAACCCGTCCCATCCCAGCATTTCCTGCTTGGTCGGCGAATGGTCGAGCCCGGCCGACGACGCGCCATGCAGGAAGAAGCGGTTCGGCCAGGTCGGCCCCGGCATCGATGCATGCCACGCATCACACAGCACGAACGCGTTCGCGAGCGCGTAAAGCGACGGCGCCTGCGTCGCGACGTCGACACCCTGCATGATCTTGCCCGCATCGACCGGCCGCGGCGGCGTGCCTTCGGAATGCGACGTCGCGTAGTTCGACACGAAACCCGAATTGGTGATGGACGGATAGGCCTGCCCTTTCACGAACGGTACGCCCGCGCCGCACAGCTGTTCGAGCACGTCGGTGAATTCGTGGCACGGATCGGTCGGCATCCGGTCGGGCGCGCCGCCGCCGAACGGATAGACCGCGCCGCCGTACGCGTTGCTGTTGCCCGGCGACGCGGCGACGATGTCGGCAATGCCCGACAGTGCAAACAGGTGATCGAAGGAACGGTTCTCGAGCATCAGCACGAACACGTGCCGGATGCGGTCCTGAACGGACGGGGATGCGGGGGCTGCGTCTGCACTCATGGCGCCTCCTGGCGTCGCGCGACGAATGTCCGGCTGGCACGATCGTCGGCCCGCTGAAAGCCACCGAAGGAATGGCAAGTCACGCGCGCGGGCCGCGAATTGCCGACGAGTGTACGGCCCCGCCGCCCCGCGCGTAAAGCATCGTGCGCACCGCGTCGCGGCATGGACGGCCCCCGGCCGCATAGGCGAGCCCGACGATATCGGTCAGTGATCGCGTCGCTGCCGTCGGACGACAACCGCCGGGCCGATGCGCAGCGCATCGAGGTGTCGGGCGTTGAC
Source organism: Paraburkholderia sp. (assembly GCA_039593375.1). Classification (GTDB taxonomy): domain Bacteria; phylum Pseudomonadota; class Gammaproteobacteria; order Burkholderiales; family Burkholderiaceae; genus Trinickia. The sequence continues at coordinate 4,714 of JBCNPL010000148.1, read as the reverse complement.
TTTCGCCGATCGGCCCGATACGATCGATGCACTTTCAAGACGCCCTCCCGGTCCGCCGGGAGGGCGTTTCGTTTTGGTTCCCCAACCAGACGGAAACGACTTGAAATGAACCCCATCGACACCTCCTCCGCCCGCCCGACCGGCAACCACGACGGGCTCGGCTACCTGCGGCATGGCGCCGGCCCCGAATGCGTGATGGTCCTGCACGACTGGCTCGGCGACCACACGAACTACACGGCAACGCTGCCGTATCTCGACGAAACAGCCTTCACGTACGTGTTCGTCGACCTGCGCGGCTACGGCGCGTCCCGCCACCTGACCGGCGCATGCACCGTCGACGAGATTTCCGCCGATTGCCTCGCGCTCGCGGATCGTCTCGGCTGGCAGCGCTTTCACGTGATCGGCCATTCGATGACCGGCATGGCGACGCAGCGGCTCGCAGCCGATGCGCCGTCACGCATCAAGAGCGCGATCGCCGTGTGTCCGGTGTCGGCGGCCGGCAACCGCCTGGGCGCCGACGCGCGCGCATTCTTCGCGAGCACGACGGTCGACGACGATGCGTTTCGGCGGCTCGTGCGATTCGTGACGGGTGGATTGTCGGCGCGCTGGGCCGATCTGAAGTTGCGGCAGAACCGCGAACGCGTGGCGCCGGGTTGCCGACTCGCGTATCTCGACATGCTGACGGGCGCGGATTTCGTCGACGACATCCGCGGGCTCGACACGCGCTTTCTGGTAATCGTCGGCGACAAGGATCCGGGAATCGACGCAGCGGCGATGCAGGCGACCTTTCTCGCATGGCACCCGGTCGCGCGGCTCGTGACGATACCGAATTGCGGGCATTACCCGATGCAGGAATGTCCGCCGTACTTCGCGATGATCGTCGAGGATTTCCTGCGGGACGCGGCCGCCTGAGCGTTGCGCACGCGCGGCGGCCGGTGAAGGCGGTGGGGGCCGCCGCGGCATGACGGCGCCGCCGGCGACCGACGAACGGCATGCAACGCGCGTTCATCCGGTGCGTCCGGCCGCGTGGCCGGACGGGTTTCGACCCGGTGCGCGAGTGGCCGCGCACCGGTCGAGGCCGCTTAACGACGCGGCTGGCCGCTTCGCGGCGGACGCGGGGAATTCGCGTCCTTGTGACGGAAGTTGATGCGGCCCTTCGTGAGGTCGTAGACCGACAGTTCCAGCGTCACGCGGTCGCCCGCGAGAATCCGGATGTGGTTCTTGCGCATGCGGCCCGACGCGTACGCGCCAACCACGACGCCGTTTTCCAGCGTCACACGGTATTTGCTGTCCGGCAGCACTTCGTCGACGATTCCGTCGAGTTCCAGCAGTTCTTCTTTTGCCAAACCAATTCCTCCAGACAAGGTGATAGACCGCGGCCGCGGCGATCTGCCCGGCGCGGCATCCCGTAACGGGACGGCCGCCGGCAGGCTGCCGGGGATCGGTTCGTTCAGACGGGCCACAGGCCTGTCTTGCGATCGGAGCCCGGCGCGTTGCGGCGTTCGGGCGGTCGGTGGCGGCGGCGGGATGAGCGCCGCGCAAGTCGGGACCGCGCCGGCTACGACATGGCGGCGGTCTGCTCAGGTTGATGCGTTGAAGCGGTGATGCGCTCGCGAAGCGGCGAGCGCTTTGCGAGGGCGTTACGTCGCACGCCGTTCAGGCATGCGAGGAGGGAGGCGTCACGACCGATGCATCGTGAATGTCGCGATGCATCGGTCGTGCGCATCGGAACGCGCCGGCGCCGCCAGGGCGGCGCCTCGCGCGAAACTCCATCCGGCAACGGCCACCGACTGGCGGCCGCTGCCGTTGCGGCTTACTGCGGCGTGATGTTCGACGCTTGCAGACCCTTCGGGCCGCGCTTCACTTCGAAGCTGACCTTCTGGCCTTCGGCCAGGGTCTTGAAACCCGTGCCGCGAATTTCCGAGAAATGGGCGAACAGATCGTCGCCGCCGTTGTCCGGGGAGATGAAACCAAAGCCCTTGGTTTCGTTGAACCACTTGACGGTACCGGTATCCACAAATACTTCCTTAATACAAATAATTGAACATGCGCCCGCGACGGGCACAGAAAGAATCAAAGAGGGAGAGACCAACGACTGCCGCACGGTGTGCGGCCAATGATGAGCAATCGAACTTCTTGACGACTTCGGTCTCGGACACTACGCGGTAGCGGCCGTTTCGTCAAGTTATTTTGATGCGGCGCACAAGCGCAAATGCTCCTGCACCTTCTGCGGCAAGTGTTGCCAGCCAATGGAGCCTGTCTCGACATGCCCCTGATTTTCCGCCGGCTTGCGCGTTTTTACTTCGGCTCTGATGCATTCGGTACCGGGCATGAATTGTGGCGGTCGCGCCGAACTGCCTACGAGAGCCATACGTCGCTCGCTAGCCTGCCTCCCTTGACCTCGCGCGATGGCCAGCCGCTGCCGCGCCGCTAGTCGAACGGATTCAGCAACCGGACGCCAGTGCGAGCGAAATCGTCGACGTTGCGCGTGACGACCGTCAGATCGTTGATCAGCGCGGTGGCCGCGATCAGCTTGTCGAGTTCGTGCGTTGGGTCGGGCACCCGCAAATGCCCCCACATCTGGCTGGTCTCGATATCGACCGGCAGGATGTTCGGCGCATAGCCGGACAGGATCATCGCGATCCAGGCCTCGAGCGCCGACGCCTGGCTATGATCGCCGCGATGACGGATCAGGTCGACACCGCGCCGCAGCTCGGCCACCGTCACGACGGACAGGTAAAGCGGGCTGGCGTCGGCTTCGGCCTGCCTGAAGAACGCCCGCACGCCGCGATTGGTTCGCCTGCCCTTCCTGATTTCGCTAATGACGTTGGTATCAATCAAAAACACGCCTGACCTCGCCTGAATCCTGAACACGTTGGAAATCCGCGCCCTCGCCCACCTCCGGCATGCTCAGCAGCACTTGCGCAAATGTCCGCCGCTTCGGCCGGCCGAGCGCTTCGGCCAGAATGGCTCGATGTTCGGCCTCGGCGCTCCTGCCATTGGCCGCCGCCTGCTCGCGCAGGCTTTGAACGATAGTGTCATCCACGTTACGCACCAGAAGATTTGCCATGACTACCTCCATCCAGATTTGCTATCAATGATAGCGCCACGAAGGCAAATTGCAAGCATTGCTATCACCTTCGTGACCGGACGGACCCTGGAGTCGGCGTGAGCCAGCCGCAGCGGACGGCATGAAGCCATCCACGTTCCGCCACTGGCCCGACGCATCGAACTGCTGTCGCTCAAGGTAAGCCGGCGCGGGACGATGGGGAAGCCGGCCGAATGGCCAGTCGAGCGCGTCGATCACGACGCATGTCCGGCCGGCGAGGAACGGGATTTGCGGCGCGGGCGCCGTTGGCGACATGGGCTGCGAGCACGGACGTCGCACCGATTCACGCTGAAACATCGTGTTGCACACCGGGCCGCGGCCGTCGCGATCGTTTGATACCATCGAATCACAAGACCGGCGATCGAACGCCGTGCGAAGCGCGCAGAAGACCTTGCATCGACGCGGACCATCCGTGCCTGAAATCCCGATCCAAGACACGAGACGCTCTTCAGTGGACTTTGTTACGCCAGCCCTGCAAACCCTGTTCTCCCCGACACCCGACAAACTCTACTTCCCGGCATGCCTTGCGGCCGTGGCGATCATCGCGTGGCTCGTCGCCCGACACGTGCCGTTCTATCGGTCGGCCGTCGACAAGTCGCTGTCGATGCGCTATCGCAATCTCGACGGTTTCCGCGGCATCCTCGCCACCTCCGTGGTCTTCCATCACTTCGCGTGCAACCAGGCGTTGCTGTCGACCGGCGTCTGGGGGGCCGGCACCGATTTCCTGCGCAATCTCGGGACGATTCCGGTCGCGATGTTCTTCATGGTCACCGGGCTGCTGTTCTGGGAACGCGCATGCAGAGGGACGCTCGACGTGCGGACCTTCTTCGTCGGGCGCGTGCGACGCCTCGCGCCGCTCTATCTGTTCTACGCGGCCGTCATCGTCGCCTGCACGCTTTACTGGTTTCCCGGCAACGCCGTCGGCGCACCGACGCAGTTGCTGGCCGACCTGCTCAAGGCCGTTTCGCTCGGCTGGTTCGGCGCGTTCCCGATCAACGGAGCGGAGCGAACACCCTATCTGAGCGGCGTCTGGTGGACCCTCGCGTACGAATGGCGGTTCTACGTCGCCGTCCCGTTTCTCGCGTGGTTCGTCGCCACTCGTGCGTGGCGCAAACTGCTCGCGCTCGCGATCGTCTCGGCCTGTGCCGCGTTGTTCGGGCCGCCCGGCGGCATGGCGCTGCTGTTCGCGTTCGGCGCCCTGGCCTACGAGGTGTCGCGGCACCCCGCGATCTGCGCGCGGCTCGCCACGAAACCGGCGGCGACCGTCGCGCTGCTGATTCTCGCGCTGTCTCCGTCCCCGACCGAACGCTATTCGATCGAAGGCGCGCTGCCGCTGCTTCCGGTGTTTCTCTGCATTGCATGCGGGAATACGTTCTACGGTGTACTGAGGACCCGGCCGCTCGCGTTGCTCGGCACCGCCAGCTTCAGCATCTACATGATCCACATGGTGATCGTGTACATGATCGTCCACGCAGTCGACAAGTTCGTTTTCCCGATCAATTCCGCCGGCGATTCAGCCATCTGGGCGCTCGCGCTGGCATGCGCGCTGGTTGCCGTCTTGTGCGCGCTGCTGACTTACCGCTACGTCGAGCATCCGTTCATCGC
>JBCNPL010000147.1:0-5985 GCA_039593375.1 Paraburkholderia sp. | reverse complement strand
TATCAGGCTAAAGTGGCCCAACGACGTGCTGCTCGACGACGGCAAGCTCGCCGGCATCCTCGTCGAGACGGCATGGAACACGCCTGTCGCGACCGCCGCCGTCATCGGAATCGGCATCAACCTGCACGACGATGCGGCGTTGGCGACCGTACTGGCCGCCGCTCCGGCCGAAGCCGAGGCTCGCGGGGCCGCGCTCTCCGTCATGCGCGCGACGCCGCCCGCCGCGCTCTCGCGCCTCTTGCCGAAGGCGAATCCGACCGACACGCTCACGGCGGCACTGGACGCGCTTTTCGGCATGCTCGATCGCTTCGCCGCCGAAGGATTCGCGCCGTTCCGGCCACGCTGGAACGACTGCCACGCCTACGCAGGCCGCGAGGTCGTCCTGATCGAGCAAGGCGTGGAGATCGTGCGCGGGACGGCCGTCGAAGTCGACGAGTCGGGGCAGCTGCTCATAGCCAGCGCAGGCGCGGTGACGCCGATTGCAAACGGCGACGTCTCGCTGCGCCCAGTCCCGATCTCAGCGCAGTCGCCCAGCCCATGAAGCGCGCGCCTGCTCCGCCCTTTTTGCTAGTCGATGCGGGCAACAGCCGCATCAAATGGGCGCTCGCCGAGGCGCCGGACGTCTTTTCGCATCAAGGCGCCTTCACGCACGAAAACGGAAACGCGCCGCCCCCGGGGGCGGCGCCGGGTACGCCCGCGGACCCGGACTGGTCGTCGTTGCCGCCGCCGGGCGGCGCCTGGATCTCGAATGTCGCCGGCGCCGAAGCGGCCTTTCGAATCGACGCGCTGATCGAGCGTCACTGGCCCGCGCTGCCCCGTACCACGATCCGGGCACGCGCCCGTCAATGCGGCGTGATCAACGGCTACCCCGAACCCGGACGCCTCGGCAGCGACCGCTGGGCGGGCCTGATCGGCGCGCATGCGGCGTTTCCGGGCGAAGATCTGCTCATCGCAACGCTCGGCACGGCGACGACGCTCGAGGCGCTCCGAGCCGACGGCACGTTCGAAGGCGGGCTCATCGCGCCGGGCTGGACGCTGATGATGCGCTCGCTCGGCGAGCATACGGCACAATTGCCGACACTCGCCGCGGACTCGGCGCGCGAGCTGGCCGGTGACGCACTCGCGCGCCGCTGGTTCGCGACGAACACGCGGCCGGCCATTTCCGCGGGCTCGCTGCTCGCGCAGGCGGGACTCATCGAACGTGCCTGGCGCGAGCTTTCGCTGGCGCTGAACGCGCCGCCCAGGCTCGTACTCGGCGGCGGCGCCGCCGACGAGATAGCGCGTGCGCTGACGGTGCCCTGCACGCGTCACGACGGGCTCGTGATTTCGGGGCTCGCGCTGATTGCGGCGGACGACGCTCGATTGCTTTGAAAGAAAGAGGGGGAAGTCAACGATGTTACGCTGGCTGATCGCCATTCTCGTACTCGCGAACCTGGTCGCCTTCGGGCTCGCGAGCGGCATGTTGGGGCCGCTGCCCTCGTCGGGGCCACGCGAGCCCAATCACCTGAACCGCCAGGTCCATCCCGAGTGGCTGAAGACGCACCCGATCTCGGCGGCGGAGGCCAACGATCAGGCGATCGTCGGCAAGGCGGCGCCGGAGCCGGCCGTGAAGACGTCGCAACTCACGCAGTAGCGGCGGCGAGGCGCATCGCTGAGCGGGAGCCGCTCACGCGCCGTGCGCGCGCACCTTCTTCAGCAGCGCCGTCGTCGATCGTTCGTGCTCGAACGGGATCGCGAGCGCCCGCCCGCCCCAGCCGCGCACGAGAGACGATTCGGGCAAGGCGTCCATGTCGTAATCGCCGCCCTTCACGAGAATATCCGGCCTCAGCGCCGCGATCAGATCGACGGGCGTCTGTTCCTCGAAGCGAACGACCCAATCGACGCTTTCCAACGCCGCGAGCAACGCCATCCTGTCTTCCTCGCGATTGATCGGCCGGTCGTCGCCCTTGCCGAGCATGCGCACTGACGCGTCGCTGTTGACGCCGACAACGAGGCACGCGCCGAGCGCGCGCGCCTCGTCGAGGTAGCTGACATGTCCGCGATGAAGGATGTCGAACACCCCGTTCGTGAAAACGACGGGGGCGGGGAGCGTGGCGCGGCGCTCGACGAGCGCCGCGCGCGTGACGATCTTGCGTTCGAAAGTGCTCGGCATGCCTTACCCGATGCGAGACGCGTTCATCAGGCGGGCTGATGCTGATGGTCGGCCGGGCCCTGCGACTGCAGGCGCGCCGTGACTTCCTTCCGGTAACGGTTGAGCTCCTGCGCCGTCGTGAACGTCCGCTCGAAGAGCACCGACAGGTTGTGAAGGATGCGCTCGACGACCTTCTTCTCCCAGCCGTCGTCGAAACGAATCTGCTCGTCGAGCCAGCGCTCGAGCCATTCGGGATCAGGCAGGCGCGATTGCACGGTGTCGCGCGGGAACAGCGACTGGTTCACATGCAGGTTCGTGGGATGCAGCGGCTTCTCGGTGCGCCGCGCCGACGCCATCAGCACGCCGATCTTCGCGAAGGCCGCGCGCGCGACGTCGCCGCAGTTCGTGAGCGCTTTCTTCATGTAGCGCAGGTAGGCGCCGCCATGCCGCGCCTCGTCGCGCGAAATCGTCTCGTAGATGTGCTTGATGACCGGCTCCGTGTGCCATTCGGCCGCGCGGCGGTACCAGTGATTGAGGCGAATCTCGCCGCAAAAATGCAGCATCAGCGTCTCGAGCGGCGGCGCGGGATCGAACTCGAACCGCACGGCGTGCAACTCCTCCTCGGTCGGCACGAGTTCGGGCCTGAAACGCCGCAGATATTCCATCAGGACGAGCGAATGCTTTTGCTCCTCGAAGAACCAAACGCTCATGAACGCGGAGAAATCGCTGTCGTGATGGTTGTCACGCAGAAACATTTCCGTGGCGGGCAATGCCGACCATTCGGTAATGGCGTTCATTTTGATCGTCGTCGCCTGCTCGTCGGTCAGCAACGAAGCGTCGAATTCGTTCCAGGGAATATCCTTCTCCATGTCCCATCGAACGGACTCGAGCGATCTATAAAGTTCCGGATAAAGCATGGTGTTCATCGTCCCACCCCTAATCTGCCCATTGCGACTCGTGTGTCTTCAATTATTGCTGCAGCCGCACCGATAGGCGCATACGAACAGCCGAATTTGCAATTGTACGCGGTAACAGCCGCCACCTATTGACCGAGCTCAACTGCGTCGGTCCGGCAATCTGCCCGCTAGGGCGGCACGTTTTGTCGCCGGCGATGTGTCGGTCGCAATGAGTTCGAGCGGATCTCGCCCAAGGCGCCGAGCCTTTCCTTTCGTGTTCCGGCGGACGGCGGCGCGACGAACTGCCGCGATCATGGTTTTTTGGTGTGCGCCCACAGATCGAAAGCTTTCGAATGATACCACGTCAACCTTGCAAAAACGGCGTTCAGCGCTCGGTATCGCGCCGCGGATCGGTCTCGTGCTCAAGCTGTCCCGGCCCGTTCCGAAGCTCGGACAGCCGCGGCTCGCGCTCGATCGCGGGCGGGCCGCCACCGTCCGCCGGCATCCGATGGTTCGCCATCGCGATCCAGCCCGCGAGCCGCTCGCGGCGCGCCATGGTGTCGCGGTAGCCGAGCTCAATGAGCTCGTTCGCGAACTCGGCTTCGAAGAGCAGATAGCTGGCAAACGAAGCGCCGGCCGCGCGATTGCCGCCGACGCCGCCGAGCAAACCGCGCACCGTCGCCGGCAGGTGCTTGATGTGGCGTGCAGCCAACACTTCGATGTGCTCGGACGGCGCGATCGGCAGAACGTCGACGTGACGCCACCCGCTTTCGGGTTCAACGTGCTGGGGCAGATGGCGGATCATGTCGTTGATGTGCTCGATCCGTTCGATGTCGGCCCCGATCGAATCGAGAAAGACGCTTGCGAGGACTTGCTGACCGATCTGCGCGAGCGAGGGATAGCGGTTTGCCTCGGGCGCGGCGATCGGCACTTCGGGACGCGGTGCCGCCGCGCCCAGCACGACGATGCGCTCGGCGCCGAAATGGATCGCGGGCGATAGCGGCGCGATCTGGCGAATCGACCCGTCGCCGAAGTACTCGATGCAGCCGTCGATCTCGAGCGGCACGGCCGGAAACAGAAACGGGATCGCCGCCGATGCGAGCAGGTGGGCGGGCCCGAGCGCGACGGCGCGCGCGGCGCGCTGTGCACGCCGCCACGACTGGATCGGCTCGGCCGCCTCGTAGAACGTCAGGTGCCGGCCGCTCGTATAGCTCATGGCCGTCACCGATACCGCCTGCAACGCGCGAGCCTCGAGCAGGCTCGCGACGCGCTTGAAATCGAGCGCGTCGCCGAGCAGTTGCGCGAGCGGGCTATTGTCGAAGAGCGCACGCGGCGCGCGCTGCACGACCCAACCGACGCTCATCGCCGCGAGCCAGCGCGCGCCGGCCGCGGCGATGCCGAGCCAGTCCGTTCGATAGATCTCTTTCGCTTCGAGGTGCGACCAAAAGTCGACGAGCAGGTTGACGCCGAGCATGAAATCGTCGGCATGGCTCGCGATGGAGGCCGCGTTGATCGCGCCGGCGGAAGTCCCGCAAATGACCGTGAACGGCGACGAACGGCGCTCCGGATCCACTTCGCGCGCGATTTCGGCAAGCGCGCGCAGCGCCCCCACTTGATATGCGGCTCGCGCGCCGCCGCCCATCAAGACGAGCGCGAGCCGCATAGGAGATCGTGGTGAAACGAGAATCGGCGAAGAGCGGCAGCGCGGGACGACATCATTTCTCGGTCGATGAGCCGCTCGACGAGCCCGCCGGCTTGTCGCCCGGCTTGCGCGCCGCGGAGCGCCTGGCCGCGGGCTTTTCGGCGCCGGGCGAAGCGGCCGCGCGCTTGCCCGACGATCCGCCCTTTTCAGGCTTGCCGCCTTTTTTCGTGGAGGGGTCGCCCGGCGTGTCGGCCGCGCCCGTGGACGCCCCCGCGCCCGATTGAGCCATGGCGAATGAAGCGAGTTGATTGAACTGCGACTGGAGCAGATTCCACCATGCCGCCGGGTCGAACGCCGCGCCGGCCGCGTCGCCTTGCTGTTTTCCGGCGTCTTCGCCGGTCGATTCCGCCCGTTCGCGCGCGCCCTCTTGCGCCGCGCTATCGGTCGGCTTCGCGCCCCACGCGGACGCGGCGGGCGCCTCTTGCGACCTGGTCGCGCCGCCTTGCGCCGGCTCCGTCATCGACGCCTGCGCGAAGGCCCCGAACGCTCGCAGCGTGGCGAGCGTCGCGCGCTGCACCTCGAGTGCCTGAGTCGCCGATTGCAACATGTTGAGATTGAGCTTCAGCCACTGCTCGACCGCGCGCATATCCGTGATGCGTTTGTCGAGCTCTTCTACGCTCATGAGCGGCGTCATCATGTCCGACATGGCCGCGAGCGGCGAGCCGAGCCCCTGCGCCGTGCCCGGCTGCATGCCTGGGAAGGCCGCGCCGAACGGCGTGAGCCGCATCATGTCCCACATCTTGTCGAGCATCTCGGCGGGCGGAAAGCCCGGGAAACCGGGGAACGGCTTGTTGTCGCCGGTGGTATCGCTCATCAGTCCAGCCTCCGTCAGCATTCGTGGGTCATACGTTCAAGCGTTCGTCGCGGCGTTCGCCATTCCTCTGAAAAACCAGTGTAAGCCGGCGGCGGCGCCGAAGCATCGGGCGAAACCCGGCGCGCGCGGCGCTCAGTCCGCTTGCTCGGGCCGCCCGGGCGGCCCGACGGACTCGTCGAGCGGCGCGACGGACTGCTCGATCGCCCCGAAAATCGACCTTCCGGCCTCGTCGAACATTTCGATCTTCACGGTGTCGCCATACTTCATGAACTCCGTCTTCGGCGCACCGTCGGCGATAGTCTCCAAGCACCGCTTCTCAGCGATGCAGCAATATCCGCGCGAGGCATCCTTGTTCGAGACGGTCCCCGAGCCGACGATCGACCCGGCCCGGACGCTTCTCGTCTTCGCCGCATGCGCGATCAATTGGCCGAAATGAAAGACC
>JBCNPL010000146.1:0-5992 GCA_039593375.1 Paraburkholderia sp. | reverse complement strand
GAGCGACAATGGCTGCGGCTTCGATCCCGCGGCCGCCGGCAAGCGCGACTCCTACGGCCTGCTCGGAATGCGCGAGCGCGCCAGGCTGATCGGCGCGTCGCTGCAGATCGACAGTGCCTCGAAGGCGGGCACCGTCGTCTCGATCAGTGTTCCCCTCAACAGTCATAGCGGAAAGCAACATGATCAGAATCTTGATCGCCGATGATCACGCCGTCGTCCGTAGCGGATTGAAACAGATCGTCGCGACGGCGGCGGACACCATCGTCGTCGACGAAGCGGCGAGCGGCGCCGACGTGCTCGCGAAGCTGCGCGCGAACACCGTCGATCTGCTGACGCTGGATATGACGATGCCCGGCATCAGCGGCGTCGATCTGATCCGGCGCGTGCATGCCGAGTATCCGAGCATGCCGATCCTGATCCTCAGCATCCATAACGAAGCGCAGGTCGTCTCGCGCGCGCTGCGGGCCGGCGCCTCGGGCTACGTCACGAAAGACAGCGATCCGGAAATTCTGCTCGCGGCCATCCACAAGCTCGCCGCGGGCGGGCGGTTCATCGATCCCCAACTGGTTGATGCGATCGTGTTCGAGCGGCACTCGGGCGACACGCCGCCGCATGGAATTCTTTCCGATCGCGAGTTCGAAGTTCTGCGCCTTCTGGCGGCGGGAAAAAGCATCAACGAAATCGCCGACGCATTCGCGCTGAGCGCCAAGACGATCAGCACGCATAAGCGAAGGCTGATGCAGAAGTTAGGACTCAGTAACAGTGCGGAGTTGATCCGCTACTCGATCCGGCATGGGCTCGTCGCCGAGTAGGCAGACACCAGGGCAGGGCGTGAAGCCCTGCCCCGTATCCGAGTCTCGTTCCATGCGGGCCGCCGGCTGTCGTGCTTGCCCTCGCTCCGGCTAGTGCAGCTTCCCGAATACGATGTCGGCACTTTCGCCGGGCGTGAGTCCGACCTGGTAAAAGCCTTCGAGACGCTCTGCCGTCGCTTCGTCGAGCTCGTACTCCGGTTCGACATAGCCTTCGCTGACGGCGAAATGGTACCAAGTCATGATCCATTGGCGCAGAGCGGTTTCTTCGGGTAGCAACTCCCAAACTTCGTGATCCACCACGCAGGTGTTCATGTCGGCGCTCCCGTTCGTAAGTAGGCGATGATCGTGCGGCATTGCTGCCGTCAGGCGGGGCGGCCGGCCAGCCACTCCGCCCTGCGATTTATCGTACGCGGGTCACCCGGGTTCTTCGATAGGAAGACGCGGATTGTCGAGTAAGGATAGGTTGCGCCGCTTGTAGGGATTTTCTGGCACGGCGTCGGCACGCGAGCGGTGCCGCGGGCCAGCGCTTGCCGCTCATGCCGTGTCCGCGGCCCAAGGCCCGGATCGCGCCAGGCCGTATTTCGATTCGTCTTACGGAAGCAACCAGAGGGCCGCCGCGTAGATCAGAAGCGAAACGACGAACGTAATCGCCGTATAGCCCATCACCCGCTGAATCTTGATCCCCGCGATCGCGACGACGGGCACGGCCCAGAACGGCTGCAGCATATTCGAAACGTTCTCGGCCATCGCCACACCCATCGCCGTATGCGGTAGCGAGGCGTGGAGACTGAGCGCGGCCGGCAGCACGAACGGGCCCTGCACGGCCCAGTGACCGCCCGCGCTCGGAATCAGAAGCGTGATGATGAGTGAGCTCAGATAGCTCCAGAGCGGCAGCGAGGCCGGCGTCGCGATGGTCACGAACGTCTGCGCGATCGTCGACGCGAGGCCGGTGCCGATCATGATGCCCATGATCCCGCCGTAGATCGGGTACTGCAGCAGCATCGAGCCCGTCTGCCGCGCGGCGCGCCGTATCGCATCCGCGTAAGCGATCGGCGAGCGCTGCAGCGCGAGCCCCGCGAGCAGGAAGAGCAGGATCGTCGTATTGATGTCGAGCTCGAAGCCCTTCTTGTACCAGGTCGTTCCGAGGTAGCCGCAACCGAGTGCGAGCAGCAGAAGCGTGCCGAGCACCGAGCGCTCGGCTCGCGCCGCGAACGACGTCGCGGGAGCCGCGCGGCCATGCGCGTCGTGTTCAGCGGCGACCGCCGGCTCGTCGGCCGTGAATGCAACGACGTCCTCCGGCTTCGGATGCATACGTACGAAGATAAGCGCCATCACGACGACGACGAGCACCGTCGGCACGTAGACGAACGGCGCGAACACGGTTTCGCTCAAGCCGATCACGTGGCCCGTCGCCTTTTCGACGAGATTGAGCGCGTTGCCGTGCGAAGCCTGCGAGAGTGCGATCGAGCTCGAGAGGCCGCTGTTGCAGACGGACCATGCGGAGTAGCTGCCCGCGACGAGCCAGGCGAAATCGACTTTCACGCGTCGCGCGATCTCGCGCGCGAGCAGCGCGCCGACGACGAGCCCGAGGCCCCAATTGAGCCAAGCCGCAAATCCGACGACGGGGAACACGAGCAAGGCGGCGCGAGCCGGCGTGCGCACGGCCGATGCGAGCGCGCGCAGCGCGCGCTGGACGATGGGCGCATCGGCGATCGCATAGCCGGTGGCGAGAATGAGGATCATCTGCAGCGCGAAGCCGAGGATCTTGAACGTTCCTTCATACCAGGAGTCGAGGATCGTCTCGATCGAGTGCTTCGGCGCGAGGCCCAGGGCGAGAAGAATGACGATGAACGTCAGCCCGAGCGAAAGGACGAACGGGTCGGGCATCAGCCGCTCGAACGCATAGACGAGGCCGGCCACGATGCCGCGCCGCGGCGGCGCCGGTTGCGCCAGGTCCGCCTTGAAAGAAGTCTGCTTCATGTCTCCGTTTCCGTTTCATGGCCGCTCGCCGCGTATCCGCGAGCGCACCGCCGTCTTCGGACGGGTTCGATGGTCGACGACCGCGCGCGATACTACGTGGTGCGATCACCGAACAGCTATCCGTTTTTCGGCCATCCAATGTAGGCGGCGGACGGGTACCGAGTCAATCAGGAGTCCTGAAAATGCGTGCGGTGATCGGACATTGCCGCACGATCGTCGACCGTCGAGCAATACCACGGACAGCGCGAGGGTGTTGCGACCGGCGGATTTTATAAAGGCGCGGTTCGTTGACCGCTCCATGCGAATGCACTATCCTGCGCCTCGCGGACAACAAGGCCGATACAACGGCACGGTAAAACCAAGGGGCTGGAGTGATATTCAGCAGTATCGTTTTTTTGGGGCTTTTTCTCCCCGTTACGTTCTTTGCCTACTATCTCGTACCGGTGCGTTGGCGAAACGTACTTCTGGCAATCGCAAGTGTCATCTTTTATGCGTGGGGCGAGCCGCGGTACGTGATATTGATGATCGTCTCGGTTGCGGCCAATTTTTGGCTGGCCATCGCGATCGACCGTCCCGGCAGCCGGCGAGTACTTCTGCTGGCGACGGCCATTGCGCTCAATCTCGTGCTGTTGGGCGTCTTCAAATATAGCAATTTCGTCGTAGCCAATATCGACTGGCTGCTCGAGCGGTTCGGCATCGAACGCATCGTCTTGAAGCCGATCGATATTCCGATCGGAATATCGTTTTACACGTTTCATGCGATCTCGTATCTGATCGATATCTATCGGCGTAACGTGAAGCCGAACAAAAGCATTGTGGAGTACGGCCTTTACATCATGCTGTTTCCGCAACTGGTGGCGGGCCCGATCATCCGGTATAAGGACGTTCATACGCAGCTCGGCAAGCGTGTGTGCTCGATGGACGACGTCAGCGCCGGAATCGTGCGCTTCACGATGGGCCTTTCGAAGAAGGTGCTCGTTGCCAACCAGTTGGGCCTTGTCGCCGACACCGCCTTCAACGTTCCCGGCGATCAGCTCGGGGCGGCCGTGGCCTGGCTCGGACTCGTTTGCTATACGCTGCAGCTCTACTTCGATTTTTCCGGCTACTCCGACATGGCGATCGGCCTCGCGCGCATGTTCGGGTTTCGTTTCCCGGAAAACTTCAACTATCCCTATACGGCTACCTCGATTCAGGACTTCTGGCGGCGCTGGCACATCTCGCTCTCCACGTGGTTCCGCGATTACGTCTACATCCCGCTCGGCGGCAATCGGCGCGGCGAGGGGCGCACGCTCGTCAATCTTTGGACTGTGTTCCTGTTGACCGGGCTCTGGCATGGCGCGAGTTGGAACTTCGTTATCTGGGGCGCCGTGCACGGGTTCTTCCTGATGATGGAGCGCCTTGCCAGGAGCGGTCGCGGCATGCGCCCCGTTGCCGTTCCGCTTGTCGTTCGGCGGCTCTACACCGTGCTCGTCGTCATGCTTGCCTGGGTCTTCTTTCGCGCGGGCTCGCTCGAACAGGCGTTGCAGTATCTGCAGGCGCTCGCGGGTTATTGGCCGAAGGCGCGGTGGACGGTGTCCGCCGAGCAGGTCTATTCGCATCAGACCGGCATCCTCCTCGTGGTGGCGGTGATTCTGGCCGGCGGTTTTTATCCGTGGCTCACGCGCGTGTCCGCGGTGCTCTGGCGCGGCCTGGCGCTGCGCGCGCTCGACGGCTGGGCACGCGTGGCGCTCGTGACGCCCGCGTTGATACTGAGCAGCATGTCGCTTGCGCTCGGCCAATACAACCCGTTCATCTATTTCCGGTTCTAGGGCGCGTACTGCCATGAGTGAGGTAAGCGACAAGGAAGTCACCAGCGCCGATCGCGCGTCGACGAGACCATTCTCGCTGCGCCGCATGGCGAATCGCATCGTCCTGCCGGTCGCATTTTTCGTGCTCCTGTCGCTGCCGCTGCTATGGTTCGGCAGACCGAGCTTCGTCCCGGCGCTCGAGGAAAACCGGGCGCCGACGCCGTTTCCGCATTACACGCTGTTCTGGTTTCGGCATTTTGAGCGTTGGTTCGACGACCGGTTCGGCATGCGCGATGCGCTCGTCTACTATGGCTCGCGTTTGCAAATGGCTCGCACGGGTTCTCCGATGGACCCCGAAGTCGTGGCCGGGCGCGATGGATGGTTCTTTTTCGATCGGCACTATTCGCCAGGACACCCGCATTTCGCGGAAATGTTCGGTCAAACGCCGCTGCCCGATTCCGAATTGGAGGCGATCGCACGCAACTTGACGCTTTCGCGCCAGCGGCTCGAAAGCTGCGGAATCCCGTTCTATCTGGTGCTCGCGCCGGACAAGCAGTCCGTCTACCCCGAGAAGCTTTGGGTGCCTCCGCCGGAGGATGCCGTGACACGCACGGATCAACTCGAGCGCTACCTCGCGTCCGTGGACCCGAAGCTCAAGGTCATCGATTTGCGCAAGCCGTTGCGCGAGGCAAAGGCCGATCAAGCCTACGACCTCTACAAGCGAACCGATACGCACTGGAACGCGCTGGGCGCGTTTGTCGGCTACCGGGCGATCATGAAGCAGCTCGTAGGAGACGGGGTCATGGCCGCCTCCAATCGCACGCGCTTCGATGCCTACCGTATTGCCCGGCATCCGTTCGACGGCGGCGACATCGTCGTGAACCTGCTGTCGCTGCGCGGCTACTTCAAGGACTATGTCGTCACGTTCGATGCCGTCGAGCCACGTCGCGCGCATCCGCTCGACCTGCCGGGCTGGCCCGCGCAAAGCACCGATTTCACGTTGACCGAGAATCCCGCTGCGTCAGGCCGACTGCTGCTCATCCGCGATTCGTTCGCGGGCGAACTGATGCCGTTTCTCGCTCAGGATTTCAACCGGATGTATTCGCTCGCCGAGCATCGTGTGGACGGTGCGTCGGTCCGCAAAGCTCAGCCCAACGTCGTGGTGCTCGAGATCGTCGAGCGCAACATCGAGTCTCTGGAAGACAGGCCGATGAATCTCGAGAAGGCCTGCAAGCCGATCAGCTCGCCAGCTTCCTGAACGTTTCGAGCACGGCCTCGCCCTTGAACGGCTTCACGATCCAGCCTTTCACGCCGGCCGCCTTGCCGCGATCCTTCATGGCCGGGCTGCTCTCCGTCGTCAGCATGATGACGTTGACCGCCGTGTTGCCGAGCTCGCCGCGGATCTTCTCAACC
>JBCNPL010000145.1:0-5998 GCA_039593375.1 Paraburkholderia sp. | reverse complement strand
AACTCCTGGCCTGGGCCGAAGCTCGCGCCCGGGTGCGAGCCGGGACGAACGCCGTTCGCACGCACCGGCAGACGGTAATGGAATTCCCGCGGTCCGTTCATCGTCGGTCCATTGGGCGTCAGGGCGCGGCGACCCGCGCGACGATCTGCTCGATGAGCGCTTGCGCGAGCTCCTGACGACGCAGCTCGTAAATCGGCGTGAAGAACACGCGATGACCGAGCGCGGCGGCGAGGACCGCATGAATGTCCTCGGGC
Source organism: Paraburkholderia sp. (assembly GCA_039593375.1). GTDB lineage: Bacteria > Pseudomonadota > Gammaproteobacteria > Burkholderiales > Burkholderiaceae > Trinickia. The sequence goes on along the minus strand of JBCNPL010000145.1, from coordinate 5,744 downwards.
GTGAGATGCGAACGTCCCGCGAGCCATGCACTCACGCGCGCCGCGCGCAGCAGCGCGCTCATACCGCGTGGGCTGGCACCGGCGAGCACGAGCCGGTCCATCTCGACGCCCTCGAGCGCGATTCCGAAGCGCCGCGGGTTCTCCGTGGCCTCCCAGATGTCGAGCACATAGCGTTCGATCGTCTCGCTCGCATGGACCGTTTGCTGGATCGCGGCGCCGATCGCATTGAGCTCCTGCCAGGCGACGACCCCGGGACGCACTTCGCCGATCAACGCATCGACATCGTGAAACGTCGTATCGAACACGAGGGCGCGCCGCACGTCGCTGTCCACGGGCGTCGGCATGTTCAGCTCGAAAAGGAACCGGTCGCGCGCGGCCGATGCGAGCTCGAACGTCTCCTCCTTTTCAACCTTGTTCCGGTCGGCGAACACCGTCATGTGCGGGAAGCGATATTCGCGGTCGAAAGCCGAGACCGAGCGCTCGGCCATGGCGCGCAGCAGCAGCGACTGGACTTGCGGGCGCGCGCGGTTGATTTCGTTGAAGAAGAACGTGGTGAGCTGCTCACCGTGGCGCAAGAGCGGCCCCGGGTCGATACGGGGCTTGCCCTCGGCGTCGACGTAGGTGTGGTAGACGAGATCGCCCGGCATGAGATCGATCGTGCCTTCGACGCGCTCGAATTCGCCGCCCACGGCGCGCGCGAACGCGCGCAGCACCGTCGTCTTGCCGACGCCGACGCCGCCTTCGAGCAGCACGTGGCCGCGCGCGAACAGCGCCACATTGATGAGGCGGATCGTCTGCCGCTGCCCCACGACGACCTTGCCGACTTCGTCCTCGAGTCGCAAAGCGTCGCTGCGCCAATCCTCAAGCTTTTCGCCCAATGCCATCGATCGGTCTCCTCTCGGCCGCTTGCCGCGCGACGTACGCGCAAAGCAGGCTTCATGCCGATCGGCTTCGACGCGGCGAGCGGCCGCGATGCGGGCCCAAGTCGAGAAGTGACGGGCGCGTTCTGCAACAGGCGAACTCTGCGCCGGGCAACGAGGGACGCCGGCGCCGCGCGCGCGGCGCCACCAGTTGTCACGACCTGACAGGACAGACTGTCACCGAAATCGAGCGGATTGCCTTGCGGGCAACGCGCGACGCAAGCGCGCGCCGGCGACCGCTCCGCGCTATTCGCGATACGACGAGGCTCGTCCGTGCGGACGAACCGGGTCTAGCGGACGAGCCGATAAAAGAAGAGCACCGTGCTGCCGGCGAACATGCCGAACAACGCGAGCCCCATTGCCATTGCCAAATCCATGGATCCCCCGTGATGAGGCGCGGCCCTGGCGGGCCCGAGGAAAAGAAAAGCGGCCCAGCGAACAGACAAAGGGCGCGAACGCGCATTATGGGCGAGTCGGCGCCGCGGACAAAAGCCGCGATTTCCCCACCAAGGGTTTTCCCGCAGCCGAACCTCGCGCACAATGGCGGTCTCGGCTCGAGCGCCTGGCGGAAGGCGGAAAGCCGAAGCGAGCACTCTCAACAACGCGAGACCCTAATGACACTCTTTCAGCAGCACGACATCGTGGAACTGGCGGACGGCGACTCGCTGCTGCGCGTCGCGCCTCAGTTCGGCGGCCGCCTCCTCTCGTGGACGATCGGCAACGAACCCATCATCTTCTGGCCCGACGAAGCCGACTGGAGCCAGCTCGCGCGCGTGCGCGGCGGCAATCCGCTGCTGTTTCCGTTTCTTGCGCGCCACCGCGTCGACGGTCGCATCGGTGAATGGCGCGATGGCGCGGGCGTGGTCCGCGCGCTGCCGATGCACGGCTTCGCGCGCGACCTCGCGTTCTCGCCGACGCTCGAGGCCGACGGCCGCGGCATCCGCATGACGCTGACCGACACCGAGCACACGCGCGAGCAATACCCGTTCGGCTTTCGCTTCGAAGCCGAGTACCGGCTCGTCGACGCAGCGACGCTCGACGTCACGCTGACGACGACCAACACGGGCGACGCGCCGCTCCCCTACTACGCCGGCCACCATTTCTATTTCGCCGTGCCGCACACGATGCGCGGCGAAACGACGCTCGAGCTGCCTCCGACCGTGCGACGCCGCCAGCTCGAAGACGGCTCGATCAGCGCGCCCGAGGTGGGCGAGCCGCGCTACACGCTCGACGAAGCGCGCATCCACGATCGATTTCATTGCCTCCAAGGCGTTCCGAGCGAGCCGGTGCGCCTCGTCTGCGCGCCGCTCCGCAAGCGTATCGAAATCGACCTCGACCGCCCCGGGTCGGTGCCCTGGTACGCCGTGACGAGCTGGACGGAAACCGAACGCTCCGACTTCTACTGCGTGGAGCCGTGGCTCGGACTGCCCGACGCCATCCACAACGGGCTGGGCCTGCGCTGGGTGGCGCCGGGCGCGCGCGAAGAGGCGGCGCTCAGGATAGCGGTCTCCCTCGCGGGCGATCAGCGCTGAGCATCGCATTCCGTCCTCGACGGGCGAGCGTGCTGCTCGGGCAGCGCGTCCGCCTTTCGGCGCATTTCCGCCCGAACGCGCGGCGGCACGCTCGCACCCGCTAAAATCAGACGTTTTTCGCGCGGGGCTCCCGATACGGCTGCGCGCGCGAAGCGAAATCGAAGAAGTCGAAGGTCAAGCGAGGTCGAATGCTGAAAACAACAATGAAGCGGTTGGCCTGCCTGCCGCTTGCAGCCGTGCTCGCCGCATGCGGCACGGCGCCTGTCGCACCGGGGTACTACCGCGTCGAGCGCGGCGATACGGTCACGAAGATCGCCCGCGAACATCGCCAATCGGTCCAGAGCATCGTTCGCTGGAACAACCTGTCGAACCCGAACGCCATCGAGGTCGGTCAGGTTCTGCGCATCGAGCCGCCCGGAAACACCGTGTCGGCGGAATCACGCGAGGCGCGCACGTCCTCCTCTGCGCCGTCTCGTACCGAGGCGGCAAACCGCGACGCGGCCCGCGCCGCGTTCGGGCCCGCACCGGCCGCGCCGGCCAACGCAATCAAGCTCGTCTGGCCGACGCAAGGGACGACAGTGCGCGGCTTCGACGGCAGCGGTTCGAAGGGAATCGACATCGCCAACGCGGCGGGCACGTCCGTCGTCGCAGCCGCGGCGGGTACTGTCGTTTATGCGGGCGACGGCCTGCGCGGCTACGGCAACCTGATCATCGTCAAGCACAACGCCGATTTCCTCACGGCCTATGCGCACAACCGCAAGCTCCTCGTCAAGGAAGGGCAAACCGTCGCGCAAGGGCAGCAGATCGCCGAAATGGGCGACACGGACAACGATCGAGTCGCGCTCCATTTCGAGCTGCGCTACAAGGGGCAGTCGATCGATCCGGCTCGCTACCTGCCGGCTCGTTGAGGGCGAACCCGATACGGGCCGCCGATAGGCCGCGTGCCCCGCGTGCCCTGCCGAGCACAGGGACGCGCGCCAACTCGATCTCGGCCGATCAACTCCAGTCATCCATGTCGTGCTTGATGGTATGGCGGTTGGCAATCAGCGTCTCGACGCTCGGCTCGTTGTTCATCGCGCGCTGAATCGCGAGTTTCGTCGCCTCGTAGTTCGTGCGGTACATGTCCTTCTTGTCAAGGTTCGGATCCGTCACGCAGCGCGGATCGATCCAGACGAGGCTGATGATGCAGAGCTCGTTCGCGAGCTCTTTCGGTAGAACGCCCTCGATCAGGCAGTCGACTACAGCGTCCGCGGTAGCGGATTGCACCACACCGCCGAAGAGATCGATCGTCGCCATGTCCTTCAGCGTGACTTTCGGAACGATCATGGTGGCGGGCCGGACCATCTGATTGCATGCGCGAATCGCGAACATCGCCGTGTGCCCCTTGCTTTGCGCCATCATGCTTACGAACGCGTGGCCGACCGGGCCGTCGACGCGGCCGATCAGGATTTCCGGCATTGCGTCGGTCGCTTGGCCCTCGGCGGCTAAAACGGTGGCCTCGCCGGCGCGAAAGGTCAGATCGACTGTCATGGAAAAGCTCCTTGGAAAAATGTGGGATGCCCCGGTTGATCGAAGGGACAACGGGATGCAAGGAGAATGCCGGTCCTACCGTAGGAGCGGCGCGAATCGCGCAATGCCGCACGGTCGGTGACAAGGGCCGCCTCGACGACCAGGCGCCGCCATCCGGCCGCGCCGCGGTCGCCGGTAGGCGGTTGAGCAAAGTGTCAGCGTTCCGTTACACATTGGCGCAGCGCACAAAAAAAGGCCCGGCGAGGCCGGGCCAACGGGGGTTCGGCGCATTAAGGCAAAGGACCGGTTCGCCATGCGCCGATTAGGAATTTAGCCGCTTTGCGCAAGCCCGACAATCAATTAATTGTCCATTCGAACCCAATGGCCGCCGAAGCCGAGGGAATGTCAGAGAATCATGAAGGGAAACACACATAAAGGTCGAAATCGACGACCGTACTGTCGCATCGCCGCTCCGCCTTGTCTGTCGGGGAGATCACGCTGCCGCATAACGGCGCCGCGCCCTTATTCTCCCGATTTTCATATTTATGATCCACGAATCGTCAGCATTTATCGGTCACATTAGTCAGTGGTTTTCAAACCGCCGACGATTCAAATGGTGAGATTTTCCTCATTACTAGCCGAAGCCGACGACATGCTGAAAATCTATCGCGGCGCCTATGCCATCCGCCGCAAAACGCCATCGCGCAGGAAGAAGTGGTGAAAGAGCGCGGCGGCCACGTGCAGCCCGACGAGCCCGAGCAGCGCCCATGCGACGACCTGGTGGACATCGCCCATCACGTGCCCGAGCGCGGAACCCGTCGCGGACAGCGGAGGAAGCGGAATCGCGCCGAAGAGCGTCACGGACCAGCCGCGAGACGAAGCGTTGATCCAGCCCAGCACGGGCTCGACGACGAGGAACACGTAGAGCAGGACATGCGTCAGCCGCGCCACCTGGCGCATGAACGGCGTCGCTTCGATCACATCGGGCTCGCTGCGGATGAAGCGCCAGACGATGCGTACGATCATGACGGCGATGATGGCCGTGCCGAGTTCGAGATGCCAGGTGATGAGCCCGACCGGCTGCGTGCCGCGGTGAATATCCGGCATCGTCCAGGCAACGATGTACTGCGCGACGAGCAGCGCAACGATGAGCCAGTGCAGAACGCGTGCGAAGGGATCGTATTTGGAGACGGCGGCTGAACTCATCGATCTTTTCCTCGAGGGATAGGGAAGGTGGCGAAAACGCGCCGATTCTATCGCACGACCCTTCTCGGCCATAATGGCCGGCGTTACGATCGATGACGAACCGGGCCCGAAGGCATCCGATCCGCTATAGTTACGCCCCGCTTGCTCGAATCGACTCCCGCTATGACATCCGACGAAACCACGACAGGCGAAGGCGGCCAGACTCCGCTCTACCTGAAACTGCTCGGCGAAACGGCCAAGATCGGCTGGAACGAGCTCGAGCGCTTCTTCGCGCGCGGGATGCTGCTCCATGTGGCGCGTGATCTCGACCTCGTGAGCGTGGCCGAAGCGATTGCCGCCGACGACACACAACAAGTCGCGCAATGGCTTTCAGCCGGCCTCGTCGCGCGCGTGCAAAGCGAGACCGCAGCCGATTTCGCCGCACGCGATCCGGAATTGTGGGCCGTCGTCGTTTCGCCGTGGGTCTGCGTGCAGGAGCGCGGGTGACGCAGCCGCTCGCCCGCGCTGAGCGGCCGACCGGAGCGCGAACGGCTATCGCGCGCCGTTCATTGCGGTTGCGCAGATCGTGGCTGCGCGG
>JBCNPL010000144.1:0-6110 GCA_039593375.1 Paraburkholderia sp. | reverse complement strand
GCTTGCGTGCCGCTCGAGCGTTTTACCGGCTGCGTTCTGCGCTCGTCGCGTTCCGTGCGTTCCTTGCGTTCCGCGTATGTGGATCGTGCGGCCTTCGCGCCGCTCGAGCGTTCGACCGATCGCGGCCTACGCTCGTCGCGTTCCGGGCGTTCGGCATGCGCGGGCCGCGCGCCAGCCTCTTCACCGGTGCGCTTGACCGGCCGGCCGACCTTGCGTGCGCTGCTGGCCGACTCGCTCGCGCTTGGACGCGGGCGCAGCTTGTCTTTGGCGCCGGCAGGCTTCGCCTTTGCCGAACGTTTTGCGGAATCCGCCGCGCGCGGCGTGTTCTTGGCCGGTCCGCGGTCGGCACGCGTGCTGCCGCCGCTCGGCTTCGATGCGGCTCCGGGCGCTTTGGTCGGCGAGCGATCCTGTCGGCTCGCCGTGGCGGCCGCTCCGGTCTGCTTCGATAGGCCGCCTGTGCGAACCGGCTTTCGTCCGGACGGACTTCCGGCACGGACGGGCGCGCGATCCGGCGCGGCCGGTCGCGGGTGCTTGGCTGTCAACTTGACGCGCATAAATTCTCGAAAAAAATGCAATAACAGCGGAGGCCCGTGAGCGGGCCTAGAGCGCGATCGCGCGCAGCAACTCCGTTTCGACCTGAATCTGCAGCCGATTGTCGGAAAGCCCGCGCCCGTCGAGTAGGAACACGTCCTCGACACGTTCGCCGAGCGTGTTGATGCGCGCGGCATGCACGCCGACGCGGTGCTCCGCGAGGACGCGCGAGATGGCGTAGAGCAGACCGAGGCGGTCGTTCGCCGAGATCGAAAGGATGTAGTACTGCCCGCGTTCGTCGGCGCGCAGATCGACGCGCGGCGTGATCGGGAACGTTCGTGAGAGCCGCGAGAGACGGCCCTTCGACGGCTCCGGCAGCGGTGCCTCCGAGGCGAGCCACGCCGCGAGCTGCTGCTCCACGAGATTGGCGATGTTGCGATACTGGACGTCCTCTTCGGTATGGGCAACGATGAAGTTGTCCAGCGCGTAGCCGTGACGCGTGGTGTTCACGCGCGCGTCGAGCACCGAGAGGCCGTTGCGATCGAAGTAGGCGCAAATGCCGGCGAAGAGATCGGGCCGATCGCGTGTGTAGACGAGCACCTGCAGCGCCTCGCCGATCGGCGACGGCCGCGCGCGCACGATCGGCGCCTCCGCCCCCACGTGGCGGTAGAGCACGCGTGTCTGCCAGGCGATGTCGGCGGCGTCGTGCCGCAGGAAATACCCGACGTCGAGTTGATCCCAGAGCGCTCGATGCGCGTTTTCGGGCACGGTCTCGAGCCGGAGCAGCGCGATCGCTTCCTCCTGGCGCATCTTGAGCTCGGCATGCTGGTCCGGATGCGCGCCCCCGAGCACCGCGAGCGTCATGCGGTAGAGATCCTCGAGCAGCTTGCCTTTCCAGGTATTCCAGACTTTCGGGCTGGTACCGCGGATATCCGCCACCGTGAGCAGATAGAGCGCCGTCAGCCGCCGCTCGTTCCCGACTAGCTCGGCGAACTGCTTGACGACGGCGGGATCGCTCGTGTCCTGCTTTTGCGCGACCTGGCTCATCGTCAAATGCTGCTGGACGAGCCAGACGACGAGCGCCGCATCGTCGCCCGTGATCCCGTGCTCGCGGCAAAAGCGGCGTGCGTCGGCCATGCCGAGCGTCGAGTGATCGCCGCCGCGGCCTTTCGCGATGTCGTGAAAGAGCGCCGCGACGTAGAGCACCCACTGACGTTCGAAATTCCCCATCAACTGGCTGCAGAACGGATACTCGTGAGCGTGCTCCGCGAGGGCGAAACGGCGCAGATTACGCAGCACCATCAGGATGTGCTGGTCGACCGTATAGACGTGATAGAGGTCGTGCTGCATCTGCCCGACGATGCGCCGGAAGCTCAGCAGGTAGCGCCCGAGCACGCTCGTCTGGTTCATGAGTCGCAGCGCATGAGTGATGCCGTGCGGCTGCTTCAGGATCTCCATGAAGAGTCGCCGATTCTCGGGATCCTTGCGCCATGGCCCATTCATGACGTCGCGCACGTTGTAAAGCGCGCGCAGCGTCCGCGCCGACAGGCCCTTCGTGCCCGGCGTCGCTTCGTAGAGGAGGAATGCCTCGAGGATCGCCGTCGGCGTGCGCTCGAAAACGTCGTCGCTGACGATTTCGATCATGCCCTGCTTTTCGACGAAGCGCTCCGAGAGCACGCGCGTCACGCCGCTCGTGCGCGGAAAGAGCTGTGCCTCGATGTTCTGGATCAGGATCGTGGCGAGCTGCGTCACCGCCTTGGCCGCCCAGTAATAGCGGCGCATCAGTTGCTCGCTCGCGCGGCGCGCCGCCGTCGCCTTGTAGCCGAAGCTTTCGGCCGCGGCCGTCTGCAGATCGAAGACGAGTATGTCCTGGCGCCGCCCGGCGATCATGTGCAGCCGCGCGCGCAACGTCTTCAGGAAAGCCTCGTTGCGGCGCAGCTCACGCGCTTCTCGCGCCGTGATGAGCCCGCGTTCGTCGAGCTCGCGCCAGCTGCTGCCGAATCCAGCCGCGCGAGCGATCCAGAGAATGAGCTGCAAGTCGCGCAGCCCGCCTGGGCTCTCCTTGACGTTCGGCTCGAGGCTGTACGGCGAGTCTTGAAACTTCGCGTGACGCTGGCGCATCTCGAGGACTTTCGCCTGGAAGAACGCGCGTGCGTCGAGCGTTTCGTTCAGGCGCAGCGCGAAGCGCTGAAAGAGCGTCGTGCTGCCGACGATGCGCCGCGCCTCGATGAGCGATGTGCGCACCGTGATGTCGCGCTCGGCCTCTTCGACGCATTCGCCCACCGTGCGCACGCTGCTGCCGATCTCGAGCCCGAGGTCCCAGGCAAGGCCGATGAACCGCTCGATGCGCGCCTCGAGCGCAGGCTCGGGCGATTCGGGCAGCAAGACGAGGATGTCGATGTCGGAGAACGGCGCGAGCTCGCCGCGCCCATAGCCGCCGACGGCGACGAGCGCGAGCGAGGCAGGCATCTCGCAACTCGTCCAGGCACGGCGCAGGGCGTCGTCCGTGGCGCGGGCCAGCGCGCGCATCGCCGTATCGACATTGCTCGCGGTCTTGAAACGCTCGAGCAACGCGGTTTTGGCGACCCGGTAATCGGCTTTCAGTGAAAGGGGATCGGGCAGGGCGGCGATGACACTCATGTCCCCGCTCACGCAGCGACGGGCAGGCGCGGCCGTTCCGGCGTTCCGGCCGAGACGGTCAGCACGTCGAAACCGGAATCGGTGACGAGCACCGTATGCTCCCATTGCGCCGAGAGGCTGCGGTCGCGCGTCTTGACGGTCCACTGATCGGGCATCGTGCGGATCTCGCGGCGCCCGGCATTGATCATCGGCTCGATCGTGAAGATCATGCCCGGCTGCAACTCGAGGCCGGCGCCGGGGCGACCATAGTGGAGAATCTGCGGATCCTCGTGGAAGACCGTGCCGATGCCGTGGCCGCAGTATTCGCGCACGACGCTGTAGCCGCTCGACTCGGCGTGCCGTTGGATCGCGTGGCCGATGTCGCCGAGATGCGCGCCCGGGCGGACCTGCTCGATCCCGAGCCACATGCATTCGTAGGTGACCTGCACGAGCCGCTTCGCGAGAATCGAGCCTTCGCCGGCGATGAACATTCGGCTCGTGTCGCCGAAATAGCCGTCCTTGATCACCGTGATGTCGATATTGAGGGCATCGCCGTTCTTGATGATCTTGTCGCCGGGAATGCCGTGGCAGATCACGTCGTTGACCGAAATGCACGTGGCCTTCGGGTAGGGCGGATAACCGGGCGGCTGATAGTTGAGCGGCGCGGGGACCGTGCCTTGCACGTCGAGCATGTAGTTGTGGCAGAGGCGGTCGAGCTCGGCCGTCGTCACCCCCGGCTTGACGTGCGGCGTGATGAAATCGAGCACCTCGCTCGCGAGACGGCACGCGACGCGCATTTTCGCGATGTCGTCTTCGTTTTTGATCGTAATAGCCATGGATTCGTGCCTGAAACGTGGATTCGGCGATTATCGCACCATATTCACTCGCTGACAGGGGCTGTGGCACGCGGCATGCCCACGCGTTGCCGACAGATTTTCCGAAGGCCGCGCTCGCGAGGCCATCCGCGGACTGTCGAGACGGCGGTGGAAGCGCCTGTAGTCCGACCTTGAGACAGGCCGAGCGTGCGTGCTATACTCTCGGGCTAGTCGTCGAGTGGAAATGCGATTGGATTCGCTGATTCGATTCGATCGGGTTGTCCGGTCGGCGGCTGATTCGCAAGCCGGCGCACCCAAGGGTGCCGGTTGCGTCGAGCGTGTAGCCCGCGGCGAGCGGGCGCGCTTTCCCGATACGGGAGGCGAACGCGGGCGCGACCGGTGCGGCAGTCGGCTTAAGTCCCAACCCTCGTGGAGAATTTCATGGCAGTCACCATGCGTCAGATGCTGGAAGCCGGCGTCCATTTCGGACACCAGACGCGCTTCTGGAACCCCAAGATGGCCCCGTTCATTTTCGGCCATCGCAACAAGATTCACATCATCAACCTCGAAAAGACGCTGCCGATGTACAACGACGCACTGAAGTACGTGCGTCAACTGGCGGCGAATCGCGGCACGATCCTCTTCGTCGGCACGAAGCGCCAGTCGCGCGACACGATCGCGGAAGAGGCGCAGCGCGCCGGCATGCCGTTCGTGAACCAGCGCTGGCTCGGCGGTATGTTGACCAACTTCAAGACGCTCAAGCAGTCGATCAAGCGCCTGAAGGACATGGAAACGGCGGTCGAGGCGGGTGAGCTCGAGCGCATGAGCAAGAAGGAAGCGCTGCTGTTCGAACGCGAGATCGCGAAGCTGCAGAAGTCGATCGGCGGCGTGAAGGACATGGGCGGGATTCCGGACGCGATCTTCGTCGTCGACGTCGGCTATCACAAGATCGCCGTGACCGAGGCGAACAAGCTCGGCGTGCCGGTGATTGCCGTTGTCGATACGAACCACTCCCCCGAGGGCGTCGATTACGTGATCCCGGGCAACGACGACGCGAGCAAGGCCGTGGCGCTTTACGCGCAGGGCGTGGCCGACGCGATCCTCGAAGGCCGTGCGAACGCGGTGAATGAAGTCGTGCAGGCCGTACGCGGCGACGGCGACGAATTCGTCGAGGTCAACGGGGAGGCGTAACGCAACCCTTAAGCCGGCAAAAAAGGGGGCTTCGCGAGGGCCCCCTTTTTTTAAGTTACGAGACAAGTCTCAAGGAGCGAATGATGGCGGCAATTACCGCAAGCATGGTGGCAGAACTGCGCGCGAAGACCGACGCGCCGATGATGGAATGCAAGAAAGCGCTGACCGAGGCGGACGGCGACCTGGCGCGCGCTGAGGAGTTGCTGCGCGTGAAGCTCGGCAACAAGGCGAGCAAGGCCGCTTCGCGCGTGACGGCGGAAGGCGTCATTGCCGCGTTCGTGAACGGCGGCACGGGCGCGCTCGTCGAGCTGAACTGCGAAACGGACTTCGTCGCGAAGAACGACGATTTCAACGCGTTCGCCAAGCAAGTGGCCGAGCTCGTCGTCAAGCAAAACCCGGCCGACGTCGCGGCGCTGTCGGCGCTGTCGCTCGACGGCCAGCCCGTCGACGCGGTCCGTCTGGCGCTCGTCGGCAAGATCGGCGAGAACCTCTCGATCCGTCGCTTCGCGCGTTTCGAGACGGCAAACAAGCTCGCCACGTACCTGCACGGCACGCGGATCGGCGTGCTCGTCGAGTACACGGGTTCCGACGAGCAGATCGGCAAGGACGTCGCGATGCACGTCGCCGCGATGAAGCCGGTTTCCGTTTCGGCCGACGACGTGCCGGCCGATCTCATCGCCAAGGAGCGCAGCATTGCCGAGCAGAAGGCGGCCGAATCGGGCAAGCCGGCCGAAATCGTCGCGAAGATGGTGGAAGGCAGCGTCCAGAAGTACCTGAAGGAAGTCTCGCTGTTGAACCAAACATTCGTGAAGAATGACAAACAAACAGTCGAGCAGATGCTGAAGGCGGCCGGCTCGTCGGTCCAGCGGTTTGCGCTTTTCGTCGTCGGCGAAGGCATCGAGAAGCGCCAGGACGATTTCGCGGCCGAAGTGGCCGCGCAGGTCGCCGCGGCGC
>JBCNPL010000143.1:0-6114 GCA_039593375.1 Paraburkholderia sp. | reverse complement strand
CTTCTCGATTGCGGCGACGAGCGCGGGTGCCCGGCTCGCGAGCGGCGCATAGCGCGGCAGGAACGCGACGAGCCGCTCGCGCAGGCTCATGCCGTGCGCTGCATGCCATGCGGCGCGCGCCTCGATTTTGAACCGCGCCATATCGACACCGGTCGGACAATCGCGCTTGCAGCCTTTGCACGAAACACAGAGGTCCAGCACTTCCTTCACGTCGCGGCTCGCGAGTGCGCTTTGCTCATCGTCGTCCGACAGTTGGCCCGACAGGGCGAGTCTCAGCGTATTCGCGCGCCCGCGTGTCAGATGCTGCTCGTCGCGCGTCACGCGATAGCTCGGGCACATCGTGCCGGCGTCGAACTTGCGGCAGTGGCCGTTGTTGTTGCACATCTCGACGGCTTTCGCGAGGCCGCCGGTCGCGTCGCCGCCCGAGCCGGCCGGACCTTCCTCACCCGTGAGCGGATCGCGCGTGACGTCCCACCGCGACCAGTCGAGCTGTGGACTCCAGGCGCGTTCCCGATAGCCCGGCGCAAAGCGGAAATTGACGGGATCGTCCATGCGAGGCGGATCGACGATCCGATTCGGGCTCATCCGGTTTTCCGGATCGAAGAGCGCCTTGATCTCGCGGAATGCGGCATTGATGCGCGGCCCGTATTGCCAGGCTACCCACTCGCCCCGGCAAAGGCCGTCGCCATGCTCGCCCGAATACGCACCCTTGTACTCGCGCACCATCGCGGCCGCTTCTTCGGCGATCGCGCGCATCTTCCGCGCGCCGTCGCGGCGCATGTCGAGAATCGGCCGCACGTGCAGCGTGCCGACACTCGCATGCGCATACCAGGTGCCTTCGGTGCCGTGCTTGTGAAAGACGTCGGTCAGCCGGCGCGTGTACTCGGCCAGGTGTTCGAGCGGGACGGCGCAGTCTTCGATGAACGAGACGGGCTTGCCGTCGCCCTTCATGCTCATCATGATGTTGAGCCCGGCCTTGCGGACTTCCCAGAGCGCCTTTTGCTGCGCGGCGTCGGGCATTTCGACGACGGAACCCGGCAGTCCGAGATCGCCCATCAGCTCGACGAGGCGCGCGAGCTTCGCCAGTTGCGCGGCTTTGTCGTCACCCGCGAACTCCACCAGCAGCACGGCTTGCGGCGAGCCCTTCAGTGCCTTTTCGATGACGGGACGGAACGCGGCATTCGACATCGACAAGTCGATCATCGTGCGATCGACGAGCTCCACCGCCGACGGACCGAGTTTCACGATGTGCTGCGTCATGTCCATCGCCGCGTAGAACGTCGCGAAGTTCACGACGCCGAGCACCTTGTGCGCTGGCAGCGGAGCAAGCTTCAGCTCGAGCTGCCGGCTGAAGGCGAGCGTCCCTTCGGAGCCGACGAGCAGATTCGCGAGATTCGGCTCGCCGTCGCGGGCATACGGCAGCGGGTTCCGGCAGTCGAAGAGATCGAGGTTGTAGCCGGCCACGCGCCGTAGCACTTGCGGCACGCGCTCGCGCAATTCGTCGCGCTCACGCTCGGCGATACGGCGCACGGCCGCGACAAGCTCGCGCGTGCGTGCGTCGTTCGACATCTTCGAGAGCGCGGCGAAGCGCGTTTCGTTACCGTCGGCGAGCACAGCGTCGATCGCTTCGACGTTGTGCACCATGATTCCATACTCGATCGAGCGTGAGCCGCATGAGTTGTTGCCGGCCATGCCGCCGATCGTGCATTGCGCGCTCGTCGAAACGTCGACGGGAAACCAGAGGCCTGAAGGCCTGAGCCATGCGTTCAGATGATCGAGCACGATGCCGGGCTCGACGGTGATAGTCCGCGCGCCTTTGTCGAAACCGACGATCTTGTTGAGCCATTTGCTCGTATCGACGACAAGGGCCTCGCCGACCGTTTGGCCGCACTGGCTCGTGCCGGCGCCGCGCGCGAGCACGGCGGCCTTGCTGTCGCGCGCGATCTCGAGCGCCACGCGCAGATCGGCCTGATCCTTCGGGATGACGACGCCGACCGGCATGATCTGATAGATCGAGGCGTCGGTCGCATAACGTCCGCGCGAGGCGCGATCAAAAAGGACATCGCCCTTCAGCTCCTTGGCGAGCCGGGTCGCGAGCGGCGTCAGCGCGGCGCGCGCCGAGGCGGGCATCAGTCGAATCGGTTGCACGAGTCCCTGCGAATGGTCGGTGCGCATCGATATCGCGGTCGGTCGAGTCAGGCGGTGGCGGGCTCTGCGGGCACTATGCGGCGGCCTTTAGCTTCGGCTTGGCGACATGCTTCATGAGGTAATCCATCGCCGCGGCCACGCCGCTGCCGGCGAGCTTTACGCCGGCCAACTTCAAGCCCATTTCGCAACCGGAAAGCGTGGCCATCAGCGTGAGATCGTTGCATTCGCCGAGATGGCCGATGCGGAACATCCGGCCCTTCACCTTGCCGAGTCCGGTGCCCAGCGACATGTCGAAGTGCTCGTAGATGAGCTTGCGCACGGCGTCCGCATCGACGCCCTCGGGCATGACGACGCCCGTGAGCACGGGCGAATAGACGATCGGATCGACACACTGAATCTCGAGCCCCCATGCGGTGACGGCCGCGCGGCATGCCGCCGCGAGCCGTTGGTGGCGCGCGAAGACGTTGTCGAGCCCCTCCTCGAGGATCATGTCGAGCGACTCCGACAGCCCGTAGAGCAGGTTCGTATTCGGCGTGTAGGGCCAGTAGCCCTGCTGGTTCATTTCGATGATCTCGGACCAGCCCCAGAACGCGCGCGGCAGCTTCGCCGTGCGGCTCGCTTCGAGCGCTTTCTTCGACACCGCGTTGAAGCTGATGCCGGGCGGCAGCATCAAACCCTTCTGCGAGCCTGACACCGTCACGTCCACGCCCCATTCATCGTGACGATAGTCGGCCGATGCGAGGCCCGAGATCGTATCGACGAGGAGCAGCGCCGGGTGTTTCGCCGCGTCGATTGCGCGGCGCACGGCCGCGATGTCGGAGGTGACGCCCGTCGACGTCTCGTTGTGCACGACGCACACCGCTTTGATCGTGTGAGCCGTATCGCCTTTCAGGCGCGCTTCGATCATGTCGGCTTGCACGCCGCGCCGCCATCCCTCGATGCCGGGCAGACCGAGAAACTCGGGCTTCAGCCCGAGGTTTTCGGCCATCTTCTTCCAAAGCGTCGCGAAGTGGCCCGTTTCATACATCAGCACGGCGTCGCCGGGCGAGAGCGTGTTGCACAGCGCCGCTTCCCACGCTCCCGTGCCCGAGGCCGGATAGATCACCACGGGCTGCGCCGTCTTGAAGACCTTCTTGATGCCTTCGAGCACTTTCAGCCCGAGAGCGCCGAACTCCGGCCCGCGATGGTCGATCGTCGGGTAGCTCATCGCCCGCAGGATTCGGTCCGGAACCGGGCTCGGGCCGGGAATCTGCAGGAAGTGACGGCCCGCGGGATGGAAGTCGAGCTTCAGCATGGTGCAAGATCCTTTGAATTTTGCATGCAAAAAACTTTAGCCTACGATGTGGTGGAAGGAAAGCGAAAATCGGCCTAGGGAAATCCCTGCCCGCATGGGGATGTGGCCCGATGCGTAAAATCTGGGTCCATGTAATGGGGAGTAATGTATGCAGGAGACGGACACACCGCGCGACAAGGTGGTGCCCTTGTTGCCGAAGGTCGAGCGCCAGCGTCTGCACGACATGGTGGTCGATCATCTTCGTACCTTCATCGTCGAAGGCGTGCTGGCGCCGGGGATGAAGCTCAACGAGCGCGAGCTTTGCGAGCGGCTCGGCATTTCGCGCACGCCGTTGCGCGAGGCGCTCAAGGTACTCGCGGCCGAGGGGCTCGTCGATATTTCGCCGAATCGCGGCGCGACGGTATCGACGATGACCGAGGCGGAGATCCGCGAGATGTTCGAACTGATGAGCGGTCTCGAGGCGTTCTCGGGCGAGCTCGCCTGCGAGCGCATCACGGCCGCGGAGCTCGCGGCCATCAAGGCGCTTCATTACGAAATGCTTGCGTGTCGCGAGCAGAACGACCTATCGGGGTACTACGCACGTAATCAGGCCATTCACGATCGGATCAACGAGGCGGCGCGCAATACGGCCCTTCGGCAGGTTTATGTGTCGATGAATCGGCGGTTGCAGGCGCTGCGGTTCCGGTCGAACTTTTCGACGCCGAAGTGGGATAGCGCCATTCGTGATCATGAGGAGATGATTCGCGCGCTCGAGGCGCGGGATGGCAAGCGCATGGGGGCAATTCTGCGCGCGCATTTGCTGGCCAAGCGGGATGCGGTGTTGGCGCAGGAGGCGGTGGGGCTCCGTGAAGGTCGGTGATGCTCGGGGGCGGGGGTTAGTCGCCAACTATCTTTTGCGACTTATAAGCCGCAAGGCGAATCGATGAGCGCTTGCCTTCGGCCTCGGCCACGGACGCGCCAGCAACTGAATAACCGGCAAAAGAGACCTTTGTTCGCGGTTTAACGGCGCTCGGCGGTCTGTAGCATAGCGGACGAGTGATTTAGCTTCGCGGCGTGCGCACTCGTGACGCTGCGGCATCGTCCCAAGAGGTAACAATCGCATGACTGCCGAAGCCTTGCGGCGCGAAATCCTTGCGTTGGTAGAGCAATATGCGCAACTCACCGGCGCGCCTCGGCCATTCTCGCCTGGCTCTACGCCAGTGCCGCCGTCTGGCAAAGTGATCGGTGCCGGCGAGTTGAAAAATATGGTCGAGGCCTCGCTTGATGGCTGGCTTACGACCGGGCGTTTCAACGAGCAATTCGAGGCCGCGCTCGGCAAGGTGCTCGGTGTGCGTCACGTGCTCACCGTCAACTCGGGGTCCTCGGCCAATCTCGTCGCTTTCTCCGCGTTGACTTCGCCGACGCTCGGCGAGCGCGCGATTCGGCCGGGGGATGAAGTCATCAGCGTTGCCGCCGGATTTCCAACGACGGTCAATCCGATCCTTCAGTTCGGCGCGGTACCCGTATTCGTGGATGTCGATATTCCGACTTACAACATCGACGCTGCGAGGATCGAAGCCGCAATCAGTCCGAAGACGCGCGCAATCATGCTCGCGCACACGCTGGGCAATCCGTTCAATCTCGAGGTCGTTACCGCGCTTTGCAAGAAGTACGGGCTCTGGCTCGTGGAAGATTGCTGCGACGCGCTCGGCGCTACCTACAATGGGAAAAAAGTCGGGACGTTCGGCGATATCGGCACGCTGAGCTTCTATCCGGCCCACCACATCACGATGGGTGAAGGCGGCGCGGTCTTTACGAACAACGACGAATTGCGCCGCATTGCGGAATCATTCCGCGATTGGGGGCGAGACTGTTACTGCGCGCCGGGCCGGGACAATACCTGCGGCAAGCGCTTTTGCTGGAAGCTCGGACAGCTGCCGCAAGGCTACGACCACAAGTATACGTACTCCCACCTCGGCTATAACCTGAAGATCACGGACATGCAGGCGGCTTGCGCGCTCGCGCAGCTCGACCGCCTCGATGGCTTCATCGCGCAACGACGTCGCAATTTCGCATTTTTGCGGGAACGGCTCGCCGACGCCGCGGACTATCTGATCCTCCCGGAAGCGACACCGGGAAGCGACCCGTCGTGGTTCGGATTCCCCATTACATTGCGTGAAGCGGCGCCGGTCGCACGAAACGACCTTCTGTCCTATCTCGACCAAAGCAAGGTCGGCACTCGACTTCTCTTCGCCGGGAATCTGATCAAGCAGCCGTATATGGCGGGTCGGACCTATCGTGTCGCGTCGGACCTGGCGAACACGGACATCGTCATGAACAACACCTTCTGGATCGGCGTCTACCCCGGCCTGAACGAGGAAATGCTGGATTACGCCGCCTCGGCAATCGAGCAGTTCATCGGTGTTGTATTTCGATGAGTCATGCGGATGGCTACACAAGAGCGAAGGCTGCGCCAGGCTTCGGACGCTTCCGATAACGCTATGCGGCGGATCTTTTTCACGGGGGGCACGGGTTTTTTCGGCAAGGCCGTGCTTCGATATCTGGCTGCGCTCGATCCGAATGCCCGAGATGCGTTGGCGGCGCACGTGAGCGTGCTGAGCCGAGACCCCGACAAGTTTTTGCGTGAACACGGCGAATTTGCCTCGCTGCCGTGGCTGACCTTTCATCGTGGG
>JBCNPL010000142.1:0-6122 GCA_039593375.1 Paraburkholderia sp. | reverse complement strand
CGCTCGGCGCACGATCTCGCGCGGGTAGACGGCCATGTGCGCGATCGATCCGCGCGAGCTCTCCTCGCTGTCGATGAGACGGTGCCGCGCATCGAGGAAAAGACAGAGAAACACCTCGTAGGGGCGCGTGCCGATCAGAAGCCGGACGTAGTCCTCGACAGCGGCGCTCGAATCGACGAGAGGCTGCTCCCTGGCCTTTTCGGCGAGCGCGCGCCGCGCCATTTCGAAGACGGCTAGCAGTATCGCCTTTTTCGCCGGACCGATGCCGCGCAGCCCGGCGAAATCCGCCGAGCCGGCATCGAGCATCGCGCGCAGCGAGCCGAAACGCTCGAGCAGCGCGTTCGACAGCTCGAATACGTTGTGACCCGGCACGCCGCAGCCGAGAAAAAGCGCGATCAGCTCGGTGTCCGACAGCGCGCCCGGGCCCAGCTCCAGCAGCCGCTCCCGCGGCATGTCGCCGGGTGGGCGCAATTCCCGCGGTTTCGTCGGCTCGGCCGCCGTGGCGGTTTCAACAATGGCGGAACCAAATTCCATACGTACTCTCCACATCCGCATATCAGCGGGTCGTCGCGAAAGCGGCGAGGGCGAACGAACCTCGGCCGGCCCCGCCTCGCTCCGCAAGGTGCCTTACAATAGAGACTTTGCGCCGGGCCTCCGAACGCTTTCGTTCTCCTTCCACGCGCCGCGCGCATCGCGCCCCGACGAAACGAGTTACCTCATGAGCATCATCGACATCTCCGAAGTGAAATCCGGCTCCCATGTGACGCTTCACTACCGGCTTTCGCTCGCCGATGGTGGAGATATCGTCAGCACGTTCGGCGACAAGCCGGCGACGCTGCTCGTCGGCGCCGGGCAGATCGCGCCGCCGCTCGAGAACATTCTCGTGGGGTTGAAGACGGGGCACCATTCGACCTTCCGGCTAGGTGCCGGCGTCGCCTTCGGCGAGCGCAACCCGGATCTCGTCCAGCGCGTGTCGCTTGCCACGCTGCGTGAAAACGGCATGGTCGACGACGATTTCACCCCCGGCGAGGTCATCGAGTTCAACGCGCCCGACGGCGGCCGCTACGCGGGTGTGTTGAAGGAGGTCAGCGAGACCTCCGCACTGTTCGACTTCAATCACCCGCTCGCCGGGCAGGCGTTGGCGTTCGAAGTCAAGATCATCGGGATTCTGTAAGACATGAGCCTCACCGACACTTCTCTCGCCGCGGCGGACGCCGAAATCCTGCTTGCGCAGCCGCGCGGCTTCTGTGCGGGCGTCGATCGCGCGATCGAAATCGTCGAGCGTGCGATCAAGCTCTACGGTGCCCCCATTTACGTGCGTCACGAGATCGTCCACAACGCTTACGTCGTGGACGATTTGCGCAAGAAGGGCGCGATCTTCGTCGAGGTGCTCGACGAGGTTCCGCCCGGCAGCACCGTCGTCTTCAGCGCGCACGGCGTGCCGAAGGCGGTGCGCGAGGATGCCGAGGCGAGAGGGCTGCGCGTCTATGACGCGACTTGCCCGCTCGTCACGAAAGTGCACATCGAAGTCGCGAAGATGCGGCAAGAGGGGCTCGACATCATCATGATCGGCCATCGCGGCCACCCCGAAGTCGAAGGAACGATGGGGCAGTGCCGCGAAGGCATGTATCTCGTCGAGAGCATCGAGGACGTGAACGCGCTCGAACTCGCCGATCCGAGCCGGATCGCGTTCGTCACGCAAACGACGCTGTCCGTCGACGACGCATCGGAAATCATCGCCGCCCTCAAGGCTCGCTTTCCGGGGATTCGCGAGCCCAAGAAGCAGGATATCTGCTACGCGACGCAGAACCGGCAGGACGCCGTCAAGTTCATGGCGCCGCAATGCGACGTGGTCATCGTCGTCGGCAGTCCCAACAGTTCAAACTCCAATCGCTTGCGCGAAGTGGCGGAAAAGCGCGGCGTGCCTGCCTATATGGTCGACTCGCCCGATCAGATCGATCCCGCCTGGGTCGACGGCAAGCGGCGTATCGGCGTGACGGCGGGAGCGTCGGCGCCCGAGGTGCTCGCGCAAGCCGT
Source organism: Paraburkholderia sp. (assembly GCA_039593375.1). GTDB lineage: Bacteria > Pseudomonadota > Gammaproteobacteria > Burkholderiales > Burkholderiaceae > Trinickia. The sequence continues at coordinate 4,085 of JBCNPL010000142.1, read as the reverse complement.
GATTGCGCGCCTGCGCGAGCTCGGCGTGCGCAATGTGCGTGCGCTCGAGGGGATCGAGGAGAGCATCGCGTTTCCGCTGCCCCGCGGCTTGTCGCTCCCCTGAATCAGACGGCGACGGATAGTCCGGCGGCTAGCCGGCAGTGCCAGTCCCCGCAAAAAAGCGCGCCGCGAGCGCGCTTTTTTTTTGAGAAATCGCGTCGTGTCCGCGTTCGCAGGCGCTTCGGTTGCGCCGTTCGGATGTCAGGAGATTGCAACCGAGTTGCAATTCAATTGCGATAGTTACCTCAAAAAAAGGTTGCAATGCAGGAAAACCCTGCCGCCTGGCTTTTTGGCCAGCCGATAATTGGAGTTACAATGCGCCCGTCCTAGAGGTCTTGCGGCCTTCAGGCATCAGTTTTTCGAAGGCGCAGGAGACCGAGTTAATGCACGTTCAGTTTGCTTACGCCGCGCTTGGCAAGACCACCCGCGGCGAGGCGAGCACCGGTGAGGCGGCATCTGCCGTTTCGCCCGCATATGGCGACAACCGGACGCTTCCGGGGTGCGAGCCCCGTATGCGCCTGACGCCGCGAAACGCGGCCGCCGTGACGGAATTCATTGGCGAGACGTTTGCCCGCGCGGGCGTCGTTTTTTTCGATGGAACGAGCTGGGAAACCCGACGGCACCGGATACCCGACGGTGCCGTTTTTGCATCCGCCTTGTCGGGCCGATCGCCGGATCACGGCATCAGCGGCGTGTGAGGCGGCCAACCCTTACCGGTTTTTTTATCAGTACCCGCAGTGCCGTTGCGGTTTTCGCCGATGGTTCACATTACGGTGAAGCAAGGCGGAAATCCAGTCGCACGGGCTAAGGAGCATTAAATGGATATCTTCATCCAGCAGATCCTCAACGGTCTGGTGCTGGGCAGTGTCTATGCCATCATCGCACTGGGCTACACCATGGTTTACGGCATTCTGGGCATCATCAACTTCGCGCATGGCGACGTCCTGATGATCGGCGCGATGGTCGCGCTCTCGGCCATCACGGTGCTGCACAACCACTTTCCCGGACTCGGCAACGTGCCCACGCTCGTCATCGGGCTCGTGATCGCCGCGGTCGTCTGCGCGGTGGTCGGCTATGTGATCGAGCGTGCCGCCTATCGGCCGTTGCGCCGCGCGCCGCGCCTCGCTCCGCTCATCACCGCGATCGGTGTCTCGATTCTGCTCGAGACGATCGCGATGATCATCTGGGGCCGCAATCCGCTGCCGTTTCCGCAGTTGCTGTCGACCGATCCGATCAACGTGATCAAGGCCACCGACACGACTCCCGGCGCCGTGATATCGATGACTGAAATCGTGATCATCGTGACGGCGTTCGTCGTGATGGCGGGCCTCTTGCTGCTCGTGCACAAGACGAAGCTCGGCCGCGCGATGCGCGCGATCGCCGAAAACCCGAGCGTCGCCAGCCTCATGGGCGTGAATCCCAATTTCGTCATTTCGGCGACGTTCATGATCGGCTCGGCGCTTGCCGCGCTTGCGGGCGTCATGATCGCGTCCGAGTACGGCAACATCCACTTCTACATGGGCTTCATTCCGGGCATGAAGGCGTTCACGGCGGCGGTGCTGGGCGGCATCGGCAACCTCGCGGGCGCGATGGTCGGGGGCGTGGTGCTCGGTCTCATCGAACAGTTGGGTGCCGGCTACATCGGCAACCTCACGGGTGGCGTCTTCGGCAGCAACTATCAGGACGTGTTCGCTTTCATCGTACTGATCATCGTGCTGGTGTTCCGTCCGTCGGGCCTGCTCGGCGAGCGTGTCGCGGACCGCGCGTAAGGCAAGGAGCAAAAAATGACTTCAATTCAACCGATCGAGCCGTCCACGACGCTGGTTCCCGAGAGGAACATGGGCAAGACGCTTGTCGTCGGCCTGATCACGGCGGCGTTCGTGATCGCGGCGCCGTTCATCATCGGCTCGGCAGGGGGCAACTACTGGGTGCGCGTGCTCGACTTCGCGATGCTCTACGTGATGCTGGCACTCGGCCTGAACGTGGTGGTCGGCTTTGCCGGCCTGCTGGACCTCGGCTATATCGCGTTCTACGCGGTGGGCGCCTACACGGCGGCGCTGCTGACGTCGCCGCACCTGGCGAACCAGTTCGAGTGGTTCAACCACATCTGGCCCGGCGGCATGCACTTGTCGTACTTCATCGTCGTGCCGATCGCGATGGCGCTCGCGGCGTTCTTCGGCGTGCTGCTCGGCGCGCCGACGCTGCGCCTGCGCGGCGACTATCTGGCGATCGTGACGCTCGGCTTCGGCGAGATCGTGCGTATCTTCATGAACAACCTCGATCGCCCTGTCAACATCACGAACGGGCCGCAAGGGATCACCGGCATCGATCCGGTGCACGTCGCCAGCTTCAGCCTCTCGCAGACGCACACGTTCTTCGGCGTGCAAATCACCTCCGTCTATTTCTATTACTACCTGTTCGTGCTCTGCGCACTGCTCACGGTGTGGGTGTGCACGCGGCTGCAGCACTCGCGAATCGGCCGCGCCTGGGCGGCGATCCGCGAGGACGAGATCGCCGCGAAGGCCATGGGGATCAACACGCGTAACGTGAAGCTGCTTGCGTTCGCCATGGGCGCTTCGTTCGGCGGGCTCTCGGGGGCGATGTTCGCGGGCTTCCAGGGGTTCGTATCGCCCGAGTCGTTCACGTTCTGGGAATCGGTCGTGGTGCTCGCGTGCGTGGTGCTGGGCGGCATGGGCCATATTCCGGGCGTCATTCTCGGCGCGGTGCTGCTCGCGGTGTTCCCCGAGTTCCTGCGCTCGACGATGGGGCCGCTGCAGCACTGGCTCTTCGGCCACCAGATCATCGATACGGAAGTGATCCGCCAACTGCTCTACGGCCTCGCGATGGTGCTCATCATGCTGTACCGCTCCGAGGGCTTGTGGCCCGCGGCGAAGCACGAGGACAAGATCGCGAAACTGGCGCGGCGCAACGGCAAGAAGCCGGTACGCGCCTAAAGCCCGGCAGGAGAAAACTTCATGAGTAAAGACATTCGTTTGTCCGTCAAGGGCGTGAACAAGCGTTTCGGCGGCCTGCAGGCGCTCTCGGACGTCGGGCTGACGATCGAGGAAGGGCAGATCTACGGTCTGATCGGGCCGAACGGGGCCGGCAAGACGACGTTTTTCAATGTGATTACGGGGTTGTATACGCCGGACTCGGGCGACTTCGTGCTCGACGGCAAGCCGTACACGCCGACGGCGGTGTATCAGGTGGCGGAAGCGGGCATTGCGCGCACGTTCCAGAACATTCGCCTGTTCGGCGGGATGACGGCGCTCGAGAACGTGATGGTGGGGCGCCATGTGCGCACGAAGCACGGGCTGTTCGGCGCGGTGTTCCAGACGCCGGCCGAGCGTCAGGAGGAGCGCGAGATCAGGGAGCGCGCGCTCGAACTGCTCGAGTACGTGGGCGTGCTGCAGTACGCGGACTATACGGCGCGCAACCTGTCGTACGGGCACCAGCGGCGGCTCGAGATCGCGCGGGCGCTGGCGACCGATCCGAAGCTGCTGGCGCTCGACGAGCCGGCCGCGGGGATGAACGCGACGGAGAAACTCGAGCTCACGCGGCTCTTGGAGAAGATTCGTGGCGATGGGCGCACGATCCTGCTGATCGAGCACGACGTGAAGCTGGTGATGCACCTGTGCAACCGCATGACGGTGCTCGATTACGGCAAGGTGATCGCCGAGGGGCTGCCGCACGATGTGCAGAAGGACCCGAAGGTGATCGAGGCATATTTGGGCGCGGGGGTCCACTGATGGCTACGGCAATGTTGAGAATCAAGGGCCTGCAAGTCAACTACGGCGGCATTCAGGCGGTGAAGGGCGTCGACATGGAAGTCGGCCAGGGCGAGCTCGTGACGCTGATCGGCGCGAACGGCGCGGGCAAGACCACGACGATGAAGGCGATCACGGGTCTCAAGCCCTATTCGGCCGGCGACATCGAGTATCAGGGGCAGTCGATCAAAGGAATCTCGGCGCACGAGTTGCTCAAGCGCGGTCTGGCCATGGTGCCGGAGGGGCGGGGGATCTTCGCGCGCATGTCGATCCTCGAGA
>JBCNPL010000141.1:0-6122 GCA_039593375.1 Paraburkholderia sp. | reverse complement strand
GCACGGCCCCGAACGCTTGATCAAGACGCCGATCCAGTTCCTGTCGATCTTCGTCTATTCGCAGCCTGCCGCCGAGTGAACGGCGCACCCCAGCCAACTTTTCAACTGCAATGCAACGTCCATGCCACGTTTATCGCTAAGAATCAAAAGTTCCTGTCAATAAACACCGGCGGCGAACTGCGGTCCTTCTTGTCTTCCAGACTACTTTGCTGCTGCTTGCCCGCGGTGCGGCCGGATCGTGATTGCGGTGCAAAAGCGCACTGAAACGGCAAGGCGGGTTACGACGGTGTATCAGCCCGACTTATAAAGTCGTCGCCGCGCGCAAGACACGCTCGATCATCCGGCGCAGTACCGGCTGCACGAACGCCGCTCGCGCCTCGTCATAGGCGAATGGCGCTTGCTCGCTCATGTAGGTCGACTGGCACATCTCGAGCTGGATTGCATGCACGCCGTTGCCGGGCGATCCAAAATGACGCGTGATATAGCCCCCCTTGAAGCGCCCGTTCGCGACCCAGCTGAGCGGGCTGTCGGCTGCGGCGGCAACGGCGGCCTCCTCCAAGGCGGACGCGGCGGTGCGGCCGTCCTGCGTTCCGAGGTTCAGGTCCGGCAGCTTTCCGTCGAAGAGGCGCGGCAGCACGCTCGCAATCGAATGGGCCTCCCATAGCACGACGTGCGCGTGACGCTCGCGCAGACGCGTCAGTTCCGCGCGCAGCCGGTCGTGATAGGGCTGCCAGTAGCGCGCCACGCGCCGCGCTTTCTCCGCCGCGTCCGGCTTGCATCCGGCGCGGTAGATCGGCTCGCCGCGGAATGTTTCGGCGGGGCACAGGCCCGTCGTGGTTTGTCCCGGATACAAGCTCTCGTCGTTCGGCGGCCGGTTGAGATCGATCACATAGCGCGACAGCTTCGCGCCGAGCACCGTCGCCCCCAATTCCGCGGCGAAATCGTAGAGACGATCGAGATGCCAATCGGTATCGGCAACGGTAAGCGCCTGATCCGTGTAGAGCGGCTGAAGGTCAGCAGGGATCCGGCTGCCCAGATGGGGAATCGAAATCAGCAGCGGCGCCTCGCCGCTTCGCAGCGTATAGAGATCGTTCATCCGTGTTCTCCTTCCATAGGTGGCGCTAGCGCAGCGCATCGGCGGGGAGCTGCGGCAGTGCGCGCGCCAATGCCGGCTGGATCGAGCGGTCGATGACCGTCCGCGTCAACGTGACGATTTCGCTTGCGAAAGCGTCCCACTCACCCTGCCGGTGCAACAGGAAGAAGTCGCGCTGCCCGAGCCGCCCGGACGGGAGCGGCAGGACGGCGATCTCTTCCAGATAGTGCCGCGCTTGCCACAGGCACAACGGTGTCGAGATCGCAAAGCCCAGCCGGGCTGCCACCAGACTCAGCAACGGATCGGTCGCGTCGAATTCGTAGCGGCGCGGGCTGTCGATGCCGAGATGTCGCGCGAATCGTTCAACTTGCTGGCCGATCACCGACCGCGCCGTGTAGCGGATCAGCGGCAACTCCTTGCTGAGCGTGCGCCAGTCGACCTGCGGCCGGCCGGCGAGATGACTTCGTGAGACCACGACAACGAACGCTTCGGAAAAGAGCGGTACTTCGACGATGCGCGCATCGTTCAGCGTCGTCTGCGTGCAGACGGCGAGATCCAGTTCCCGGTCGTGCAACTGTTTCGACAGCCCTGGCGTGAGGCCCGACCACAACGCGATCTGCCTCGCCGAATTCGACACCGCGCGAATCAATCCCGGCCCGACTGTCGCCGCGAACGAATCGACGCAACCGAGCCGCACCGGCACGGTGCCCGCTTGGGACGCGTCGCCGACCCGCGTGCTCACCATCTGCGCATGCTCGAGCAGCGAACCCGCGAGCTCGAGCAACGCACGCCCCGCAATATTCGGCCGCGGCGGGCGGCTCTCGCGATCGAACAGCGTCATCCCCTGATCGCGCTCGAGCGCCGACACCGCCTGACTGATCGCGCTCTGGCTCACGCCCAGCTGCTTCGCCGCGCCCGTCATCGAGCCCGTTTCGCATACGGCGACAAAGGCCTGCAGCGCGCGCAGATCGATCGGCGTTTGAGTTCGTCTCATCGTGACTCCTGTGTCCGCGGCGTTCACCGAATGCCGCGCGACGATGTCGAATGCTGCGTGGTCAAAATCCGGCCCGTACTGACGATGAGCAATTTCGGGGGCACGCCATAAGTTTGCCTAATACAAAATTTCCGCGCATTTCGGCTTCCTAGAATCCGCTCCATTGCCCTAGGGCCTGTTCATGCTACGGATATCTCCATGAGCCACTACGATTTCGTCGTAATCGGCGCCGGCGCGATCGGCGCGTCGGTCGCGCACCATCTCGCCGCCGCCGGCGCGCAGAGCGTGCTGGTCCTCGAGCGCGGCACGATCGGCGCAGGCACGACGTCGCAGTCGTCCGGCCTGCTGCGCACGCATTATTCGGTACGCCAGAACGTCAAGCTCGCACGCTCGTCGTGGCGGGCGTTCAACAACTTCGCCGAGTATGTCGGCGACGACGAAGCGTCGTGCGGACTCGTCAAGTGCGGCTACCTGATCTGCTCGCCCGAAGGCGACAAGCTGGAACCGCTGCGCGCGTCGCTCGCCGCGCAGCAGGAGATGGGCATCGAAGTGCAATTGCTGAGCCGAGGCGAAGCGCGAGAGCGGCTGCCTATCGCGCAGTTCGACGACGCCGCACTCATTGGATTCGAACCCGAGGCCGGTTTCGCCGACGCTTACCTCGTCGCGACGAGCTTTGCCAAATCGGCGCGCCGCCGCGGCGTGAAAATCATGGAAGGCGTGACTGTGACGGGCGTGATCCGCGACGGCCGCCGCGTGACAGGCGTCGAGACGAGCGCCGGCCGCTTCGGCTGCGGCACGCTCATCAGCACGCAAAATATCTGGACGCCCGAGCTGGCTTCCTGGATCGGCGTGCCGCTGCCCGTGAAACCCGAGCGCCACACGGTGCTCGCCCTCGACTGCGAGACCAGCGCGTACACGTTCGGCATGCCCGCCTTCAAGGATCTCGGTTCGCCCGGCATGCTGTATTTCCGCAGTTACGGCGGCAGCCAGATGCTGGTGTCCGAAGGCGTGGTCGGCGAAACGCTCAATGCGCCGGAAACGGAACAGGGCGAAATCTCGCTCGACTATATCGCCGAGGTCGGCGCGCAAGTCGCCGAGCGCTTTCCCGCCTATGAGACGGCGGGGCTCGCCTCGTCGTGGACCGGCGTCTACGACGTGACGCCCGACTGGAATCCGGTGCTCGGCGGCGTCGGCGATATCGAGGGCCTCGTCGTCGGGTTCGGCTTCTCGGGTCACGGTTTCAAGCTGTCGCCAAGCGTCGGCAGACTGCTGGCGCAGCATGCGCTCGGTCAGCCCACTGAGGTATCGCTCGCGCCGTACGCACTCGATCGCTTCACGACGGGCGCGCTGCTGGTCGGCAAATACGGTTCGGGCGCGGTGTCCTGAGCCACCGTGACGTTTCTGGAGAAGACCATGTCCATCAACATTCTCGTTCCCGTCAAGCGCGTGGTCGATCCGAACGTGCGCGTGCGAGTCACCGCCGGCGGCATCGTCGACACCAACGGCTTGAAAATGTCGATCAATCCATTCGACGAATGCGCGTTGGAAAAAGCGTTGCAACTGAAGGAGGCTGGCCACGCCGCGCAGGTGACTGTCATCACCTGCGGGCAGACCCATAGTCAAGACGTGCTGCGCACGGCGCTCGCCATGGGCGCCGACCAGGCGGTCCTGCTCGACACGGGCGCGGCCAACTCGACGCTGGACTCTCTCGCCGTCGCCCGCCTGCTGCGCGCATATCTGTCGGCACATGATGGTTTCGGCCTCGTGCTCTGCGGCAAACAGGCCATCGACGACGACACGGGCGGAGTCGCCGCGATGCTCGCCGGCCTGCTCGACTGGCCGCAGGCGCTCGACGCGAGCGCCATCGAAGCGCACGACGCCGGCTGGCGTGTCACCTGCGGCGACGCCGCCGGTACGGCGACCTGGCAGCTCGACGGCGCGGCCGTCGTCAGCGCCGACCTGCGTCTTGCGGAACCGCGACGCGTCACCTTGCCGAGCATCGTGAAGGCCAAGCAGAAACCCTTGACGACGCTCGATGCGGCCACCCTCGGCGTCGGCCTCGCGCCGCAAAGCCGGATCGTCGAGCTGCGCGATCCGCCTGCCAGGCAGGCGGGCATCAAGGTCGCGGATACGGCCGCGCTGCTCGAAGCGCTCGCGGCGCATCGTGTATTCGATCGTGCAGGAGCCGTCGCATGAAGACCCTGGTACTGGCTGAATCGGATCACGGCGCGATCAGCGACGCCGCATTACGCGTCATCGGCGCGGTCTTGCAGCAAGGAACGTCTCTCGATGTGCTCGCGGTCGACGCCGAAAGCGCGAACGAGGCCGCGCGGATTCCCGGTGTGGAGCGCGTGATCTGCAGCCGCTTCGACGGCGCCGGTATGGTCACGCCGGAGATGCTCGCAGCACAATTGCATGCCGTTAGCGCCGGCTATTCGCTGATTGCCGCCCCCCATCGGCCGCTCGCTCGCGGCGCGTTTCCGCGCGCGGCCGCGTTGACCGCCAGCGCGTTTCTCGCCGACGTGATCGGGTTCGCAAACGAAGGCCGCTTCGTGCGCGGGCTCTATGCAGGCAGCGTGCAGGCGACCGTGGCAAGCGAAAGCGCACTCACGTTTGCGACATTTCGCGCGTCGTCGTTCGCTCCTGTCGCACGCATGGGCGGCGGCGCGTCCATCGTGACACTCGATGCTTTGCCTGCGTTTGAAAAAACGAAACTCATCGAGCTCCAGAGCACGGAGCAGGCCGGCCACGATCTGTCGACCGCACGCATCGTCGTGGCAGGCGGGCGCGGTCTGGCATCGAAAGAAAACATGGAGCGGCTCGGCGCGCTCGCCGAGCGCATCGGCGCGGCGTTGGGTGCATCGCGTGCCGCCGTCGATGCCGGCTACGCGCCCAATTCGTCTCAGGTCGGGCAGACCGGCAAAACCGTTGCGCCCGATGTCTATCTTGCCTTCGGCATCTCCGGTGCGATTCAACACCTGGCCGGCATGAAGGATTCGAAGGTCATCGTCGCCGTCAACAAAGACCCCGACGCGCCGATCTTTTCCGTCGCCGACTTCGGACTCGTGGGCGATCTGTTCGAGACGATGCGCGAAATGGAAGCGTATGCCGGCGCACGGAGCCCTTCATGACGAACGTGACGAATCCGGAGAAGCAAAGCATCGCGTTTCGTCCATCGGCGGATTCCGGCAAGCCGCCTTCCCAGCATTCGATTCATTTCTTCGACTGCGCGCGGCTTTCGCCCGAAGCATGGGCAAACGGAGGCGGCACCACGCGCACGATCGCGAAACGGGCAAGCGACGACGGCCGCCTCGTTTGGCGGGTCAGCCTGGCTACCCTAAACGGCCCCGCACAGTTCTCGCGGTTTCCCGGTCTCGATCGCACGCTGCTGTTGCTCGACGACGGCGCTGTCGATCTGCATTCGCAAGATGGAGCGTGGTTCGCGCGCCCGGGGCAGCCCGTGCGGTTCCCTGGCGATCTGCTGATATGGGCCAGTGTGCCGGCCCGGCCCGTGGACGTGCTGAATGTCATGACGCGGCGCGGCGCTTGCCACGCCAGCGTTAATGTCGCATCGCACTCGCTGCGGATCACGGCGGCTTCCACGCATCTCATCTTGTGCATCGCCGGACAATGGAGCCTGGCGAGCGCGCTGCTCAACGGTGTGTCGCTTCAGCCGATGACGGGCATCTGGATCGACGGACGGCGCGAAGAAATCGACCTGCGCGCAATGGGCCCAGGTGCACGTCTCGTTTCTATCGCAATCGATGCGGCGGAGCGTTGAGGCATGCAGCACGCTACGATGATCGAGCGATACGGTCCGCGCGAGTCGATGGAATATGACGTCGTGATCGTAGGCGGCGGCCCCGCCGGCCTGTCGACCGCGATCCGGCTCAAGCAGCTGGCGCAGGAAAAGGGCGTCGAGTTCGGCGTATGCGTGCTCGAAAAGGGGTCGGAAATCGGTGCGCATATTTTGTCGGGCGCGGTCATGGATCCGCGCGCGATTACCGAGCTCATCCCCGACTGGAAAGACAAAGG
>JBCNPL010000140.1:0-6134 GCA_039593375.1 Paraburkholderia sp. | reverse complement strand
AGCTGTTTGGTTCGCTACGTCGTTCGATTAGAACACGTGCTGGATGCCGACGTAGGCACCCGTCTGGCTGTGGCCAGGCAGCGGGTTCTCGTCATAGCTGCCTGCAGGCGACACGTTCGGGTTGCCCGTACCACCCACACCGAACGTGTTCGCGTCCAGCCCGAAGTTGGCCGTCTTGCTGTTGCGAACCGTCGCGATTTGCAGGTCGAGCAAGGTGCGCTTCGACAGGTTGTAAGTGCCGCCGATCGTATAGATCGTCGCATTGCCAAAGCCGTTGTTGGCGTTGACGTGATAGACGGCAGCGATGGCGGCTGCAGCCGGCGTTGCCTGCCAGGTAATGCCGCCCCACTCATGATCGAGCGAGGTCGGAGCCGAGGCCCCAGCCTTGAAGCCCGACGTGCGGATTGCCTGATACGCACCCTGAATCTTGAACGGTCCGAGGAACACGTTGGCGGCTGCCGTGTACTCGCGCGAGAACGAGAAGGCGCCGTCACCACCGCTCAACAGGCCGTTCGCCGGGTTGCGGATTTCGTCATAGATGCCGCGAACCTGGAAGAGCGGGTTCGTGTAGGTGATCTGCAGACCGCCTTCACGGCCTTGCGACGTCGTGCCGTTACCGTTCCAGCTCGTGGCGTTCGACAGGGCGTATTGGCCGTAGACGTCAAACCCGGCCCACTTCGGCGACTGATACGAAATGTTGTTGCTCGACTGCGGCCAGTTGCGTCCACGTACGAGCGAAGCCGACGACCAGTTCGACTGGCCGAACGGATCGAAATCCCACACGCCGTTCGAGATGAAGAGCTCGCGGCCCAAGAGGAACGTACCGTAGTTGACGTTCGAGAAACCGACCGTCGCCCAGCGATTCCAGATGGAGCCGGAAGAGCCGAGGTTGCCGTTCACGGTGCTGAACGAGCCTTCCAACTGGAAGACCGCCTTCGTGCCGCCGCCAAGGTCTTCAGCGCCCTTCAAGCCCCAGAGGCTCGTGCCCCAGTCGCCGCTTTCTGCGCGCCAACGCGAGACCGAACCCGTATAGGAGTTGTTCGGCAGGCCGCTGATGTACTCAAGGCCAGCGTCGAGGCGCCCGTACAACGTTACGCTGCTTTGCGCATGTGCGATCACGCCAGCAGACATCAGCGCTGCGGCGAGCAATGCTTTCTTCATCTTCTCCTCCGTTACCCTGTCAAAAAGTGAAGCCACTACTGCGAATAGCGCCCAGGCGTTGTCAGGCGCATGGGCGGGAATCCGTACTCAGGGAGATCGCTGCGGAACACGCGGGGGCTTCTCCGCTCTCAGCGTTCCGGTCCGCTGTTATGGCAGCGCGGCGTCTCCTTGTTTGGAGTAAAACTACATTTGCAGCACTGCGTTTTGCTACTTTGGTTACTAATTTAGCAAAAATACACTTGCCTGGCGAAAGAAATCGTAGTCCTGCTAGCGTCCTGTCTCTAAATTGCAATACTATTGTGGTCCGCTGCACTGCAGCACCCCAGTAAAGAGGGCGCCAAGCCTTGTGGAATAAGGGGTTTGGGGGGCTTTTGGTGTTGAGTCAAGGAATCCCGGTATTGACTGCCCGGCGAGACAGCGTTATAAGCGCGAGCCGCGCCGTGAAGAGGCGGGAATCGCGAAAAAACGTAAGGACGAAAAGCGGAAAACGGAAATGACAAAGGGCGCCGCAAGCGCCCTCGATGTCGTTGCTGTAGTCGGCCGCAACAGGCCGCGGAGCAGGGTTGCCGGCGCCGAAGCCCCCGCAAGCCCCCTTACTTGAGACTGCCCGATAGAAACTGCTTGAGCCGTTCGCTGCGCGTATTGCCGAAGACCTCCGCAGGCTTGCCTTCCTCCTCGATCCGCCCTTGGTGCAAAAACACGACGTGATTTGAAACGTTGCGCGCGAAGCCCATCTCGTGCGTCACGACGATCATCGTGCGGCCTTCCTCGGCGAGCTTTTGCATCACCTTCAGCACTTCGCCGACGAGCTCGGGATCGAGCGCCGAGGTGGGCTCGTCGAAAAGCATGACGTCGGGATGCATCGCGAGTGCGCGCGCGATCGCCACGCGCTGCTGCTGCCCGCCCGACAGATGCGATGGGTACTGTTTCTCGAGCCGCGGCGCGAGGCCCACCTTCTCCAGGTAGCTGCGCGCGCGCTCCTCGGCCTCGCGCCGCGAGAGCCCGAGCACATGGAGCGGCGCCTCGATCACGTTCTCGAGCACCGACATATGCGCCCACAGATTGAAGTGCTGGAACACCATCGCGAGCTTCGTGCGCATGCGCTGAAGCTGCTTCTGGTCGACGACCCGCAGTGCGCCCGCCTTGTCCTTGCTCGTGCGGACTTCCTCGCCGTCGACGAAGATGCGGCCCGCGCTCGGCTGCTCGAGAAAGTTGATGCAGCGGAGCATCGTGCTCTTGCCGGAGCCCGACGAGCCGATGACACTGATTACGTCGCCCGCGTTCGCCTTGAGCGAGACGCCTTTCAGCACCTCATGGTCGCCGTAGCGCTTGTGGAGTTCGTCGATGAAGAGCTTGTGCATCGGGGAGGGTCCGGATTACTTGCCTTGTTACTTGCCTTGCGGCCGCAGAAACGCGAGCCAGCGCCGTTCCGCGCGGCGAAAGAGCGCGACGAGAGCGAACGAGATCGCAAGGTAGAGCAGCGCGGCGATGCCGAACGACTGGAACGACATGTAGGTGGCCGAGTTGGCGTCGCGCGCGATCTTGAGAATGTCGGGGACCGTTGCCGTGAACGCGACCGTCGTCGCATGCAGCATGAGGATCACTTCGTTGCTGTAGAGCGGCAGCGCACGGCGCAGCGCCGACGGCAGGATCACGCGCCGGTAGACGGTGAAGCGCGACATGCCGTAGGCGCGCGCCGCTTCGATTTCGCCATAGGCCGTCGCCTTGATCGCGCCCGCGAAGATTTCGGTCGTGTAGGCGCAGGTGTTCAACGTAAACGCGAGCAGCGTGCAATGCATGCCGTCGCGAAAGAAGTCGTTGAGCAGCGCGTGCGAGCGCACGACTTCGAGGCTGTAGATGCCCGAATAGCAGAGCAGCAACTGCACGTAAAGCGGCGTGCCGCGAAAGATATAGGTGTAGAGCCAGACGGCGCCGGCGAGCACGCGGTTTTTCGAGACACGCGCGACCGCGAGCGGCACCGAAAGACAAAAGCCGATGCCGATCGAGACGACGAGAAGCCAGAGAGTGACGACGAGTCCTGTCGCGCGGTAGCCGTCGGTGAAAAGGTAATTGCGCCAGTAGTCGTGAATGAGCTCGATCATGGATTTGCAGCGAGGTCTATAGCTCGGCCTTGCGGACGCCGATCGAATAGCGCTTTTCGAGCCAAAGCAGCACGAGGTTCGAGATCGTCGTGATCGCGAGATAGACCGCGCCGGCGATCAGCGTGAAGAAGAAAAAGCGCAGCGTGCCCTTGCCGGCGTCCTGTGACGCCTTGACGACGTCGGCGAGGCCGATGATCGAGACGAGCGCCGTCGCCTTGACCATGACCTGCCAGTTGTTGCCGATGCCGGGCAGCGCGAACCGCATCATCTGCGGAAACATGATGCGCGAGAAGGTCTGCCAGCCCGTCATGCCGAAAGCGGCACCCGCTTCGAGCTGCCCACGCGGCACCGACAGGAAGGCGCCGCGGAACGTTTCCGTGAAGTAGGCGCCGTAGATGAAGCCGAGCACGATGACGCCCGCCACGAACGGATCGATATCGATCTGATCCCAGCCGAGGAGATCCGTCAGGTTGTTGAGCCAGATCTGAATGCTGTAGAAAAGCAGCAGCATCAGCACGAGGTCGGGCACGCCGCGCACGAGCGTCGTGTAAGCGGTGCCGAGGCCGTGCGCAAGGCGATTTTTCGCGAGCTTCGCCGCCGCGCCGATGAGGCCCAGCACGAACGCCAGCGCGAGCGAAAGGATCGCGAGCTTGACGGTTTGCCAGGTGCCCGCGAGGATCTGCGGGCCGTAGCCTTGAAGAAACATGGTCTGGAGTTGTAGTCCTTGGCGGCGCGCGAGGGGTGCGCGCGACGCGCAGATTCTAGCCGGCCAAAAAAGGCCCGCCGCGAGCGCGGCCTACGGTCGAACGTCGAATGCGTCCCGCCGTGCGCCATGGCTCAGGCTTTGGTGCGGTTCAGACATCCGAAAAGCGCGGTATTTTACCCGAAGCGGATCGGCGCGCCACTGCGGCGAACCTCTAGGGTCAAGGACGGCTCGAGGGCCTCGAATAAAAAACGCCGCGGCCCGAAGGGGCGCGGCGTTGCCGGCGGCACAGCCGAGGCGGCCAGTCTCTAGCTGCCCGGCCCCGTGCCGGGCGGGAGGCGAGAGCCCGAACCGACGCGGTGGCTTACTGGCTCGTCGAGGGGCTGCTCGCGGCTGCGCCGTCGTGGCGCTTCTCCCAGCGTTCATGCATCTTCTCGTGCCGGGCCTCCATTTTTGCGAAATGGCGCTTGAGCTCGGTGCTGACGGTCGTCTTCTGCTGGTCGTTCAGGCTGTCGTAGAAGGCGAGCCAGGCCGTGGCCGTCTGCTCGCGCAGCTGCGCGTTCTGCTGCTCGGCCTGCTGATGGGCGGCATGGAGCGCGTCGAGGTCGAGGATCGGCTGCTGTTCGGCGGCCTTGAACTGCTGCCGCATTTTTTCGTGGCTGGCGTGCATTGCTTCGTGGTTCTGCTTCATCGTCGCAAGAGCGCTCTGCCACTTCTGCTCCTGCTCGGGGGTGAGGTGCAATTGCGCGTGCAGCGCTTCCAGCTGATGCATCATCCCGCCGCGATGCCAGCCTTGCATGCCGGCATTGCCCGCCGGCATGCCGTCGCCGGCCGCGTACGCGGCGCCGAACGTGACGGCGAGCGCGGTGGATGCCACGGCCAGGTAGCGTGCCGTCGTACGGAAAATCGGGTTCATCGACAACTCCTATCTATGAATGAGAAACGTCGCTCACGCGAAGGCGCAAGCGGAGCGGCCTTCGTTGTCGATTAGGCTAGCCATCGGCCGCGAGCGACGTGTTACGCCATCCCAGGGGGTGTTTACGCGCGGTTACGCGCAGGTTTGGCGGTAACGTTCCGTAACCCTTTCGTCAGGCGGCGGCTTTCCGGGGCGAGCGCGGCTCGCGCTACACTTTCGCCCATGACCACGCAAATCCTTATCGTCGACGACGACGCCGAACTACGCGACCTGCTGCGCGACTATCTCGTGCGGCAGGGGATCGAAGTGTCGGTGCTGCACGACGCGGCGAACCTCGAGCGCCGGCTCGAGCGCGAGCGTCCCGATCTCATCGTGCTCGATCTGATGATGCCGGGCGTCGACGGGCTGACCGCGCTGCGCAAGCTGCGCGCGGCCGGTGACGACATTCCCGTGATCATGTTGACGGCGCGCGCCGACGACGTCGATCGGATCGTCGGGCTCGAGCTCGGCGCGGACGACTATCTGGGCAAGCCCTTCAACCCGCGCGAGCTGCTCGCGCGCGTGCAGGCCGTGCTGCGGCGCCGCCGCACCGTGCCTTCGGCCGCGCCCGAGCAGCGCGAGCCGTTCGCGTTCGGCCGTTTCGTGCTCGACTTCGAGACGCGTACGCTCAATATGGACGGCCGTCCGCTGACGCTTTCGGGCAGCGAGTTCGCGCTGCTCAAGATCTTCGTCAATCACCCGATGCGCACGCTCACGCGCGAGCGGCTGCTCGAGCTGCTGCATGGCCCCGAGTATGACGGCACGGACCGTGGCATCGACGTGCAGGTCTGGCGCTTGCGCCGCATCCTCGAGACCGATCCGTCGACGCCGCGGTTCGTGCAGACCGTACGCGGCCGCGGGTACGTCTTCGTGCCGAACGGCGAACCCAATGCGCCGGCCAATTGATTCGCTGTTCGGACGGCTTGCGCTGCTCGTCGTCGCGGTACTGCTCGCTTCGCATCTCGCCGGCTACTTGATGTTCCGGTGGGACAAGAACCATTCGCAGGCGCGCTATGCGGTCGAGGAGGCCGTGTTCCTCGTCGAGGCCGTGCGCGAGCACGTGGCTCGCGCGGGCAGCACGCCGTTGCCCCCGCGTGTGCGCGTCGTGAGCGTTTCGAGTCCCGACGTTCCGCCGGCGCAGAGCGATCAGCCGGAGTCGCTCGCGCGCTTCATCGGCGATTTCAGCGAGCGGATGCCGCCCGGCTCGCAAGTG
>JBCNPL010000014.1:0-24980 GCA_039593375.1 Paraburkholderia sp. | reverse complement strand
GGCGCGCGCTACGCGCGAGAAGAAGCGGTTGTCGCCGGCACACGGACCCCGGATGCGCCGGTCAGCTCCGTCGATCAAGAGTCCTGAGCATCGCGCGCGGCAAACACGTCACGTGCCGCAAAAAGTGCGTTGAGCGCCGCGGGAAAGCCGGCATAGACGGCCATCTGGATAAAGACTTCGACGATTTCCTCACGTGTGCAACCCACGTTGAGCGCGCCTTCGATATGCACCTTGAGTTGCGGCGCGGCATTGCCGAGCGCGGCCAGTGCCGCGATCGTCGCGATTTCGCGCGATTTGAGGTCGAGCGCCGGCCGGCTGTAGATATCGCCGAACGGGAATTCGATCAGGAGCCGAGCGAAATCGGGGGCGATCGGGTCGAGCGACTCGACAACGCGCTCGCCCGCATGCCCGTCGATTTCCTTCAGCTTGGCCCATCCTCGGGCGTAGCGTTCGTCGTGGGTTCGATTGTCTGTTTGTGCCATCGCAATTCCTTGTCGTGAGGTTGAGGCGTGGACCGCCGATCCGTCATGTCGTGAGCGAGGCTCTGGTAATGGGCGATCTTCTCGTCGATTACGGCCAGGTTGGCTTCCAGTTGCCGCAGCTCGTCGAGCACCGCCGCACGATGCTCGATGAGCAACGCGAGCCGTTCGCCGACCGTTTTCTCACCGCGTGCGCGCAATGCGGCGAACTGCTGCATGCCCCCGATCGACATACCGGTCGCTTTGAGCCGCATGACGAACCGCAGCCATTCGATATCGTCGCGCGCGTAAAGTCGGTGGCCCGCACTCGTGCGCGAGACAGGCAGCAGCAACCCAGCTTGCTCGTAATAGCGCAGCGTGTGCGTAGACACGCCGAGCGCGGCGGCCATTCGGCCGATCGTCAGTGCTTCCGACATGACACCCCCATACGTTAGGACTTCGAGTGCACACGAAGTCAACTGCTTCTCGCCAATAGTCGCGCAATTTTCTATCGGGCGAAAAAAAGCGGCCGGGCATCGCCTGCCCGGCCGCCTCCGGCCCGTAACGGGCCCCCTTTTCGGAACGCCCGAGAAAGCCCCTGCGCCGCGATGTCAGTGCACGACTCGCTCGAACGAGAACTTGCCGTCCTCGAACTCGACCGGAATCACGTCTTTCGGCCCGAACCGGCCCGCGAGGATCAGCTTGGCGACGGGATTCTCGATCTCCTGCTGAATCGCACGTTTGAGCGGCCGTGCACCGAAGAGCGGGTCGTAACCGACCTTCGCGATCTGCTCGAGCGCCTCGTCGGAAATGACGAGCTGCATATCGAGTTTCGCGAGCCGATCGTGCACGCGCTGGAGCTGGATCTTCGCGATCGCCTCGATATTCTTCCTGTCGAGCGAATGGAAGACGACGACTTCATCGATCCGGTTCAGGAACTCAGGCCTGAACTGCTGCTTGACCTCGTTCCAGACCGCCTCTCTGATTTCCTCCTGCGGCTGTCCCGACATCGCCTGGATCATTTGCGAGCCGAGATTCGACGTCATGACGATCACCGTGTTCTTGAAATCCACGGTG
The DNA here is from genome assembly GCA_039593375.1 of Paraburkholderia sp. Classification (GTDB taxonomy): domain Bacteria; phylum Pseudomonadota; class Gammaproteobacteria; order Burkholderiales; family Burkholderiaceae; genus Trinickia. The sequence continues at coordinate 23,445 of JBCNPL010000014.1, read as the reverse complement.
CGTCCTTGACCGTCGGTCATGCGGCCATCGTCGAGCACTTGCAGCAGCACGTTGAAGACGTCCGGGTGCGCCTTCTCGACCTCGTCCAGCAGGATCACGCTATAAGGCTTACGGCGCACGGCCTCGGTCAGATACCCCCCCTCTTCGTAGCCGATATAGCCGGGCGGCGCGCCAATGAGCCGCGCGACGCTGTGCTTCTCCATGAATTCGCTCATGTCGATACGAATCAAGTGCTCCTCGGAATCGAAAAGGAACGCCGCGAGCGCTTTGCAAAGCTCGGTTTTGCCGACACCCGTCGGACCAAGAAACAGGAACGAGCCGTACGGCCGATTCGGATCTGCGAGGCCGGCGCGCGAGCGGCGGATTGCATCGGCGACGGCACTGATCGCCTCGTCTTGCCCGACGACGCGCTCGTGAAGCTTCGCTTCGATCTGCAGCAGCTTCTCGCGCTCTCCCTGCATCATCCGGGACACGGGGATACCGGTCGCTCGAGAAACAACCTCGGCGATCTCCTCGGCACCGACCTGCGTGCGCAAGAGCCGCGGCCGCGACGGATTGTGCTGCTCCTTCGCCTCGGCCTGCGTCACCTGCTTGAGCCGCGTTTCGAGCTCCGGGAGCTTGCCGTACTGCAATTCCGCAACCTTTTCGAGCTTGCCTTCGCGCTGCAAGCGCGCGATTTCGGCTCGCGTCTTGTCGATCTCTTCCTTCAACTGAGCACTACCCTGCACGGCAGCCTTCTCGGCCGTCCAGATTTCCTCGAGATCCGAATACTCGCGATTGAGCCGCTCGATTTCCTCTTCGATCAATTGCAGCCGCTTTTGCGACGCCTCGTCCTTCTCCTTCTTGACCGCTTCGCGCTCGATCTTCAGCTGAATCAGGCGCCGGTCGAGCCGGTCCATCTCCTCGGGCTTCGAATCGATCTCCATCTTGATCTTCGAAGCGGCTTCGTCGATGAGGTCGATGGCCTTGTCGGGCAGGAAACGATCGGTGATGTAACGATGCGAAAGCTCGGCCGCGGCAACGATGGCCGGATCGGTGATCTCGACGCCGTGGTGCAATTCGTAGCGCTCTTGCAAACCGCGCAGGATCGCGATCGTCGCCTCGACGGTCGGTTCGTCCACGAGCACTTTCTGGAAGCGCCGCTCGAGCGCCGCGTCCTTCTCGATGTACTTGCGGTACTCGTCGAGCGTCGTCGCGCCGATGCAGTGCAACTCGCCGCGCGCCAGCGCGGGCTTCAGCATGTTGCCCGCATCGATCGCACCCTCGGCCTTGCCGGCGCCAACCATCGTATGAATCTCGTCGATGAAGACGATTGTCTGACCCTCGTCGCGAGCGATGTCATGGAGGACCGCCTTCAAGCGCTCCTCGAATTCGCCGCGATACTTGGCGCCCGCGAGCAGCCCGGCCATATCGAGCGACAGCACGCGCTTGCTCTTCAACGGTTCGGGCACCTCGCCGTTGACGATCCGCTGCGCGAGCCCTTCGACGATAGCCGTCTTGCCGACGCCCGGCTCGCCGATCAGAACCGGATTGTTCTTCGTCCGCCGCTGCAGGATCTGGATCGCGCGGCGAATTTCGTCGTCGCGGCCGATGACCGGATCGAGCTTGCCCGCCCGCGCGCGCTCGGTGAGATCGATCGTGTATTTCTTCAGCGCTTCGCGCTGGCTTTCCGCATCGGGGCTATGCACCTGCGCGCCGCCGCGCACGGCCACGATCGCCGTTTCGAGCGCGCGGCGCGTCAGGCCATGCTGGCGCACGAGCCGCCCCGCCTCGCCTTTGTCGTCGGCGACGGCAAGCAGAAACATCTCGCTCGCGATGTAGGTATCGTTGAGTTGCTGCGCTTCCTTGTCGGCCTGGTTCAAGAGGCCGGCGAGCTCTCGGCTCACCTGAATGTTGCCATCGGTCCCCTGTACCTGCGGCAGGCGTGCGATCGCATCGTTGAGCGCGGTTTGCAGCGCCTGCACGTGAACGCCCGCACGCGAAAGCAGCGAGCGCGCCGAGCCGTCCTCTTGAGCGATCAACGCCGCGAGCACGTGCAGCGGCTCCAGGTATTGCTGACCGCGGCCCGCGGCAAGGCTCTGCGCGTCGGCCAGCGCCTCCTGGAATTTGGTAGTGAATTTGTCGATTCTCATCAAGAGACCTCCAATTTTGGACTACCCCCAAGATGAGGCGCGCAGCGCTTCTTTCAAGCGCACGTGATCAAGTCACGTGTCGCGAGCTCCGTTCGCGAGGGGACGGATGAGCCCCGTGATCGGGACGGCGACCTCGGCACGCAAGCCGAGCAGCGCCGCAAGCGGCGCCGCTTCGGGCTCCACGAGCTCGCCGAGCGTATGGCGGTCGAGTTCCGCGAGAAATGCATCGTGCGCCGCCTTGAAGACCTGCTTGAGCCGGCAACGCGGCTCGATCACACATGGCCGGACTTCACTGCTCTCGCGTTCGAAGCAGCCGACGAGCGCGAAATCGGTTTCCGTTGCTCGCACGACTTGCCCGATCGTCAAACCGAGCGATCGCTCATTCAGTTTCAGGCCGCCATGGCGCCCGCGGACCGTGTCGATCCAGCCAAGCTCGCCGAGCCGCTGGACGACTTTCATCAAATGATTTTTCGAGATTCCATAAGCATCCGAAATGTCCTGAATCGTCGAAAGACCATCGCGATGAAGCGAGAGAAACAGCATCACGCGCAGCGCGTAATCGGTATAGTCAGTCAGTCTCATTCGAAAACTCTGGTGACGCGGGCAAAAGCCGGCGAATGCTCCGTGGCAAAAAAACCGCTCTCGGGAAAGGGTTGTATGCCGGTCAGCTTAAACTTAACATGTACTTTATATACACCTTCAGGCGAGAACGCACTCGATCGGTGCGCTTTTCGGGCAACTCTCGCAGTATGGTCCGGGCGTAGCGGCGCGTCACCCTTTGTTGCCGCTCGTCTTCCCGCATTGTTCCCTTCGATATGACGGCCCCGACTCACTCCGACGCTTCAGCGCCCACAACGGCAAAGCCCGCGGCTACCGCACGCTACGCCGAACCCAGCGAAACCAACATCCGCGAACTCGTCTACGCGTTTTACGACCGGGTCCGGGCCGACCCGTTGCTCGGCCCTGTCTTCGATTCCGTCCTGCACGGTCGATGGGACGACCACTTGCCGAAGATGTGCAGGTTCTGGGGCAGCCTCGTGCTGGGAGACAAGCTCTATCGCGGCAACGTCCAGCAGGCCCATCAGCCACTCGAGGGCATCGAGCCGCGGCATTTTAGCCGCTGGCTGCACCTCTTCCTCGATACGGTCTGCGAGCGCTACGAGCCCGCCGCGGCCGTCCGCTTCATGGAGCCCGCGCTGCGCATCGCGCAGAGCCTGCAGTTGAGCCGATACGGCTGGGACTACGAGATTCCGCCTGAACAACGAGCCCTGCTCGAGCGTGTCGCGCCGAAGCAACAGCGAAGCGATATGGGGTCGCATCCAAATGCTGGGCGCGGCGCGGGACCGCGCCGCGAACCGTTTCCGGCGAAAATCATCGGGCGAAGCGTGTCCGATACCGATGACGCCGTCTGAAGCGCTAGACGCCCGACCCGCTTTTCGGAGCGGTCGCACGCGCTAACGGGCCCTCTACGAGGCGCGCTCAGTCTCGCGTCGCGCCTGCCGCCCCTGACCCCGCCTCGCCGGCGTTCGACGATTCCGACTGTTGCCGCTCGCGCGCGTTGCTTGCAGCCACGCCCCAGCGAGCGAGCGCCTCGTCGTCCGATACGCGCGCATCGACCCACCGCTCTCCGGCTTCGGTCGTCTCCTTTTTCCAGAACGGTGCCTGCGTCTTCAGATAGTCCATGACGAACTGGCAGGCGGCAAACGCGTCATGGCGATGCGACGCTGTCGCGGCAGCCAGTACGATCTGATCGAGCGGGTACAGCTTCCCCACTCTGTGTACGATCAGCACATCCGAGCCCGGCCAGCGCAGCCGCGCTTCGTCGACGATCGCCTCGAGCGCCTTCTCTGTCATGCCGGGGTAGTGCTCGAGTTCCATCGCGGCGACATCCGAGCCTTCGTTCAGGTCTCGCACGGTTCCAATGAAGCAAGCAATGGCGCCGACTTTCGGGTTTTGCGCGCGCAAAGCCGCGACTTCGGCAGTCAAGTCGAAATCGGCGGTCTGGACACGAACAGTCATGGTTCCCCTCCGCTCGAACGGTCTCAGCCGCCCGTCACGGGCGGAAAAAACGCCACTTCGCAGCCGTCGGTGACGCGCGCCGACGCGTCGGTCATCCGATGATTGCAAGCCATCCGCAACGCACGGCCTTCGGCGAGCGCATCGCCCCAAATGTCGCCTCGCGTGCGAAGCCACGCCCGCACGTCGCCGATGGTGGCGATGCCTTCAGGCAACTCGACCACCTCATGCGAAACGCCCAGCGCCTCGCGCACGCTCGCGAAATACTTCAGTTCAACCTTCATGTCGGGGCATCGTCCTGGTTCCGTCGGGGGCTTGAACTGCTTGCCGCCATCACTCCATTACTTTTAGCCAAGCAGATCGGAAAACGGCAGGAAACGAACCATTTCTCCTGCGCTGATCGCATGATTGGGCGGATTGTCGATGAGGCCGTCGCCCCAGACCGTCGAAGTCAGCACCGCCGAGCTTTGATTGGGAAAGAGATCGAGGCCGCCCGCGGCGTTGATGCGCGCACGCACAAACTCGTTGCGCCGATCCGGCTTCGTTTGCGCGAAGTCGGCGCGCAGTTGCAACACCCGCGGCGATACGTCGCGCACGCCCGAAAGTCGCAGCAGAAACGGCCGCACGAAAAGCAGGAAGGTGACGAAGCTCGATACCGGGTTGCCTGGCAGGCCGATAAAAAACGCCTCGTCAGTAACGGCGTCAGGTACAAGCTCGCGGTCTCGGGCCGCGCTGGCGGCGCCGCGCCGCACGGCTCCGAACGCGAGCGGCTTGCCCGGCTTCATTGCGATCTGCCAGAGGTCGAGGCGCCCAAGCGCTTCGACCGCCGGCTTCACATGGTCTTCTTCGCCGACGGAGACTCCGCCCGACGTCAGGATCAGATCATGTCCGCGGGCAGCCTCGGACAACGCGGCGCGCGTGGCATCGAGGCGATCGGGAACAATGCCGAAATCGGTCACGTCGCAGCCGAGTCGCTCGAGCAAGCCACGCAACGTGAACCGATTCGAATTGTAGATGGCGCCCGGCGCGAGCGGCTCGCCCGGCATCGTCAATTCGTCTCCGGTGAAGAACACGGCGACCTTAAGGCGCCGCGAGACCGTCAGCCGCGCGCAGCCTGTCGAAGCCGCGAGCCCAAGCGCCTGTGGACTGAGCCGCGTGCCGGCCGGCAGGATGACCGAGCCGAGTCGGATATCGGCGCCCTGCGCCGTGATCCATTCGCCGGATTTCGGTGCATGCAGGATCGTGACGGTATCGCCGGCGGCTTCGGTCTGTTCCTGCATGACCACGGCGTCGGCACCCGGCGGAACCGGCGCGCCCGTGAATATCCGCGCCGCCGTGCCGGCCGCGAGCGGCTGGGGCGCGTGTCCTGCGGCGATCCGTTGCGAGACGGGCAGCCTCCGCGCGCCGCCGGAGAGATCCGCGGTGCGGATGGCATAGCCGTCCATCGCGCTGGTATTCATCGGCGGAACGTCGAGCGCGGAGATCACATCGGCCGCGAGCACGCGGTTTCCCGCCTCGAGCGTCGAAATCGTTTCTGTACCGCTCACGGGCCGGGCGGCCGCGAGCAGCCGCGCGAGCGCATCAGCCGTCGGGACGAGCGGCGCGCGGGCGGCAGCAGATTGAGACGTGGGCATCGCAATTCGCGTCCCCAAGGGGACTTCCGTTGGGCGCCGGTTCCGCCCCCCGAGCATGGCGCTCCTCTCGGGAGCAACAGGCGCGGAGGCCGCGTCACTCGGCGCGACATATCTGGCAGCAAGGCTGTCATTGTAGCGACGCGCGCCGATTCAGGTACGGCGCCGCGCGCCGCACGGCCATCCGGTCGACGGCTCAAAGGCCGGTATGCGTCGCGATGAATGCCTTGACGCGCTCGGCGTCGGCGGGCAGCACCTCGAACCGCTGGGGCAGCGCCTCGAGTCCCTCGAACGCCTCCGGACGTTCCGGGTCGCGCCCGAGCGCCTCGCGAATCGACTCGCCGAACTTGAGCGGCTGAGCCGTCTCGAGAACGATCATCGGCACCCCCGGCTGCAGATGCTCGCGGGCTACTTTGAGGCCGTCCGCCGTATGGGTGTCGATCATCGTGCCGTAGCGCTCGAATACGTCCGCGATCGCGGCAATCCGGTCGGCATGCGTGCTGCGGCCCGAAACGAACCCGAACTCGCGCACGCGCGTGAAATCGCCGCTTGCGGCCAGGTCGAAGCCGCCCTTTTCCTCGACGTCGCGGAAAAGCTGCAGCACACGCGCCGGATCGCGCCCGAGCAAATCGAACACGAACCGCTCGAAGTTCGACGCCTTCGAGATATCCATGCTCGGGCTGCTCGTATGATAGGTCTGCGCCGCGGCCCGCACGCGATAGGCGCCCGTGCGGAAAAACTCGTCGAGCACATCGTTCTCGTTCGTCGCGACGACGAGCTTCTCGATCGGCAGTCCCATCATCCGCGCGATATGGCCCGCGCAGACATTGCCGAAGTTGCCCGAGGGCACGGAGAACGAGACGCGCTCGTCGTTCGAGCGCGTCGCGGCGAAGTAACCCTTGAAGTAATAGACCACCTGCGCGACGACTCGCGCCCAATTGATCGAGTTGACCGTGCCGATCCGTTGATGCGCCTTGAAGGCAAGGTCGTTCGAAACGGCCTTCACGATGTCCTGGCAGTCGTCGAACACGCCTTCGATGGCGAGGTTGAAGATGTTCGGCTCGCGCAGGCTGTACATCTGTGCGGTCTGGAACGCGCTCATCTTCCGGTGCGGCGAGAGCATGAACACACGAATGCCGGACTTGCCGCGCATCGCATACTCGGCCGCGCTGCCCGTATCGCCCGAGGTCGCGCCGAGAATATTGAGCGTTCGGCCTTCTTTCGCGAGCGTGTACTCGAAGAGGTTGCCGAGCAGCTGCATCGCCATGTCCTTGAACGCGAGCGTCGGACCGTTCGAGAGCGCAAGCAGCGAAAGCGGCGCCCCGCCCTCCACGCCGAGCGTCTTGAGCGGCGTGATCGCGCTCGGATCCTCGCCCGCGCGCACGTTGCCGTAGACGTCGGCGCGATAGGTACGCCGCGTGAGCGTGCGCAAGTCTTCAGCCGCGATGTCGTCGCTGAATTTCGACAGGATTTCGAACGCGAGATCGGCATACGGCAGCGCGCGCCAGCGCGCGAGCTCGTCGGCAGAGACGCGCGGGTACTCGGCCGGCAGATAGAGGCCGCCATCCTTCGCGAGACCGCCGAGAAGAATGTCGGAGAAGGTGTGGCGCTCGCCGATGCCGGCGCCGCGGGTCGAAATGTAGTTCATGGTGTGGGGCCTAGTTCAGCGCCTCGATGCGCAGCTTCGTCACGCTCGAGACGACGGTCGCGAGCGCTTCGATGCGCGCGATCGCCGTGTTCAGGTTCCGTTCGAGCGTTTCGTGCGTAATGATGACGACGTCGGTCTCGCCATCCGCCTGGATCTGCTCGGACTCGCGCTGGAGCATCGCATCGATCGAGATGCCGGCATCGGCCAGCAGGCGAGTGATGTCGGCCAGCACGCCCGGCACGTCGGCGACGCGCAAACGTAGATAATAGCCGCTCGTCACTTCTTCGATCGGCAGGATCGGCGTGTCGGACAGGCTTTGCGGCTGGAATGCGAGATGCGGCACGCGGTGCTCCGGATCCGCCGTGTGCAGACGCGTCACGTCGACGAGATCGGCGACCACGGCCGATGCCGTCGGCTCCGCGCCGGCTCCCTTTCCATAGTAGAGCGTCGCTCCGACGGCATCGCCATGCACCTCGACGGCGTTCATCGCGCCTTCGACGCTCGCGAGCAGGCGTTTCGCCGAAATGAGCGTCGGATGCACGCGCAACTCGATGCCGCGCTCATTGCGTCGCGTGATGCCGAGCAGCTTGATCCGATAGCCGAGGTCTTCGGCATATTTGATGTCGATCGCATCGAGCTTCGAGATTCCCTCGATATGCGCGCGGTCGAACTGCATCGGCACACCGAATGCGATCGCGCTCATGATCGTGAGCTTGTGCGCGGCGTCGACGCCCTCGATGTCGAACGTCGGGTCTGCTTCCGCGTAGCCGAGCGCCTGCGCGCCGGCGAGCGCGGCGGCGAAACCGAGGCCGCGCTCGCGCATCTCCGAGAGAATGTAGTTCGTCGTGCCGTTGATGATGCCAGCGATGTACTGGATGCGGTTTGCCGTCAGCCCTTCGCGCAACGCCTTGATGATGGGAATGCCGCCCGCCACGGCGGCCTCGAACGCGACCATGACGCCCTTCGCGTGTGCGGCGGCGAAGATCTCCGTGCCGTGCACGGCGAGCAGCGCCTTGTTCGCCGTCACGACATGCTTGCCGTTTTCGATCGCGCGCAGCACGAGCTCGCGCGCGACGCCGGTGCCGCCGATCAGCTCGGCGACGATATCGATGCCGGGATCGTCGACGACCGCATTGAAGTCGCTGCCCACGGCCACGCTGCCCGCCGCCTCGCCGAGCGCCGCGAGCGCCTTGGCAGGGTTGCGCACCGCAATGCGAGCGACCTCGATGCCGCGTCCGGCGCGACGTTTGATCTCTTCCTGGTTTCGGCGCAGCACCGTGAAGGTGCCGCTGCCTACCGTGCCGAAGCCCAACAGGCCAACTTTGATCGATTCCATGCAGCGTATGTCAACAAAAGGGGATGCGTTTATAAGAGCGGCATGCTCCGGCGTCGGGCCGAGGCGCGTGACGGACCCGCCACGCGCCGGAGCCCGGCGCGTCATGCGGTGTGGCGCTTGCGATAGCCGTCCAGGAACCGCGCGATGCGCTCGAGCGAATCGACGAGATCGTCCGCGTTCGGCAGGAACACGACGCGGAAGTGGTCAGGCCGCGGCCAGTTGAAACCCGTCCCCTGCACGAGCAGCACGCGTTCCTCGAGCAGCAGGTCGAGCACGAACTTCTGATCGTCTTCGATCGGGTAGACCTTCGGATCGAGCCGCGGAAACATGTAGAGCGCCGCTTCAGGCTTCACGCAACTCACGCCCGGAATCGCGTTCAGCATCTCGTAGGCGATTTGACGCTGCTTATGGAGACGTCCGCCCGGCAGAATCAGATCGTTGATGCTCTGATAGCCGCCGAGCGCCGTCTGGATCGCGTACTGGCCCGGCACGTTCGGGCAGAGCCGCATCGACGCGAGGATGCCGAGCCCTTCGAAATAGTCCGAGGCGCGCCGGCGGTTCTCGCCCGTCAAGCCGGAGACGACCATCCATCCGGCGCGATAGCCGCACGACCGGTAGCTCTTCGAGAGACTATTGAACGTGACCGTCAGCACGTCTTCGGACAGCGCCGCGACCGCGGTGTGCTTCTTGCCGTCGTAGACGATCTTGTCATAGACCTCGTCGGCGAACACGATGAGGCCATGCTGGCGAGCGATCTCGAGCATGTCGAGCAGAAGCTCGTCGGAGTAGAGCGCGCCCGTCGGATTGTTCGGGTTGATGATGATGAGCGCGCGCGTGTTCGGCGTGATCTTCGCGCGCAAGTCGTCGAGATCGGGCATCCACGCGTTCGACTCGTCGCAGAGGTAATGCACGGGCACGCCGCCCGAGAGGCTCACGGCGGCGGTCCAGAGCGGATAGTCGGGCGCCGGCAGCAGGACCTCGTCGCCGTTGTTGAGGAGCCCCTGCATCGCCATGACGATGAGCTCCGAAGCACCGTTGCCCAGATAGATGTCGTCGAGCTCCACGCCGGCCACACCCTTTTCCTGCGTGTAGTGCATGATCGCCTTGCGCGCCGCGAACACGCCCTTCGAGTCGGAATAGCCCGACGACGTGGGCAGATTGCGGATCATGTCCTGAATGATCTCGTCGGGCGCATCGAAGCCGAACGGCGCGAGATTGCCGATGTTGAGCTTGATGATGCGGTGGCCCTCCTCTTCGAGCCGCTTGGCATGCTCGAGGACCGGGCCGCGGATGTCATAACAGACGTTCAGCAGTTTGTTCGATTTCTGAATCGGTTTCACGGCGGACACGGTTCCCCAGATGAGCCACAAAAAGATGGAAGGCACGACGCCGCGCGGGCGGCTCGATGCAGCACGGTCAAGGCACGGCGCTCAACCGGTTCACGTTCGTTCGCGTTTCGTCCGGTAGCGGCGGCGCGGGATCGCTCGGCGAGAGCGGCGCGGCTTGGTAAGCATCGGAAAGCGCTTTTGGCGCTCTTTCGGCGGCGCCGCGACGAATTTCCGTGCGGCAGCCGCGATGCAGGCCGCCGGCTGGCGGCTAAAAAGTTATAATTTAGCGGATTTTGGCCGAGCTTCGCAACGCACCAATCGCAGCGAAAACGCTTTTTTCGGCCCGCGTCCGGCTCGTCCCCGCGGATTGCCGCCGGGCGGCGGGCCCCGGAACCACGGAATTCACGGATTTGAAATTACATCAGGATTCGAGCGGCGCCCTCAACACCGTCACCGGTTACGGCGCCCATTACGTCGACATCAATCTCGAGCGTCACGAAAGCAGCATCGTGGTGCTGCCCGACGCGCCGGTCATCCTCTGGCCCGTCGGCTCGTTCGAAGCGCTCACGCCCGAGCACTTCGAGCTCGTGCGCGCCTGCGAACCGGAGGTGGTCGTATTCGGCAGCGGCACGCGCCTGCGGTTTCCACACCCGCGGCTCACGGCCGCGCTGATCGCGCAACGCATCGGCGTCGAGGCGATGGATTTCATGGCTGCCTGCCGCACCTACAACATTCTGATGGCCGAAGGCCGGCGAGTGGCCGCGGCGCTGCTCATCGAGCAATGAGCGCGGGCTCGCCTGCTCAAGCCGCATCGCGGCACTCGGCACCGGCTCGCTCGACGCGCCGGCCCTTCCCTTCGCCGCATCCGCGGTTTCGCTAGACGGATTCCGATTTCATGTCGCTGCAACGTTCTTCCCGCGAGGCCGGCGCCGCGCCGGCCGACTCGATCGCCTCGTTCGACGCAGGCGCGCCGGCGCTCGCCGCCGGACGCATCACGCTCGTGCTCGTGCTCCTCCTCGTCGCGTTCGCGCTCATCTGGTTCGTGCCGCTCGGCTGGCGCCATCTGGTGCCGAGCGATGAAGGCCGCTATGCCGAGATGGCGCGCGAGATGTTCCTCACGGGCGACTGGATCACGCCGCGCTACAACGGCTACAAGTATTTCGAAAAGCCACCGCTGCAGACATGGGCCAACGCGCTGACGTTCGCGTGGTTCGGCATCGGCGAATGGCAGGCTCGGCTCTACACGGCGCTTACGGGCTTCGCCGGCGTCCTGCTCGCAGGCTACACGGGTCGGCGCCTCTTCGGCCCGGCGGCGGGCTTCGCCGCGGCACTCGTGCTCGGCAGCGCCCCCTACTGGAGCCTGATGGGTCACTTCAACACGCTCGACATGGGGCTCTCGTTCTGGATGGAGCTCACGCTCTCGTCGATGCTGCTCGCGCAGAGCGGCAAAGCCGGCCGACGTGAAGCCAGGCTCTGGATGTGGGCTTGCTGGGCGTCGATGGCGCTGGCGGTACTGTCGAAGGGGCTCATCGGCATCCTGCTGCCGGGCGCGACGCTCGTGCTCTATACGGCGATCGCGCGCGACTGGGCGATCTGGAAGCGCCTTCACCTCGCAAGCGGCCTCGTCATCTTCTTCGCGATCGCCACGCCCTGGTTCGTACTCGTGCAGATGCGCAATCCGGAGTTTTTCAATTTCTTCTTCGTCGTTCAGCAATTCGAGCGCTATCTGACGCCCGATCAGCACCGGCCCGGGCCGATTCACTACTTCGTCTGGGTCGTTCTCGTCGGCTTCCTGCCCTGGCTCTCGATCGCCGTGCAAAGCATGCGCCATGCCGGTCGCGAGCCGGCGTGCCCGAACGGCTTCAAGCCGGCGACGCTGCTCTTCGTCTGGTCCGCGTTCATCTTCGTCTTCTTCAGCATCTCGCATTCGAAGCTCGTTTCGTACGTGCTTCCGATCGCACCGGCGCTGGCGCTCATCATCGGCGCCTATCTGCCGCGCGTGCCGCGCGAAACCTGGCGGCGCCATCTCGTCGGCTACGCGGTGCTGCTCGTCGCCATGGCGATCGGCGCGATCTTCCTCGATCGGATGGGCTCCCCGCGCACGCCCAATGCGCTCTATCGCGAGTTTCGCGTCTGGGTGTTCGCCGCCATCGGCGTGGCGTTCGTCCTGACGCTCGTCGCGCTATGGCTCGCGCGCCGGGCGCGCGGCGGCTCCGCAATCCCCGCGGCCACCGTCTTCGGCGCGGCCTGGCTGCTGCTCGCGACGATCGCCGGCACGGGCCACGACGTGTTCGGAAGACAGAGTTCGGGCGCACTGCTCGCGCCCGCGGTCAAGGCCGAGCTCGCGCGTCTGCCCGCCGATACGCCGTTTTACTCGGTCGGCGTGCTCGACCATACGATGCCGTTTTACGTCGGCCATACGATGATCATGGTCCAGGATCCGAACGAGCTGTATTTCGGCGTCCATCAGGAGCCTCAGAAATGGATCCCGACCATCGCGGAATGGATCCCGCGCTGGGAGGCCGATCGCTACGCGCTCGCGCTGATGCCGCCCGAGCGGTACGACGAACTGGCGGCCAAGCACGTGCCGATGCGCGTGATCGCCCGCGACGAGCGCCGCGTCGTCGTCGAGAAGCCGTGAATCGCGCCGCGCTCGGTCGCCGCGAGGCGCGCTGCATTGCACAAAAACAAATTCGCACCCACGTGACACCTTATCGATGAACCCGATCTCCTTGATTTGCATCCTGACCGGCGTGATGCTGAACGCCGGCGCGCAACTGCTGTTGAAAGCCGGCGTCTCGGCCGTTGGACAGTTCGAATTCACCCGTGCGAACATTGTGCCCGTCGGGTTCAAGCTTGCGACGCAGTTGCCCATCGTCGGCGGGCTCGCCTGTTACGTGGTGAGCGTCGGCGTATGGATCGTCGGGCTCTCGCGGGTCGACGTATCGATCGCGTATCCGATGCTTTCGCTCGGCTATGTCGTGAACGCCTTCGCGGCCTGGTATCTGTTTGGGGAGGCGCTCACGATGCAGCGGCTCGTCGGCATCGCGATCATCCTCGTCGGCGTGCTCGTGCTGGCGCGCAGCTAATCATCCATTCGATCATGACCCAGGAACTTCCCCCCTTCTTGCCGTTCGTCCGGCCCGAAATCGACGAAGAAACGATTCAGGGCGTAGCCGATGTGCTCCGCTCGGGCTGGATCACGACGGGCCCGCAAAACGAGGCCTTCGAGAAAGCACTTTCGGCGTTCTGCGGCGGCCGGCCCGTGCGCACGTTCAACTCGGGCACGGCCACGCTCGAAGTCGGCCTGCGGATCGCCGGCGTCGGGCCCGCGGACGAGGTCATCACGACGCCCGCGTCGTGGGTGGCGACCGCCAACGTCATTCTCGAGGTCGGCGCGACACCCGTTTTCGTGGACATCGACCCGCGCACGCGCAACATCGACCTCGACCTCGTCGAAAAGGCCATTACGCCGCGCACGAAGGCAATCATCCCGGTCTATCTCGCAGGGCTGCCCGTCGACATGGACCGGCTCTACGAGATCGCCCGCGCCTACCGGCTGCGTGTGATCGAAGACGCCGCGCAAGCGCTCGGCTCGACGTGGCGCGGAGAGCGCATCGGCAAGCTCGGCGATATCGTCTCCTTCAGCTTTCATCCGAACAAGAACGTGACGTCGATAGAAGGCGGAGCGCTCGTGCTCAACGACGAGCGCGAGGCCGAGCTTGCCCGCAAGTACCGCCTGCAAGGCATCACGCGCAAGGGTCTCGACGGCATGGACTGCGACCTGCTCGGCGGAAAGTACAACCTGACCGACGTGGCAGCACGGGTCGGCCTCGGGCAGCTCGCGCGGATCGATCGGTTCACGGCGAGGCGCCGTGCGCTCGCGAGGGCCTATTTCGAGCGCTTCGACAAAGGCGCCGCGCGCGAGCTCGGCATCGGCCTGCCCGTGGCCGACTTCGAGAACGGCAACTGGCACATGTTCCAGATCACGCTGCCGCTCGAGCGGCTCTCGATCGATCGGGCCGGCTTCATGCAGAAGATGCAGGAGACCTACCGCATCGGTACCGGCGTGCACTACCGGGCCATCCATCTGTTCACGCTCTACCGCGCGCGCGGTTTTGCGCCGGGCATGTTCCCGCACGCGGAGCGCTTCGGCGCGTCGACGCTCACGCTGCCGCTCTTTACACAGATGACGGAGGGCGACGTGGCACGCGTTGGCGACGCCGTCGACGAAATCTGCGCACACTACGGGAAATAACAATAATGATCTACATGGAACATCGTTCAGCGCGCCCGGCCATCTCCGTCGTCATCCCGGTCTACAACGAGGAGGCGGGACTCGGGGCGTTGTTCGCACGTCTTTATCCGGCGCTCGACGCACTCGGCGAAAGCTACGAGGTGCTGTTCGTCAACGACGGCAGCCGCGACAAATCGGCGGCGATGCTCGCCGAGCAGTTCCGTGCGCGGCCCGATACGACGCGCGTCGTCCTGCTTGCCGGCAACTACGGCCAGCACATGGCGATCCTCGCCGGCTTCGAGCAGTCGCGCGGCGAGATCGTGCTTACGCTCGATGCCGATCTGCAAAATCCGCCCGAAGAGATCGGCAAGCTCGTCGCGAAGATGCGCGAAGGATACGACTACGTCGGCTCGATCCGCCGCGATCGTCAGGACACGCTCTGGCGGCGCAAGGCTTCGCGGGCGATGAACCGGTTGCGCGAGCGCATCACGCGCATCAGGATGACGGACCAGGGCTGCATGCTGCGCGCTTACAGCCGCCAGATCATCGATACGATCAACCGCTGTGGCGAGGTCAACACATTCATCCCCGCCCTCGCCTATACGTTCGCGCAAAACCCGATCGAAGTCGAAGTCGCACACGAGGAGCGGTTCGCGGGCGTTTCGAAATACTCGCTCTACAGCCTCATACGGCTCAATTTCGACCTCGTCACGGGCTTCTCGGTGGTGCCGCTGCAGTGGCTCTCGTTCATCGGCGTCATCCTTTCGATGGGGTCGGCGGGGCTCTTCCTGCTGCTCGTGATTCGCCGCTTCGTAATCGGCGCTGAAGTCCAGGGCGTGTTCACGCTGTTCGCGATCACGTTCTTCATGCTCGGCGTCATCATCTTCGCGCTCGGTCTGCTCGGCGAGTATATCGGCCGTATCTATCAACAGGTGCGCGCGCGGCCGCGCTATCTCGTGCAAACGGTGCTCGGAGCACGCGAGAGCGATACGGTGGCGCCGCCCGCCCTCGCGACGCACTCGGGCGAGCCGGAGCACGCCGCGCAGGGAGCTCGAGAGCGATGAACGGCCCCCACGCTCACAATCGTTCGCTGCCCCACAGGGGGGCCCACGCCTCCCTTGAGGCGACCCTGCGGGAGGCATGGTGAAACCCCGCGCCGTAGTCTTCGCCTATCACAATGTCGGCGTGCGCTGCCTGCAGGTGCTGCTCGCGCGCGGCGTCGACGTCGTGCTCGTCGTTACCCATCAAGACAACCCGAACGAGAACATTTGGTTCGGCAGCGTCTCGACCGTGGCGGCCGAGCACGGCATCGAGGTCGTCACGCCCGCCGATCCGGACAGCGACGAGCTGCGCGCAGCCGTGCGACGCGCGCAGCCCGATTTCATCTTTTCGTTTTACTACCGGCACATGCTGCCGGCCGACGTGCTCGCGCTCGCGCCGCGCGGCGCCTACAACATGCACGGCTCGCTGCTGCCGAAGTATCGCGGCCGGGTGCCGACGAATTGGGCCGTCCTCAATGGCGAGACGGAAACCGGCGCGACGCTGCACGAGATGACGGCCAAGCCCGACGCGGGCGCGATCGTCGGTCAGACGAGCGTGCCGATTCTGCCCGACGATACGGCGCAACAGGTATTCGACAAAGTGACGGTAGCCGCCGAGCAAACGCTCTGGCGCGTTCTGCCGAGCTTGCTCGCGGGCGCCGCGCCGCATCTGCCCAACGACCTCTCGCAAGGCAGCTACTACGGCGGGCGCAAGCCCGAGGACGGCCGCATCGACTGGACACAGCCGGCCGAGCGCGTCTACAACCTGATTCGCGCGGTCGCACCGCCGTATCCAGGCGCGTTCACCGATATCGGCACCGCACGCTTCATCGTCGCGCGCGCGCGCGTCGTGCCGGTCGGCGCGGCCGTCGAGGCCGACCTCGCGAATTTGCCGCCGGGTCTGCACGTAAGCGATAATGCGCTATTTGGCGTTTGCGGCAACGCACGCGCCATCGCGATTTCCGAACTGTGGTGCGCGCAAGACGGCAATCCGCTCGTCATCACCCCTTCGCAGTTCCTCCAGCTCACTCACTCTTCCCGTCATTCATGAAAACCGAAGGTTCCACGAAAAAAGTCCTGATTCTCGGCGTCAACGGCTTCATCGGCCACCACTTGTCGCAGCGGATTCTCGAGACGACCGACTGGCAAGTCTTCGGCATGGATATGCAGACGGACCGCTTGGGCGACCTCGTGGACCACGAACGGATGCACTTCTTCGAAGGCGACATCACGATCAACAAGGAATGGGTCGAGTATCACGTGAAGAAGTGCGACGTGATCCTGCCACTCGTCGCCATCGCCACGCCGGCCACCTACGTGCAGCAGCCGCTGCGCGTCTTCGAGCTCGACTTCGAGGCGAACCTGCCTATCGTCCGCTCGGCCGTGAAGTACCGCAAACACCTTGTGTTTCCGTCGACATCCGAGGTCTACGGCATGTGCTCCGACGACGAGTTCGATCCTGAAGCGTCGGCGCTCGTCTACGGGCCGATCAACAAGCCGCGCTGGATCTACGCCTGCGCCAAGCAGCTCATGGATCGCGTGATCTGGGGTTATGGCATGCAGGAGGGCCTCGACTTCACGCTGTTCCGCCCGTTCAACTGGATCGGGCCCGGTCTCGACTCGATCTATACGCCGAAGGAAGGCAGCTCGCGCGTCGTGACGCAGTTCCTCGGCCATATCGTGCGCGGCGAGAACATCAGCCTGGTCGACGGCGGCTCGCAAAAGCGCGCCTTCACCGATATCGGCGACGGCATCAGCGCGCTCATGAAGATCATCGAGAATCCGAACGGCGTTGCCTCGGGCAAGATCTACAACATCGGCAATCCGCACAACAACTACTCGGTGCGCGAGCTCGCCCACAAGATGCTCGCTCTGGCGGCCGAATATCCCGAGTACGCGGAATCCGCGAAGGCCGTCAAGCTCATCGAAACCTCGTCGGGTGCCTACTACGGCAAGGGCTATCAGGACGTGCAAAACCGCGTGCCGAAAATCGACAACACGATGACCGAGCTGGGCTGGGCCCCCGAAACGACGTTCGACGATGCGCTCCGAAAGATCTTCGAGGCCTATCGCGGACACGTCGCCGACGCCCGCGCGCTCGTCGAACAGCAATAATAAGGACGGCCGTCGCTTGGCTCGCATCGTCCTCAAGATCGACGTCGATACGCTGCGCGGCACGCGCGAAGGAGTGCCGCACCTCGCGCGCATGCTCGATCGCTCCAAGGCGCGCGCGACGTTCCTTTTCAGCCTCGGCCCGGACCATACGGGCTGGGCGTTGCGCCGCGTCTTACGGCCCGGCTTCCTGAAGAAGGTGTCGCGCACGTCCGTCGTCGAGCACTACGGCATCCGGCAACTGACGTACGGCGTACTGTTGCCGGGCCCCGACATCGGCGTGCGAGCGGCGTCGGAGATGCGCGCGATCCACGAGGCCGGCTTCGAATGCGGCATCCATACTTGGGATCACGTCTACTGGCAGGACAACGTCCGCCGCCAATCGCGCGAGTGGACCCTGCGTCAAATGCAAAACAGCTATGAGCGGTTCGCCGACATTTTCGGGGAGCCACCCGCGACGCACGGCTCCGCCGGCTGGCAGATGAACGAGCACGCGTTCGAGCAGCTCGACGCTTGGGGCATGCGATACGCTTCGGACGGCCGCGGCCACGCGCCATACCGTCCTGTCGTCGGCAACCGAACGCTCTCGCACGTCCAATTGCCGACCACGCTGCCCACGCTCGACGAGTTGCTCGGCGTCGACGGCCTCGATGCAGCCAACGTCGCGAACCGCTTGTTGGCCGCAACCGAGCGCAATCCGCACGATCAGGTCTTCACGCTGCACGCGGAACTCGAAGGACAAAAGCTCGCGCCCGTGTTCGAGCAGTTGCTCGCCGGCTGGCAAGCGCAAGGTCACACATTTGCGACGATGGGCGATTACCATGCGGCGCTGGACCGCGACACGCTGCCATCGTACCCTGTGACATGGGGCGAGATCCCGGGCCGCTCGGGCGAATTAATCGTGCAGCCGGATTGAATGCGTCCACCGCCGCGCCTTCGTGCTTACGAAAGCGCGGTGGCCCCCGCTGCAACATGTACGACGATTTGCGCAACGAGCAACAAAAAGGAGAACCAGGTGCCTATCGCAGTCGACCAACCCGTCCCCGATTTCACCGCCCCAGCGACCGGCGGTGATCTCACGCTGTCCGGCTTGCGGGGCAAGAAGGTGGTCTTGTACTTCTATCCCAAGGACAACACGCCCGGTTGCACGACCGAGGGACTGCAGTTTCGCGATCTCTACCCGAAGTTCAAGAAAGCCGGTGCCGAGATCGTCGGCGTCTCGCGCGACAGCCTGCGTTCACACGAAAATTTCAAGACGAAGCTCGAGTTGCCTTTTCCGCTCGTCTCGGACACGGACGAAGCCGTTTGCTCGCTCTTCAACGTCATCAAGATGAAAAAGATGTACGGCAAGGAAGTCCGCGGCATCGAGCGCTCGACGTTCGTCATCGACTCGGAGGGTGTACTGCGGCGTGAGTGGCGCGGTGTCAAGGTCCCGGGTCATGTCGACGAAATTCTCGAAGCTGTACAAGGGCTCTGACGCGCGTTATATTGCGTTGCAATGAGTTCCCGTTCACCTCGTTTCTGTCGCCGCCGCGCCGGCTCGTCGGATGCCGTAGGCCTGGCTCCCGTGAGGCGCCGCGCGATGCTCGAAATGGTCGAGCCGCTTGCTCCGTTGCTTGAGGAGCGGCGGCTTTTTTATTTCCTCGCCGCGGCGGATCGCAATCCGCCGCGCTCATCAGCCAAGGAGTCGATCGAAATCTAAGGCGAACCGGCGTTTCGAAATTGACACCGCGCCGCCCGCGCGATCAGAACCGCGCTCCACGGCCATGAGCCACGACGAGCGAGTTCGACCGGCCGGCGGCGTACGATATGCGACCCGATTCTTTGAGGGACACCATGCCTTTGCCTACCCCGCCCAGCAAGCTCGGCACACTGTTGCCGCCCGATGAGTTCAAGGCCAAAGCCAGGCCTGCGAAAAACGCGAGGAAACAGGGCGCCGTTGGGGAGCATGCAGAAGCGGCCGAGTACGGCGCGACTGGCGGCCAGGAGAGCGTTGCCGAGCCGATGACGCGCGCCGCGAACGCCGCCGCAACGCTGAGGTCCGTACCGGCACATTCCGCCTCGTCGCCTGCCTCGCCTGCCGCTGAGAAAGCCGCGCCGCCCGTGCGCGGCCGAAAAGAGAAACAAATGGCCGCGCTGCTGCGGCCCGCGCCCGCGCCGACGCCGCTGGCACGCCAGGAAGCGCGCACCGGCGCGGCGCCGGCCTCGTCGGCCGCGCCCGCGGCTGCGAAGACCACGGGCCGCGCGCGCAAGGCCGGTCCCGAAACGGAGGTCCGCAAGCTCTTCGTTCTCGACACGAACGTGCTGATGCACGATCCGACGTGCCTCTTCCGCTTCGAAGAGCACGACGTCTATCTGCCGATGATGACGCTCGAGGAGCTCGACAACCACAAGAAGGGGATGTCCGAGGTCGCGCGCAATGCACGCCAGGTGAGCCGTACGCTCGACGCGCTCGTTGCCAACGCCGGGCCGATCGCCGAAGGGCTCCCGCTCTCCCGGCTCGGCAGCCGGGAGGCGCTCGGACGCCTCTATTTCCAGACGAAGCTGACCGACATCGAGCCCGTCGAAGGGCTGCCGCAGGGCAAGGCCGACAACCAGATCCTCGGGGTTGTCCGCGCGCTCCAGCGCGATCGCGCCGACCGGCAAATCGTCCTCGTCTCGAAAGACATCAACATGCGGATCAAGGCCCACGCACTGGGCCTGCCCGCCGAAGACTACTTCAACGATCAGGTCCTCGAGGACAAAGACCTGCTGTTTTCGGGCGTTCGCGAGCTGCCGCAGGATTTCTGGACGAAGCATGCCAAGGGCATGGAGAGCTGGCAGGACACGAAGACGGGCACGACCTACTACCGTGTGACGGGGCCGCTCTCCCCGACGCTGCTCGTCAACGAGTTCGTCTACCTCGAGCCGCAGAACGGTGAACCGGCGTTCCACGCGATCGTGCGCGAGTTGAACGGCAAGACGGCGTTGCTGCAGACGCTGCGAGACTACTCGCACCACAAGAACAACGTCTGGGGCATTACCGCGCGCAATCGCGAGCAGAATTTCGCGCTCAACCTGCTGATGAACCCCGACATCGACTTCGTGACGCTGCTCGGGCAAGCCGGCACGGGCAAGACGCTCGTCGCGCTGGCAGCCGGTCTCGCACAGGTGCTCGACGAGAAGCGCTACAACGAGATCATCGTCACGCGCGCGACCGTTCCGGTCGGTGAAGACATCGGCTTTTTGCCCGGCACCGAGGAGGAGAAGATGCAGCCCTGGATGGGCGCGTTCGACGACAACCTCGAGGTGCTGCAGAAAACCGACGACAGCGCCGGCGAATGGGGACGCGCGGCGACGCAGGAGCTGATCCGCTCGCGCTTGAAGGTCAAGAGCATGAACTTCATGCGCGGCCGCACTTTCGTCGACAAGTACCTCATCATCGACGAGGCGCAGAACCTCACGCCGAAGCAAATCAAGACGCTCGTCACGCGCGCGGGCCCGGGAACGAAGATCGTCTGCCTCGGCAATATCGCGCAGATCGATACGCCGTACCTCACGGAAGGCAGCTCGGGGCTCACGTACGTCGTCGATCGCTTCAAGGGCTGGGCGCACAGCGGACATGTGACGCTTGCGCGCGGGGAGCGCTCGCGGCTTGCCGACTACGCGTCGGACATCCTCTGACTTCGATTGAAGGAGGCCGCGGTGGCTCGTTGACGAGCGACCGCGGCTCACTCAGATCGCTTTACCATCGCGCCCGGTCGTCAGCCGGGCGCTTTTTTTTTGCGCCGCCTTATGCGGCGAGTCGTCCCGGTCGCGTCCTCGGACACGGGGGTTCGTTGCGATAAGGCGAGCCGTAAGCATCGAAAGGATGCGTGCGGGTTAGCAACGATTCCCGGCCAGACTTCAAGTAATTTCTGAAGTTTTCTTGCGAACCGCCCGATTGTACGGCTACTATCGGGCGCATCGGTGATTCGTCTGTCGAGACCTCAAGAAGAAAGCGAACAGCAGTTCGCTTTCTGTTCATGCCATGCGCCGACTCTGGTTCCTCATGCTGGTCGTCCTGTCGCTTGCCGCGTGCTCCAGCGCGCCGCCGCGACTCGCACGATCCGGCGGTAGCGAGGCAGGCAGCGGCGACGCCTTCCGTACCAGGCCGCAGGGCCTGCCGAATTTCGTCGATCACAGCGTCGGACGCGAGGAAATCTCGATCGAGGCGATGGGCCTCGTCGGCATACCCTATCGCTGGGCCGGCAATACGCCCACGACCGGGTTCGATTGCAGCGGGCTCGTGCAGTACGTTCTCGCGCGCGCCGCGGACGTGAAGCTGCCCCGTACCACGGCGGACATCAGCCAGCGCGGTCAATCGATCGAGCCCGATGAGATCGCGCCAGGCGACCTCGTCTTCTTCAATACGACCGGACGGCCTCATTCACACGTCGGGATCTACGTCGGCAAGCTGCGTTTCGTGAACGCGCCGTCGACCGGCGGCACCGTGCGACTCGATTATCTGACGAACCCTTATTGGGCGCGGCGGTTCGATGGGATCCGGCGCGTTGCGCCGCCGCTCGAGCGCCCGACGCCATTCGATGCGCCGACTTATGTGGCTTCGCGGCGCGAGGCGCCTGTCCAACCCACGGCGGAGGCAACACAAGCACAGCCGCTGGTCGGCCAGGACGCGACTGCAAGCGCCGCGCATACCACCGCGAGTGGAAGCATCGGCGTTAGCTCGGGCATCGCAAGCGGCCCGCGCGACGCAATCGATGCCGCCGCCGACGCGTTCGAGCCGCCGCCGCCGGCCGCTTCCCTGGCCGAGCGCCAAGCACAGCAAGCGGGGGCCAATACGGTCGCGCCGGAGACAGCGCCCAGCGTACAAATCCTTAAAGCGTCAGGAAGTCCCAGCGCGCAGCCCGCCCCTACATCGACACGCGACGACCCGATCGCGCGGTTCGCGAACGGCGCAGAATGACGTCTGCATGGCACATCGACCAGGTTGCGCTGCGCGGCGACTTGCGAAATCCCCGTTTTCTCGGTATGCGCATTAACTTGCGCAAAACCCTTTCTCTACTATAATTCTGCGCATGAACGTGCGCAAAATGCCCCCCGACGATCCTATCACGAACGTCGAACGCCTCGCGAAGGCGCTTCGGTCGACGCGGCGCGAGCGCAAGCTGAGCCAACAAGTGCTCGCCGACCGAGCCGGCGTGGCGAGACGCACAATTACCAACACGGAAGGCGCCGAAAATGTCGGAGTGAAGGAGCTATGCCGCATCGCCAATGCACTGGGCTATGAAGTCGTCATTCGCCCGATGGACACCGTTGTGTTCGAGGAGCTCTCCACCGTATTCAGGGATGAAGAATGACCGCTCCCGAACCGTTCGACATCGAGCGGCTGTTCAAGCAAGTTCGCCAACTCGAAGTCCATACCCCGCAGGGCGAAAGCGGCTTGCTGACCAAGGAAAGCAGGTTCGTCTTCAACTATAGGGACGTACCGGATTCGAGAGCGGTATCGCTTACGATGCCCATTCGGCAGCAAAGCTATTCGAGTGGCGATCTGATGGGCGTTTTCGCGATGAATCGTCCGGAGGGCTACCTGCGGCTGATCATCGAAGAGCGTTTGGCGCGCTATGGGGCGCCAAGCGACATGTTTCTCCTCTTTCTCGCAGGCCGAAACCAGATCGGCAGGCTCACCTACGCGTTGCCTGGCGAGTCGTTGCCCGAAACAGAAGGAGAACGCCTCGATGAGTTGCTCTCCTCACCGTCCGCGACACTGTTCGAGCAGCTCGTCGACAAGTACGCACTCGGCTCCGGCATTTCCGGGATCCAACCGAAAACGGTTGTGCCGATTATCGATGCGAATGCCAACCAGGCGCGCGAACGCACCGCCCTTCCGCTCAAGACGGTCATCGTCAAGGCTGAAGGAGACGACTTCCCCGGTGTAGCGCGGAACGAATTTTTCTGCATGTCGGTCGCGAAGGAAGCAGGGCTC
>JBCNPL010000139.1:0-6158 GCA_039593375.1 Paraburkholderia sp. | reverse complement strand
CGGCATCGCGACGGTCGGTCGCGGAAGACGGCGCGGGCTTGCGCGTCGCTTCGGACGGCTTCGCCGGCGGCATGCCGTCGTCCTTCGCGGAAACGGGCGAGGCCACGATTCGCCTACTTGTTCGACGGGGTCTCGGTCGCCGAAGCGGTGGCATCGGCCGGCGAGCTCGATCCCTGGGCGGCGGCAGCAGGTTTTTCGAGGCAATAGCCAAGTCCGCGCACGGTGATGATGCGTACGCCGCTCGGCTCGATCTTCTTGCGTAGCCGATGCACGTAGACTTCGATCGCGTTGTTGCTGACTTCCTCGCCCCATTCGCAGAGGTGGTCGACGAGTTGCTCTTTCGACACGAGCCGCCCTATGCGTTGGAGCAGCACTTCGAGCACGCCGAGTTCGCGCGCGGACAAATCGAGCACTTGATCGTTGACATAAGCGACCCGGCCGACCTGATCGAACGCGAGCGAGCCGTGCCGCACGACGGTCGGCCCACCACCCGTGCCGCGCCGCGTGAGCGCCCGGACGCGGGCTTCGAGCTCGTTCAGGTGAAACGGCTTGGCCATGTAGTCGTCGGCGCCCAGATCGAGTCCCTTCACACGCTCGTCGACGCTGTCGGCGGCCGTGAGAATCAGCACGGGCAGGCTCGAATTGCGCGCGCGGAGCCGCCGCAGCACCTCGAGACCCGACATGCGCGGCAGACCGAGGTCGAGAATCAGAAGATCGAACGCCTGCATCGAAAGGGCCGCGTCGGCCTCGCTGCCGCCCTTCACGTGATCGACGGCATAGCCCGATTGGCGGAGTGATCGGACGAGGCCGTCCGCGAGTATGCTGTCGTCTTCGGCAATGAGTATTCGCATGGCGAAAGGCGCGGGCGGAATGCCCCGATGCGCCGCTGTCTCCGGTCTGGTTCTCTGGGTCGCGGGGGCTTTCGCTCGCCTCTCCGTGCTGCGTGCGTTGCCGCAATGCAAATCCGCAACGCGTCGGGCTTGCAAACAACCCTGTTTTTTTATACAGTATCTGCGTTCCCGTGCAGGCTGGCGATATGCAAAAGGCATATCGCGAAGCGAATGCCGGAAACGGCTGAGGAACGGTCGGAAAGCGGTGCCCGAAGGAATCCGAAACGGCGGGGCTGCGTGGCCCTTTCCTCGGCGTCGGCCGCCCGCCGCAGACGCTGCTCATCATAGCAAAGGACGATTCATGGAAGAAAGCAAGAAAGGCTCGGCTGGACTGACTGCGGAAAAGAGCAAGGCGCTCGCCGCCGCGCTCGCGCAGATCGAAAAGCAGTTCGGCAAGGGGTCGGTCATGCGACTCGGCGATGGCGAGGTGGCCGAGGATATTCAAGTGGTTTCAACGGGCTCGCTCGGTCTCGACATCGCGCTCGGCGTGGGCGGCCTGCCGCGCGGGCGCGTGGTGGAAATCTACGGTCCGGAATCGTCGGGCAAGACTACGCTGACGCTGCAGGTCATCGCCGAAATGCAGAAGCTCGGCGGCACGGCGGCATTCATCGATGCCGAGCACGCACTCGATATTCAATACGCGGCCAAGCTCGGCGTGAACGTCGCCGATCTGCTCGTCTCGCAGCCCGATACGGGCGAGCAGGCGCTCGAGATCGCCGATGCGCTCGTGCGCTCGGGCTCGATCGACATGATCGTGATCGACTCGGTGGCGGCGCTCGTGCCGAAAGCCGAAATCGAAGGGGAAATGGGCGATGCGCTCCCGGGGCTGCAGGCTCGCCTGATGTCGCAAGCGCTGCGCAAGCTCACGGGCACGATCAAGCGTACGAACTGCCTCGTCATCTTCATCAATCAGATCCGCATGAAGATCGGCGTGATGTTCGGCAACCCCGAAACGACGACGGGCGGCAATGCGCTGAAGTTCTACGCGTCGGTACGGCTCGATATCCGCCGCATCGGCTCGATCAAGAAGAACGACGAGGTGATCGGCAACGAAACGCGCGTGAAGGTCGTCAAGAACAAGGTGTCGCCGCCGTTCCGCGAAGCGATCTTCGACATCCTCTATGGCGAAGGCATTTCACGCCAAGGGGAAATCATCGATCTCGGCGTGCAGGCGAAGATCGTCGACAAGGCCGGCGCCTGGTACAGCTACAACGGTGAGCGAATCGGCCAGGGCAAGGACAATGCGCGCGAATTCCTGCGCGAAAACGCCGATATCGCCCGTGAAATCGAGAATCGCATTCGCGAGTCGCTCGGCGTCAATACGATGCCGACCGCGGCTGCGGCAGGCGAAGAAGTCGCCGACGAAGAGGAGTAAGCGGCGCGTGCCGGACAGGGATCGCGATGCGGCGGGCGCCACGGTGCGCGAGCGGCCTGCTCGGCCGGGGCGCTCGCTAAAAGCGCGAGCGCTCGGATACCTGTCGAGGCGCGAATACAGCCGCAGCGAACTCGCTCGCAAACTGGCTCCGTTCGCCGAGGATCACGACGCACTCAATGCCTTGATCGACACGCTCGAGCGGGAAGGGTGGCTATCGGACGCACGATTCGCGGAAAGCGTCGTTCATCGCCGAGCGTCTCGTATGGGCGCGAACCGGATCGTCGGCGAATTGCGCCGTCATGACGTCGACGATGCCTTGATCGAAACGGTCGGCGCCCAACTGCGTGAAACCGAGCTGTCGCGCGCGCAAGCGGTTTGGCGCAAGAAATATGGCGCGTTGCCGCAAACGCCAGCGGAGCGTGCGAAGCAGGCGCGCTTTCTTGTCGCGCGCGGGTTCTCCCGCGCCACGATCGTCCGGATCCTGAAAGGCGACGACGACATCGGCGACGATTAGACGCCGTTTCTTTCCCCGCCGAGCTGGCGGAACCCGGGCTTTCCACTATGTTAAAATCCCCCGGTTTCTTCTCCTGCCGTCTCTCCTAGCATGCCGCTCCTTTCGCCCGTGTCCCGCCAGCCGCACCACCGGCGCGCTATCCGGGCGAAAGCGTTCGAGCGCGGCGACGGCCCATGGCACATTAAGGCGCCGCCCACGCGCGCCACCCCCGCTTGCCCGATGCGGCAGGCGTGAACGAATCAGCCCATCACGAAGTTCAATCCAACTCTCAGACTGAAGGGAATCACGCATGAAGATTCACGAGTACCAGGGTAAGGAAATCCTGCGGAAATTCGGCGTCGCGGTGCCACGCGGCACGCCCGTGTTTTCCGTGGATGACGCGGTCAAGGCCGCTGAGGAGCTCGGCGGTCCGGTCTGGGTCGTGAAGGCCCAGATTCACGCGGGCGGTCGCGGCAAGGGCGGCGGCGTCAAGGTGGCGAAGTCGATCGAGCAGGTTCGCGAGTATGCGAGCCAGATCCTCGGCATGCAGCTCGTCACGCACCAGACGAGCCCGGAAGGCCAGAAGGTCAACCGGCTGCTCGTCGAAGAAGGCGCGGACATCAAGAAGGAGCTCTATGTCGGCCTCGTGATCGACCGTGTGACGCAAAAGGTCGTCGTCATGGGCTCGAGCGAAGGCGGGATGGAAATCGAAGAGGTTGCCGCCAAGAATCCTGAAGCGATCCACAAGGTGTTCGTCGATCCGGCCGCGGGCCTGGCCGACGCCGACGCCGATTCGCTCGCGAAGAAGATCGGCGTGCCCGACGCTTCGGTGCCGCAAGCGCGCGCGGTTCTGCAAGGGCTTTACAAGGCGTTCTGGGAGACGGATGCGTCGCTGGCCGAAATCAACCCGCTGATCCTGACGGGCGACGGCAAGGTGATCGCGCTCGACGCCAAGTTCAACTTCGATTCGAACGCGCTCTTCCGTCATCCGGAGATCGTGGCCTACCGCGACCTCGACGAAGAGGATCCGGCCGAGATCGAAGCATCGAAGTTCGACCTCGCCTACATCTCGCTCGACGGCAACATCGGCTGTCTCGTGAACGGCGCGGGCCTCGCGATGGCGACGATGGATACGATCAAGCTCTTCGGCGGCGAGCCGGCGAACTTCCTCGACGTCGGCGGCGGCGCGACGACGGAGAAGGTCACCGAAGCGTTCAAGCTGATGCTGAAGAACCCGGGCCTCAAGGCCATTCTCGTGAACATCTTCGGCGGGATCATGCGTTGCGACGTGATCGCGGAGGGCGTCATCGCCGCTTCGAAGGCCGTGCACCTGCAAGTCCCGCTCGTCGTGCGCATGAAAGGCACGAACGAGGATCTCGGCAAGAAGATGCTCGCCGATTCGGGACTGCCGATCATCTCGGCGGACAGCATGGAAGAGGCTGCGCAGAAGGTTGTCGCGGCGGCCGAAGGCAAGGCGGCGTAACGCGCCCGTGCGAAACAGGATACGGTTAGAGGTCAATACATGTCGATTCTGATCAACAAAGATACGAAGGTCATCACGCAGGGCATCACCGGCAAGACGGGCCAGTTCCATACGCGCGCATGCCGCGAGTATGCGAACGGCCGTGAGGCGTTCGTCGCGGGCGTGAATCCGAAGAAGGCCGGCGAGGATTTCGAAGGCATTCCGATTTACGCGAGCGTGAAGGAAGCGAAGGCCGAAACGGGTGCGACGGTTTCAGTCATCTACGTTCCACCGGCGGGCGCCGCCGCGGCGATCTGGGAAGCGGTCGAGGCCGATCTCGATCTCGCGATCTGCATCACCGAAGGTATTCCGGTGCGTGACATGATCGAAGTCAGGGACCGCATGCGTCGCGAAAATCGCAAGACGCTGCTCCTCGGACCGAACTGCCCGGGCACGATCACGCCCGACGAACTCAAGATCGGCATCATGCCGGGTCACATTCATAGGAAAGGCCGCATCGGCGTCGTTTCGCGCTCGGGCACGCTGACTTATGAAGCCGTGGGCCAGTTGACGGCGCTCGGCCTCGGGCAATCGTCGGCGGTCGGCATCGGCGGCGACCCGATCAACGGGCTCAAGCATATCGATGTCATGAAGATGTTCAACGACGATCCCGATACGGACGCCGTCATCATGATCGGCGAGATTGGCGGTCCCGACGAAGCCAACGCGGCGTACTGGATCAAGGACAACATGAAGAAGCCCGTCGTCGGCTTCATCGCCGGCGTCACGGCGCCTCCGGGCAAGCGCATGGGCCACGCCGGCGCGCTGATCTCGGGCGGAGCCGATACGGCCGAAGCCAAGCTCGAAATCATGGAAGCTTGCGGGATCAAGGTCACGAAGAACCCGTCGGAGATGGGCCGCCTCTTGAAGTCGATCCTCTGAGGCCGCGCATTCGCGATAAGGACATGGCGCGAGCGAGCCGCGCCATGTCGTTTCTCCCGCGCGGGAGGCAATCGCGAAGCAAAGCACATCCGACCGCCGGTGTTTTGGTATGCTTGCGAAACCGTTTCGTAAGGTAACCGACAGTCGACGGGAAGCGAGGAAGCACGAACGGCTTCCTCGCTTTTTTTTCGCCCCGTCGTCTGCCCATTGCCGCTCGTCGCCAGCCGCTTCGACCGTTTGCTTCGACCGTTGCTGCCCGTCGGGGAACGTCTATTGCGCTACTTACATGCTCGATTCCATGCTCGATTTTTTTGCGACGCTCCATTGGGGCGCGGTTTTTCAGATCATCGTCATCGATATCCTGCTCGGCGGCGACAACGCCGTCGTGATCGCGCTCGCCTGTCGCAAGCTGCCCGGCAGTCAACGCCTGCAAGGGGTGCTTTGGGGGACGGTCGGCGCTATCGTGTTGCGCGTCGTCCTCATTGCGTTCGCCGTGGTATTGCTCGATGTGCCGCTACTCAAGTTCGCCGGCGGGCTCTTGCTGCTCTGGATCGGCGTGAGACTTCTCGCGCCCGCGCATGACGCGCACGAGAACATCAAGCCGGCGGACAAGCTGATCGCGGCGATCAAGACGATCATCGTGGCCGACGCCGTCATGAGCCTCGACAACGTCATCGCGATCGCGGGCGCCGCCGAGGCTGCCGACCCGCACCACCGTGTCGCGCTCGTCGTATTCGGCCTGCTCGTCAGCATTCCGCTGATCGTGTGGGGGAGCACGCTCGTGCTCAGGCTGCTCGACCGGTACCCGATCATCGTCACATTAGGCGCCGCGCTGCTCGGCTGGATTGCGGGCGGCCTCATCGTCAACGATCCGGCCGGCGATCGTTGGCCGCTTCTCGACTCGCCCGCCGCCGAATACGGGGCTCGTATTGCGGGCGCGATATTCGTCGTTGCCGCCGGCTATGCGATCAAGCGCCGGATGCGCCGGCGCGAGGC
>JBCNPL010000138.1:0-6220 GCA_039593375.1 Paraburkholderia sp. | reverse complement strand
ATTGCGGTATTGCGCGGCGACGCGGGCCGTGGAAGTCGGACGATTGCCCGCCGCGTCGGTCGGCCGTCTAATCGGTGCCGCGCGCCCGCTCCTCGGCGAACCGCTTGCGGAATGCCTCGAAAGTCCCCGTCTCGATGGCGGCGCGCATCTCGCCCATCAATTCCAGGTAATAGTGCAAATTGTGAATGGTGTTGAGCTGCGCGCCGAGAATTTCGCCGACGCGGTGCAAATGGTGCAGATAGCCGCGCGTGAAGTGGCGGCAGGTGTAGCAACGGCAGCATTCGTCGAGCGGGCGCAGCGTGTTCCGATGCTGGGCGTTGCGGATCTTGACGTCGCCGAAGCGTGTGAAAAGCCAGCCGTTGCGGGCGTTGCGCGTCGGCATGACGCAATCGAACATGTCGATGCCGGCGGCGACGCCGGCCACGAGATCCTCGGGCGTGCCGACGCCCATCAGGTAGTGTGGCTTGTCGACAGGTAGCCGCGGTCCGACATGGGCGAGCACGCGCAGCATCTCTTCCTTCGGCTCCCCGACCGACAACCCGCCCACCGCGATTCCGTGAAACCCGATTTCGGAGAGCCCCGCGAGCGATTCGTCGCGCAGGTCTTCGTACATGCCGCCCTGCACGATGCCGAACAGCGCGTTCGGGTTCGAGAGCCGCTCGAATTCGTCGATCGAGCGCTTTGCCCAGCGCAGCGACATGCGCATCGATTCGGCGGCCGCCTCATGGCTCGTCGGCACGCCGTCGGTCGCATAGGGCGTGCACTCGTCGAACTGCATGACGATGTCGGAATCGAGCGTGCGCTGGATCTGCATCGAGATCTCGGGCGAGAGAAAGAGCTTGTCGCCGTTGACGGGCGACGCGAACGCGACGCCTTCCTCGGTGATCTTGCGCAGATCGCCGAGCGAGAAAACCTGAAAGCCGCCCGAATCGGTCAGGATCGGCCGCCGCCAGCCCATGAAGCCGTGCAGCCCGCCGTGCGCGGCGATCGTATCGAGGCCCGGCCGCAGCCAGAGATGGAACGTGTTGCCGAGGATGATCCGCGCTTCGATTTCCTCGAGCTCGCGCGGCTGGATCGCCTTGACGGTCCCATAGGTGCCGACGGGCATGAAGATCGGCGTCTCGACGATGCCGTGGTTGAGCGTGAGTCTGCCGCGCCGCGCCTGGCCGTCGGTGGCGAGCAGCTCGAACTGGAGGCCGCCCGCGGCGGAGGAAGCGATTTGGGCGTTATGGTTCGGATGACCGTCGGTCATTCAGGCACTCCTGGTGAGCAGCATTGCGTCGCCGTAGCTGAAGAAGCGGTAACGCGCCTCGATCGCGTGGCGGTAGGCCTCGCGTATCGTCGCCATGCCGGCGAACGCGGACACGAGCATCAGCAGCGTCGACTTCGGCAGGTGGAAGTTCGTGACGAGTCGGTCGACCACGCGAAACCGGTAGCCGGGCGTAATGAAAATATCGGTTTCGGCCGCCGTGGCCGCAAGCGGCCGGCCGGCGGCTTCGGCATCTCGCGCGGCGGCTTCGAGCGCGCGCAGCGACGTCGTCCCGACGGCGACGACGCGCCCGCCGCGCGCGCGCGTGGCGGCGATCTTGTCGGCGAGCGTCTGCGGCAGCTCGTACCACTCGGTGTGCATCTTGTGCTCGGCGATGTTCTCGACGCGCACGGGCTGGAACGTGCCGGCGCCGACATGGAGCGTCAGCGTTGCACGTTCGATGCCGCGCGAATCGAGCTCGGCGAGGAGCGCGTCGTCGAAGTGGAGGCCCGCCGTCGGCGCCGCGACGGCGCCCGGGTTGCGCGCGAAGACGGTCTGATAGCGCGCTTCGTCAGTCGCATCGGGGTCGTGCTCGATATAGGGCGGCAGCGGCAGGCGGCCGAAGCGTTCGATCAGATCGAGACAGGCTTCGGGAAAA
This sequence comes from Paraburkholderia sp., assembly GCA_039593375.1. GTDB lineage: Bacteria > Pseudomonadota > Gammaproteobacteria > Burkholderiales > Burkholderiaceae > Trinickia. The sequence continues at coordinate 4,313 of JBCNPL010000138.1, read as the reverse complement.
TGCAGCGTGTAAAACGGTTCGACGCGCTCGCCGACGGTCACCTCGAACGCGTCGGCGAGGCGCAGCGCCGTGCCGGGCGCGGGGCTCTTGCTCGCGCGAATCTGCGCCAGCGCGGTGCGCTCGCCCGTCAGACGCTCGATGAGCACCTCGATGCGGCCGCCGCTCGCCTTGATGCCGAAAAAGCGCGCCTTGAGCACCTTCGTATCGTTGAACACGAGCAGATCGCCGGGTGCGAGGCACTCGGGAAGCTCGGCGAAGCGGCGATCGACGAGGCGCACGGCCTCGGGCGCCTTACGGGGATCGTCGCGCGAACCCGGCGCGACGACTTCGAGCAGGCGGCTTGCGCTGCGCTGAGGCAGGGCCTCCTGCGCGATCAGCTCGGGCGGCAGATTGAAATCGAAATCGGAAAGCGTGAACATGCTGCGTTGGTCGGCGGTCTGCGGCGCGGCCCGGCGTGACTCGCGAGCCGCTATCATCGCGGGACGCCCGGCCGTATGCCGGGCGCGATGCTGGTGACGAAACCGATATTGTACTTGCGAAGAGACTCATGCCCTTGACCCGCCGCCGGCCGCCCGAGCCAGCACAAGACGCGATCGACGACGCAGAGCGCGTCGTGCGCGGCCCTGCGTCCGCGGGGACGGCGCGCGACATGCACGATCAGTCCGACGGCGCGCGCGACGCCCGGGTTTCGACGAGAGCGAGAAGCGTCGGCGAATCGCGCCCGGTGAAAGGGAAGAGGGCCACGACGACGGCCGCGCCCGCGGCCAAACGCGCGGAGCCCGCCAAGCCCGCCGACAAGCTCGCGAAGCTCGGCTTGACGCGGGACATCGACCTCGTGCTGCACCTGCCGATGCGCTACGAGGACGAAACGACGCTCACGCCGATCGGCGAACTGCTGCCTGGAGAGACGGCGCAGACGGACGGCGTCGTCTTCGACAACGAAATCGCTTACCGGCCGCGCCGGCAGTTGGTCGTGAAAGTGCGCGACGACGCGGGCGACGAACTCGTCCTGCGGTTTCTGAATTTCTACGGTTCGCAGGTCAAGCAGATGGCCGTCGGCCAGCGTCTGCGCGTGCGTGGCGACGTGCGCGGCGGGTTCTTCGGCCTCGAGATGGTTCATCCGACGGTACGCGCCGTCGACGAGGACACTCCGCTGCCACAGGCGCTGACGCCGGTCTACCCGAGCACGGCAGGCGTTTCGCAGGCCTATCTGCGCAAAGCGATCGACAACGCGCTTGCACGCACCGAGCTGCCCGAGCTGCTGCCTCGACCGATCGCCGAGCGCTACTGCCAGCCGCTCGCGCTGCCGCCGCTCGAAAACGCGGTGCGGACGCTCCATCATCCGAGCGCCGATGCCGACGAGGTCGCGCTCGTCGACGGCAGCCATCCTGCCTGGACGCGCATCAAGTTCGACGAGCTGCTTGCGCAGCAGCTTTCCCTCAAACGCGCACATGAGGAGCGCCGCCGCCGCACGGCGCCCGCGATGCCATGCCGTCCGTCCGACGATTCGGTTTCGCTCGCGGCGCGCCTGCTCGAAGCGTTGCCGTTTGCGCTGACGCGCGCGCAACAGCGGGTCGTGAGCGAAATCTCGGCCGACCTGAGCGCGCCTCACCCGATGCAGCGCTTGCTGCAGGGCGATGTCGGCAGCGGAAAGACCGTCGTCGCCGCGCTGGCGGCCGCACAAGCGATCGACGCCGGCTATCAGGCCGCGATGATGGCGCCGACGGAAATCCTTGCCGAGCAGCACGCGCGCAAGCTGCGCGGATGGCTCGAGCCGCTCGGCGTGACGGTCGCGTGGCTCGCGGGCAGCCTGAAGACGAAGGACAAGCGTGCCTCGCTGGCGGCCGCGGCGTCGGGCGAGGCGCAGCTCGTCATCGGGACGCACGCGATGATCCAGGATACGGTCGAATTCGCGCGGCTCGGGCTCGTGATCGTCGACGAGCAGCATCGCTTCGGCGTCGCTCAGCGGCTCGCGCTGAGGGCCAAGGCGCGCAGCGACAAGGCCGGCGACGATGCCGAGCCTGGCGCGTCGCGAGGCAGTCGGCACGAGATGACCGACGGCGCCCCCGAGTTCCAGCCTCATCAACTGATGATGTCGGCGACGCCGATTCCGCGCACGCTTGCGATGACTTACTACGCGGACCTCGACGTTTCGACGATCGACGAACTGCCGCCGGGGCGAACGCCGATCGTCACGAAGCTGATTTCGGACGCTCGCCGCGACGAAGTGATCGCGCGCGTGCGCGAGGCGGCGCTGACGGGTCGGCAGGTCTATTGGGTATGTCCTCTGATCGAGGAAAGCGAGACGTTGCAACTGCAGACGGCCGTCGAGACCTACGAAACGCTGGCGACCGCGCTGCCCGAGCTGCACGTGGGACTCGTGCACGGACGCCTTGCGCAGGCCGACAAGGCAACCGTCATGGACGCGTTCTCGCGCAATGAAATCCAACTGCTCGTCGCGACGACGGTGATCGAAGTCGGCGTGGACGTGCCGAACGCCTCGCTAATGGTGATCGAGCATGCGGAACGATTCGGGCTTGCGCAACTGCACCAGCTGCGCGGCCGAGTCGGCCGAGGCAGTACGGCGTCGGTCTGCGTGCTGCTGTACGGCGGACCGCTTTCACTGACGGCGCGCGCGCGGCTGAAGACGATGCGCGAGACGACGGACGGCTTCGAGATCGCGCGCCGCGATCTCGAGATTCGAGGCCCGGGCGAGTTCCTCGGTGCGCGGCAATCGGGTGCGGCGATGCTCCGCTTCGCGGATTTGCAGCAGGACGCGTGGCTGATCGAGCCGGCGCGTGAGGCGGCCGCGCAGCTCATGGCGGAGTATCCGGAAGTCGCCGTCCAGCATTTGACGCGCTGGCTGGGCGCGCGCGAGCAGTATCTGAAGGCGTGAGACGGTCGATCGACCGTCCGAGCGGCGCGGCGCCCCGGTGTTGGCGAATCGTCGCGACAGGTGTATAAGATAAAACCTATCGACAATCATAGTCTGATTGGTCCCCATGACGCTTACCGAACTCAAATACATCGTGGCGGTCGCCCGCGAGCGCCATTTCGGCCGGGCGGCCGAGGCTTGTTTCGTCAGTCAGCCGACGCTGTCGGTCGCGATCAAGAAACTCGAGGATGAACTGAATGTTCAGATCTTCGAGCGCGGAACGAGCGAAGTCAGCGTGACGCCTATCGGCGAACAGATCGTCACGCAGGCGCAGCGTGTACTCGAGCAGACGCTTGCGATCAAGGAGATCGCGAAGCAGGGCAAGGATCCGCTTGTCGGGCCGCTGCGCCTCGGCGTCATCTATACGATCGGGCCTTATCTGCTGCCGGCGCTCGTCAAGCAGATGATCAAGAGCGTGCCGCAGATGCCGCTGATGCTGCAGGAAAACTTCACGCTGAAGCTGATCGAACTGCTGAAGCAGGGCGAGATCGACGTCGCCATCATGGCGCTGCCGTTCCCCGAAACGGGACTCATGGTTCGCCCGCTCTATGACGAGCCGTTCGTCGTCGCGTTGCCTGCGGGGCATGCCTGGGAATCGCGCAAGGAAATCGATCCCGACGACCTCAAGCAGGAAACGATGCTGCTGCTCGGCAACGGGCACTGCTTCCGCGATCATGTGCTCGGCGTCTGTCCGGAGCTGATGCGGTTCTCGCAGACGGCCGACGGTATCCAGAAAACGTTCGAGGGCTCGTCGCTCGAGACGATCCGTCATATGGTGGCGAGCGGCGTCGGAATTACGGTGCTGCCGCGCATGTCGGTGACCGAGGTGAAGCCGCAGGCAGGCGGCCCCGATGCCGGACTGCTCAGCTACGTGCCGTTCGGCGACCCGGTGCCCGATCGGCGCGTCGTCCTCGCCTGGCGCAAGAGTTTCACGCGCATGCCCGCCATCGACGCGATCAGCGAAGCGATCGCCGCATGCGATCTTCCCGGCGTCAATAAACTCGACATGCCGGTTGCCGTCAACTGATCCGGCAGGCGGCGCAGCGCGCCGCCACTCCCATTACACGACCTTGCTCGTCGTTTGACGTACCCGTCGCGCGCCTATTGAATATATAAAATCAATCAATCACACAAAATCAATAGCCTCAATATACTTCCTCCCATGCTGATCGTATTCATGGAGGGGGTCATGTGGAAACGCTTCTCGTATGTCGCCGGCGAGGCCACTCGTCGGCGCGCGGGCGTGCGACTCACGGTGGTGTTGCGCCGTTCGCGCGCCATCGGGTTCGCGCTGCTCGCCGATCGGGCGCTCGCCGGTTAGCTCGATGAATTGACCGCCGCGCCGCATGCCGAATGCCGCATCGACATGGCGCTCAAC
>JBCNPL010000137.1:0-6228 GCA_039593375.1 Paraburkholderia sp. | reverse complement strand
TCGAGAGCAGCGACGGCAGCGGCTTGCCGGCATAGTCGAGCGCGCCGTACGGATCGTCTTCGACGACGGGAAACGCGCTCGTCTTCGCGAATTCGGCGAGCGCGCGCCGCCGTTCGAGCGTGAGCCGCCGGCCCGTCGGGTTCTGGAAGTTCGGCTGAGCGTAGAGCAGCCGCGCCCCTTCGATCAGCCCGGAAGTCAGGCCTTCGGGAATGAGCCCGTCGTCGTCGGTCGGCACTTGCACGTAGCGCGGCTCGTAGAGCGAAAACGCTTGCAGCGCGCCGAGGTAGGTCGGCGTTTCGACGAGCACGGGGCTCTCGGGATCGATGAGCGCCTTACCGATCAGGTCGAGCGCTTGCTGCGAGCCCGTCGTGATCAGCACCTGCGATGGGCGGATCGTCGCGCCGCCCGTCGAGCAGCGCGCGGCGATCCATTCGCGCAGCGGCGCATAGCCCTCGGTTGCGCTGTACTGCAAAGCCGCGGCCGGCGCCTCGCGCAGCACGCGGTCGGTGGCCTCGCGGATTCGCTCGGCCGGGAAGGTGGACGGTGCGGGCAGGCCGCCCGCGAACGAAATGACCTCGGGCCGTTCGGTGACTTTCAGGATCTCGCGGATGGCCGAGCTCGTCAGCTTGCGGGCGCGCTCGGAAAGCTGCCAGTTGCGGTGCGGCAAGTCGCTTTGATCCATGAAGGTCTCCTTATGACGGATGGGGAAAACGTGTAAAGCGCATCGGCGAGCCGCCCGATGCGCCGTTGCGCGAAAGCGGCGATTATCGCTCCAGTCGCAGGCCCGGGCGAGCAGGGCTCGCCGTGCGGACGGCCGCTTTTCGGCCGACGAGGACTGTCGCGATCACGGCGGCGGCGAAAAGCCAGGTCGAAGGCGCGACCGATTCGCCGAAAAAGAGCGCCGCGAAGGCGATCGTGAAAAAGATCTGCAATAGCTGCACTTGGCTGACGCGCGCGATGCCTCCCATCGCAAGCCCGGCGTACCAGGCGAAAAACCCGATGAATTGCGAGAAGAGGGCGACATAGCCGAACGCAAGCCAGGTCTTGAGCGCGACGGGGCCGGGGTGGTGAACATGCTGCTCCCAGCCGAGCCAGCCGACCGGTACGACGAGAAACGGCGCCGCGACGACGAGCGCCCAGCAGATGACCTGCCACCCGCCCAATTGACGTGCGAGACGCGCGCCTTCCGCATAGCCGAGCGCGCCGATCGCGACGGCGACGAGCATCAGCGCGTCTCCCGGAGCGAGCGCGCCACCGCCGGCCTTGAGCGCGAAGGCGACGACGAGCGCGCTTCCTGCCACCGCGCTCGCCCAGAAGGCCGGCGATGGCCGCTCGTGCGAGAGCCACGCGGCATAGAGCGCGACGAAAATCGGCTGAAGGCCACCCACGACCGCGCCGTGCGACGACGGGACCGACTTCATCGCCCAGGCCGAAAACACGGGAAACGCAACGATGACGCCGAGCGCGACGACGAAAAGGCTTTTCAGTTGTGCGCGCGTGGGCAAGGGTTCGCGGCGCCAGGCGAGCAACGCGCCGGCCGGCACGGCCGCGGCAAGTGCCCGGCCGAGGCCGTTCAGCATGGGATGGAACTCTTGCACGACGATGCGCGTCATCGGCAGCGTCAGGCTAAAGACGATCACGCCGACCAGACCGAGCAGCATGCCTTGCGATTCGCGTGAGTTCAGCCTCATGTAAGGTTCCAGATAGTCGCCGACGGAGTTTGGAGTGTTCACTTTAATCGTCGGCACCGGCACAGTAACGGTACAATTGCTGCGATACTTTTCTGTACAGTTCATGGTGACGCCATGTCCGTTCCCCTCGATCTGATTCCCGCTCCGCACGGCGCCGCGTCGCTCACGCTCGTCGATCAGCTCGTGCAGTGGGCCCGCCGCCGCATCGACGAGCGCGTTTTCCGGCCCGGCATGCGCATGCCGTCGATCCGAAAGCTCGCCCAGGACAAGGGCGTATCGCGATTTACCGTGGTCGAGGCCTATGAGCGGCTCGTGGCGCAGGGGTATATCGATTCGCGGCGTGGCTCGGGCTTTTATGTGCGCGAACGCTCGGCCGTCGGTGCGCCCGACACGCGGCGCGGGCACGAGGCGCGCTCCGAGCCGGCTCGCAGCGCGATCGATGTTGCCTGGCTCGTGCGCAACACGCTGCAAACGAGCAGTCCCGAGAAGGGCCCGGGGCTCGGCTACCTGCCCACGCGCTGGCTCGACGGCGAACTCGTGGCGAGCGCGCTGCGCACGCTTGGCCGGCAAAGCGCCTCGCAATGGCTCGGCATGGGCACGGCGCAAGGCTTCCTGCCGCTGCGCCAGCAATTGCAGACGCGCTTCGCGGAGCTCGAGATCGGCGCCACGCCCGAACAGATCGTGCTCGTCTCCGGCATCACGCAGGCGATCGATCTGATCGCTCGGCTCTACGTGCAGGCGGGCGATACGGTGATCGTCGGCGATCCGGCCTGGTTTCAGATGTTCGGCCGCTTCGCGTCGCAAGGCGCGCGGCTCATCGGTATGCCCTATACGGCGGCCGGTCCCGACGTCGACGCGCTCGAGGCGCTCGTCGCGACCTGGCGGCCGAAAATGCTGCTGATCAATTCGGTGCTGCACAACCCGACGGGGACGTCGGTGTCGCCGGCGCAGGCGTTTCGTATTCTGCGGCTCGCCGAGGCGTACGACTTCGTCGTCGTCGAAGACGATGCCTACGGCGATCTGGTCCCGCCGGGCTATCCCGCCACGCGCCTTGCGAGCCTCGATCAGCTGAAGCGCGTGATCTACCTCGGTAGCTTTTCGAAGACGCTGACCGGCAATTTGCGGGTGGGCTTCGCCGCCTGCTCGCACGAGATGGCGCAGGCGCTATCCGAGCAGAAGCTGCTCGTCGGCATGACGACGCCCGAGCTCAACGAGCGGCTGCTTTACAAGGTGCTGACAGAGGGGCACTACCGGCGCCACGTCGAACGGCTGCGCGCGAGGCTCGACGGCGTGCGCGACAAGGCCGCGCGGATGCTCGAGGCGGCCGGCATGAAGCTCTTCACGATGCCTGCGGCCGGCATGTTTCTCTGGGCCGATACGGGCGTCGACGCGGACACGTTCGCGGCGGCCGGGCAGGAAGCAGGCTTCGTGCTGGCGCCGGGGAGTCTCTTCTCGCCGCACCAGTCGCCGACGAGCTGGATGCGCTTTAACGTCGCCAATTGCGGCGATCCGGCGCTGCCCGGCTTTCTCGCCGGCCATCTCGACGGCCGACGCATCGCGAAGCCCTTGAAAACGGCGGTTGCCGTCCCCAGTTGAGCGCGCGTCAATCCTCATTCACGAAAAACAGGGAACCGAGAGCATGACACAAGAGACCCTCAGCTTTCAGGCGGAAGTCAAACAGCTTCTGCAACTGATGATCCATTCGCTCTACAGCAACAAGGAGATCTTCCTGCGCGAGCTGATTTCGAACGCGTCGGACGCCGCGGACAAGCTGCGCTTCGAGGCGATCGCGAAGAGCGAGCTGTTCGAGGACGATCCGAATCTGCGCATCCGCGTTTCGTTCGACAAGGCCGCGCGCACCGTGACGATCGACGACAACGGCATCGGCATGAGCCGCGACGAGACGATCGCGCATCTGGGGACGATCGCCCGTTCGGGGACGAAAGAGTTTTTCGCGCAGCTTTCGGGCGATCAGCAAAAGGATGCGGCGCTGATCGGCCAGTTCGGCGTCGGCTTCTACTCGGGATTCATCGTGGCCGACAAGATCACCGTGGAGACGCGCCGCGCCGGATTGCCGGCCGCCGAGGGCGTGCGGTGGATCAGCGCGGGCGAGGGCGATTTCACGGTCGAGGCGATCGAGCGCCCGGCTCGCGGCACGACGATCACGCTGCATCTGCGCGAGGGCGAGGACGAGCTGCTCTCGGGCTACCGGCTGCGCTCGATCATCCGCAAATATTCCGATCACGTCGCACTGCCGATCCTCATGAAGAAAGAGGACTGGGACGCCGAGAAGGGCGAGCTCGTCGAAAAGGACGAGGACGAGACCGTCAATCAGGCGAGCGCGCTTTGGACTCGCCCGAAAAACGAGATCACCGAAGAGCAGTACAAGCAGTTCTATCAGCATATTTCGCACGATCACGAGGACCCGCTCTCGTGGACGCACAATCGCGTCGAGGGTCGTAGCGAGTACATCCAGCTGCTCTACGTGCCGAAGCGCGCGCCGTTCGACCTCTGGAGCCGTGAGCGCCACGGCGGCCTCAAGCTCTACGTGAAGCGCGTCTTCATCATGGATGACGCCGAGCAACTGCTGCCGTCGTATCTGCGCTTCATCAAAGGTGTCGTCGATTCGAGCGATCTGCCGCTCAACGTCTCGCGCGAGATCCTGCAGGAAAGCCGCGACGTGAAAGCGATTCGCGACGGTGTGACGAAGCGCGTGCTGTCGATGCTGGAGGAGCTCGCGAACGCCGAGAGCGACGAGGACAAAGCCAAGTACACCGAGTTCTGGAAGGAATTCGGTCAGGTGCTGAAGGAAGGGCTCGGTGAGGATTTCGCGAACCGCGAACGGATCGCGAAACTCGCGCGGTTTGCCACGACGCACACCGACACGCCGGAGCAGACGGTTTCGCTCGCCGAGTACGTCGCACGAATGAAGCCCGAGCAGACGAAGATTTACTACGTGAGTGCCGACAGCTGGCAAGCTGCGAAGAACAGCCCCCATCTCGAAGTGTTCCGCAAGAAGGGCATCGAAGTCCTGCTATTGTCCGATCGCGTCGACGAATGGGCGCTTTCGTACTTCACCGAGTTCGACGGCAAGCCGCTTGCGAGCGTCGCGCGCGGTGACCTCGACCTCGCCGCCTTCGACGACGAGGAGAAGAAGGCGCACGAAGCGATGAACGAGACGATGAAGCCCCTCGTCGAGAAGATGAAGGACCAGCTGAAGGATAAAGCGAAGGATGTCCGCCTCACGTTTCGTCTGACCGACTCGCCATCGTGCCTCGTTGCCGACGAGGGCGAGATGAGCGGCTATCTGCAACGGATGCTGAAGGCGGCCGGGCAAAACACGCCTGAATTCAAGCCGATCCTCGAGGTCAATCCCGACCATGCGCTCGTCAAGGCGCTTTCGCCCGAGAGCGGCGATTTCGGTGACTGGTGCCACCTGCTTTTCGACCAGGCGCTGCTGGCTGAAGGCGGTGTGCTCGAGGATCCGGCAAGCTTCGTGAAGCGCACGAACGCGCTGCTGCTCGCTCGATGATCCGCGTACGACGGCTGCGTCTTGCGGCCGCGCGCGGGGCGTGGCGAGCCGCGCCGCGTCCGTCGTTCACGGTCGCACAGAAGGACTGGCTCACGCGCGGCGGGTCGTTGACGGCGCATTTGCGCACGCTCGGCACCGTTACGCTGCGCGTGACGCGCGAGGCCGTTGCCTGCGCGTGGCCCGATGAATGCGCGGCGCTCGGCGTCGCGCCGCGCGAGCGCGTATGGGTGCGCGAGGTCGTCCTGCTCGTGGAGGGCGTGCCGTTCGTGGCGGCGCATAGCATTGCACCGCTTGCGGCGAGCCGCGGCGTCTGGCAGTCGATGCGGCGGCTTTCGTCGCGGCCGCTCGCCGAACTGCTCTATGACGAGAGCAGCGTTTCGCGCTCGGCGCTCGTCAGTGCGCGATTGACGGCACGGCATCCGCTCTTCGCCTTGGCACGGCGCGAGATTGCCGGTCGGACGCCGCATGGGCTCGTGGCGCGCCGCTCGACGTTCCTGCGTCATGGGCGGCCGCTCATGGTGACGGAGTGCATGCTGCCCGCGCTATGGGCGCATCTCGGACAGCGCGCGCCGCTGGCGTACGCCGAGTCACCGCTGCGGCGGCGCATCGCTAGCGAACCGGCGGCGACCGCGCACGACAGACGCGGACGGCTCGCACGGCCGTCATATGCGCCGCATCCTCCTCAGTCCGTTCGACGCGGCTCGTCCTGATGTTCAAGCGTTCGTTCGCACCGGTCGTCGACGAGCAGACGCGTGTGCTCGTGCTCGGCAGCCTGCCGGGCGAGGTCTCGCTTGCCCAGGGGCAGTATTACGCGCATCGGCAGAATCGGTTTTGGCATTTGGTCGGAGATGTGATCGGCAAACCGCTGCCGAGCATGGAATATGAAGCACGGCTGCAAGCGTTGCTCGATCATCGCGTGGGGCTGTGGGATGTGATCGCGAAGGCGAAAAGGGAAGGGAGTCTCGATAGCCGCATTCGCGATCATGCGACGAACGATCTTGCCGC
>JBCNPL010000136.1:0-6231 GCA_039593375.1 Paraburkholderia sp. | reverse complement strand
CGATGCGCGCGCCGCGGTCGAGCGCTATCTCGCGCTGCATCCGGAGCGCGCGGAGCAGGTGAAGCAATGGCAGCAGGACGCGCAACGGTTGCGGGCCGCGCTGGAAAGCGTGCGGATGCCGCCCGACAACCCCGCGCTGGATCCGGCGGCGATTCGCGGCCGGCGCGCGGAACGCTCGCGGATGCGGTTCGCGATGGCGGCTTCGTTCGTGTTCTGCGTCGGGCTCGGGACGTTCGGCGGATGGCAGGCGCGCGGGTGGAACGCGGCGCCGCCCATCGCGCCGATGAGCGATGCGGTCACGGCTTACCGGATGATGGTGGTCGATCAGACGGCCAAGGTCGACTACCGGCCGACCGGTGCGGGCGATTTGCAGGGATGGCTCACCAAAGGCGTGGGCGCATCGGCGAAGCTGCCGGATTTGAGCGCGGCGGGGTTCCGGCCGGTCGGTGGGCGGTTGTTCACGACGGACAGCGGCGCCACGGCCGCGATGGTGCTCTACCAGGATGACGCCGGGCAGACGCTGAGCTTTTATCTCCGGCCGGCGGAATCGAAACATCGGCTGCTGCCGAACGGGCAACGCGTGGATGGCGCGCTGCTGGCGCGGTATGGGTCGGTGAACGGGCTCAACTATGCGGTGGTCGGGCCAGCCGGGAGTCTCGGGGAAAAGGCGGTCGTGCAGGCGCTTGATCAACAGACTTGAAGTGGTGGGATGCGCGCCCGGTTATCGGTCGGTGGTGGCCGTCAGCGCTTTTTGTGGGGCGGCCCGGCGGGCTTGAACGGGCGCACGCTCACCACTCCCTTGCACAGCGTTTCGACTGACTTTCCCCGGCTGTTATGCACATCGAGCTCACGCCCGCGCCCTCACCTTTGGAATCACAGGGTTTCGAGTCGCCGCGGAACAGGATGTCCACATCGATCATGGGTAAGCGCTCCGGCTTCCGAGGTGGACTACGATCCTGTCCGCCCAGGTAGAACAGCCACCGAGATCTGGCTGCCGGCAAGCATCTTGTTTGCTCGGCGCACAAACACCCAGTGCCAAACCCAGAGGAAAACCGCCACGCCGCCAGCGATGGCGCCAATGGTATTGGGTATCAACGAAACAACCTGCGCAAGACACCACCCGATGCCGCTGATTCGGCCGAATGAACGCAAACCCGACAGAGCCGGATTGATACGAGACTCCGCCTCCAACGACTTCGCAACGTTGGAAATAATGAAGAAGTCTTCGATGAAGTTGTACGGCAAGAGGAACATGAGCCAGACGCTGTTGGGTTCGGCCGCACGCGATCCCTGGTTGACCGATTTCAGAGTAGTCCGGAGGTCGCTCGCGTAGGCATAGACCAGAGCCAGGAAAACCGTGACGACGACGATGCTTCCGCTTGTCCCAAACCTATCCATTTCGCCGAGAATGCCTCGGTCTTCCGAAGGATGGGTAAGGGGATAGGCAAGCCCAAAGGCAATGGGGATGCTCAGAATGGCTTTGAGAACGGTCCGGGCAGTTGCGCGCATGTGTATCGGATCGATAGCTGCGTTGTCACCGGCAGCATAGCGAACGATCATCCTCGCTAGGCGACTTTGTCCTGGTATATGCCGCCTTCTCTCGCGACGCTAGCCGAGTCGGTGTCTGAACCGCATCGGGAATCGTGGAGGCCGGTTGGTTTAATCGTGGCGACGCTGCATGCGGATATCGTTCGGCTCGCTCACCTTGGGTCTACACAGTGTTTCGAGTTGCATGGAAGCGCGATATCCACAAGGCATTCAATCACGGTGGATCTCGCGGAAACTACCGCATCATGGGCCCTGTTCCGGAAAGCCCTGCCAGACAGGGCATTCGGGCCGATTCGTGTGGTTGAATGCAAGGCGCTCACCCGTTCGATGCACAGCGATTCGACTTGTTGGGTGTGCGAGTTGTCCACATGCGGCTCGCCGGCAAGCGCACGAACGTGATGCACCTTCCCCCGGCGTTCGCATCATGGAGCCGGCAGTTCTCCGCTCAGTCGTGCGCTCGCGCATCCGGATCGGCTTGTCACGGTCCGAATTCGCCGGGATCCGCTCCCGACTTGCGATCCGGGTACATGCTCACCATTTACGCACACAGCGTTTTGTGTCGTTTTGTGCGGCAGTTATCCACACGCGAAGGTCGACCAACTTCACAGCATCCGAAGTCACTTGGTCCGATAAACCCCGAGAATTTCGCCGGTTTCCGGAGAAACGACATACTGGATCGACGTCCCGAGCGGACTCGCATTGCCGAGCCCACGTATAGGCATTCGGGGACAGCAGCAGTCGTGCTTGCCGGTTCCCCCGGGCCAACTCGGTCAGCCCTCGATCGTATGCAGCGAGAATCTCTGCAATGAGCGGGAGGTGCTTGTCATGAATTCCATCCGGATCATCATCGGGCCAAGTATTCACCGCATGCTCGTACGCGTTTGCGTTTACAGAGCGAATAACTGGTCAGGCGTTGAAGCAGCCAGAAGATCTTTCGCCGCGTCGTCTCGTCCGTCACGTCGTACTGCTTGACCGCGTCCGTCATCGCTGACCTTTACCATTCCTCGCTGATCGAGCTCTCTGGAATCATTTGCTGTTGCTTGCCCCGATTTCGATTTCGTCGCTCGTCCATACTACGAGCGCTTCACCAGCCGCCACGTCACCCAGTGCACCTTGAGCTCGCCGAGGTTGTCCCTGACGAGCATGTCCGGCATCGCAGCCCCGGCTTCGATGTGCAGCTTCTTGCCGCCGTATTCGTCCGTCTGCCATTCGCCGGAAACCGGGCAGCGATCGCCGGTCCGGACTGCCGCGACGGTTTCTTGGTCCGGTTGCGGTGCCGGTGGCTCAAGGAAATACTGCGATTCGTCGGGAATGATACCGTCCGCATATCGCTTGTCTTCCCACAACAATCGCCAGTGTGTCTTAACAGGCACTCTCGCGTCGTCATCTCTGAGGTTCGGCGCACGGATATCACGAATGAGGTAATTGAAGCAGCCGTTTCCGTGCAGACTGCGATCGCCGACCGGCACAATACCCAGCAATTTCGATTGCTCGACGGCAACCGGTTCCCAGATGCCGTCACAAGGCACCTTCTCGCCGGACCTGATCACCGTGCCAACTGGTTCCGGAACCTCGGGCAAGGCCTCCGGAAACACCGGATACGGAAGCGTGTAGAAGGTGTTCTTATACGCATTCGGAGACAGCAGCAGCCCCACCGAACGCAGTTGCGCCAGATCGTTGTTCAAACTCGACGGCTCGAACGGTGCACTCTCCATCTGGTATTCCGATGCGTGCAGCAGTTGGGCCAGCGCGTCGACCTTCGGCGGATAGGGGGCGAACTGCGCACCACGCTCCCAGTAGTCGTAATGGGGGAAGAAATACGCGTTCAAATAATTAGACCGATCAACTGCATATTGCAGCGGCTCGCCGCGCTGCCAGACGAACCGGTACCCGCGAGCCAATTCCGGCAATCCTCGATCGTAAGCGGCGAGAACTTCGAAGATGGTTGGCAGATGGTCTGCCGGCACGCGCTCCGGATCATCTTCAGGCCACGTCTTCACCGCGTTCTCGTATTCGTTCGCGAAGATCGCAAACGCATCGCGCTTACGCTTCCAGAGCGAATAACTGGTCAGACGTTGCAGCAGCCAGAAAATCCTGCGCCGCGTCGCGTCATCCGTCATGTCGTACTGCTTGATCGTATCTGTCATCTCTGACCTTCGTGGTTCGCTACCGATCGAGTCGCTGCGGTCACTTTGCTATTGGTCGCTTTGGTCTGAATTTCGTCACCCGCCAGCCGGCGTGTCTCCGTCGCGTAGTGGATGTCGTCCTCGTACTTGCTGTAGCCGTAGACCTTCTCGACATTCTCCCAGTTCGTCTTGTGGAACTCGATCTTCACGCCGTTGAACTCTCGTTCTACGTGCACATTCGCGTGCCCGGTGAAATTCTCGAATTGCTTCTTGATCTTGTTTCCTTCTTCGGTCACAAACTCCGACAGTTTGCCGAAGTCGACAACCAATTGATCAGCGCCGCCTTCGAGATACTGTACAGGCGTCTTTTCTCCGAATTGCTCGGCAATTTTCCCGGCCCACGCGTTGGCGGTCGGTACGCGATCGCCGAAATCGTGCGGCAGTTGCATCACGACCATGAACCCGTTGCCGTTCCACGTATCCAGCACCGCGGAGAACCTGCGCCACTCCTCGGCGGTCTTCGGCGGCTCACCGACGCCCCAGAACGCGGGACTTCTACCGCCAGCCGAACTGCCACCCGGCCACGACGCCAACTCGGACGGGTTGCCGAACACGCGATACACTTTCTTGCCCGCGAGCTCCTTTGCAGTCACCGCCTTGATTTCACCACTGAACGTCGCGACATCGGTAAATACCTTCTGTTCGCCGAACATTCGCATCAGGCCTCTCTTGGCGAGGATGTCCGGCCACCCCTGAGCAATCTTCGGGCCGTATTTCGCCTTGAGCCAGGCCTCGACCTTACCCTCGTCAGCCATGCATTCAGCCGACGGAAATCGCCCCCGACGAATCTCGCGAGCAAACTTGCGCTCCTGCAGATACGCCTCGGCTTCGCGCTTGAGCTTCGGTGCGCCACCCGTCGCGATTTCGTGCACCTCGCCGCGATAGACCATGTTCTGCAGCACCTTGAGCTTCGCGTTCAGCTCCTTGATCGCGTCCGGCACGATCTTGTCGGCCATATCCTGAATCGCGTGAAAGCCGCTGCTGACACGCTCGAGCGCGGCGCGATACTTGTCCGGCAGCAACCGGCCTACGCGTGCCTCGAGCACCCGGCTAATGGTAACGCGCATACTCGCGCAAAAATCCTTCAACTTCCCCAAGACCTGCGCTTGATACTTGCCCAGGTCCAGTGCCTTCAACCACTTCGGAGCGTCGCCGTGCCCCATCCGGTTCAGGAATTGCACGACCGCTTTGAGCAGTTCGGCATCCTTCGCGACATCGCCGGTGACCTTCAACAGCAATCGCCCGAGCCCCTTGATAACACCGCCCACGATCGGGATCAGCGCGAAGATAAGCACGACCAGCAGCACGCGTTGCACCTTGTCGTCGCGCTTGACCGGATCCTGGCTCATGCCGATGCTGACGGCCAGCAGGTCGCGAACGGCGGTTGCGTCACCCACGAGCGGAATCATCCCGATTGCGGCATCGACAATGATCTGGCTGATGGTCTGTTTCTCATTGAACGCGCCTTCCAGCGTTCCCCAGCACCATTGCCCGACTTCCAGCGACGTTGCCTTGAAATCCTCGATCGTCCAACTCACGCTCACGCTCCCCCGTGCTTGTTGATGATTGCGTCGATGTCGGCTTCGGTGAGGCTTTCTCCCTTGTAGTCGGGATTGGAGGTCTTGTCCTTGCGCGCATAAGGCCGCGCGTCCGGCCCGAGTTCGACCTTGATCGCGCCGGCCGGCACGTTCTCCAGATGCATCCGGCCCTGCGAATCCAGCACGCCTTCTCGCGTGGCGCCATCGGACAGCGTCGCGATGTACTTCGCGCCCTGCACCGGCTCGTTGTCGTGATACTGGTACTGCAGCGCGGCCGCATGCGTGGAAGTCGGCAGCGCGGGCAACGGATACGCCAAGCTCGTCGGACCCGCGAACGTATGCGACGCACCCTTCACATCGACCGCACCCGGCGTATGAATCTCGATGTTCCCGCCTTGAATGCGGATATACCCGCCGCCGCTCGTCAGCAGAATCCCCTGATCGGCCGCGATCTCGATCCGGTCAGTCGCCGACACGACCTTCACCGCCTTCTGCGCGGTCACCTCGATGTTGTCCGACTGCGCCTGGATCTCCACCTTGCCCTTGCCCGCGAACAGCTTCATCCCCGCGTTCTGTACGAACAGGCTCAGCTTCTGCCCGATGCTCCCGATCAGCGACTTGCCCGCCGCGACATGCACGCTTTGCCCGCTCGCCACGTTCACGTGATCGTTCGCGACCACATGCACCGACTGCTGCGTCGACATCCCGATTCCCGACGGGCTGCCGAACAGCATCACCGGCTCCTTGAACGCATTCGCGCTTCCGGTGCCGCCACCGGCCGTGCGCCCGCCGGACGCGCTGCCCGACTTGCTGTCCTGCGTCGCGTCGGTGAACGCGCGCATCGTGTCGTGCGCTTCCTTCAGGCTTTCCGCCTGATGCTGCTCGCTCACACCCGACATCGCCTCGACGAGGCTTTCACCCGTCACGAGCTGCTGCTGCGCTTCCTTCACGTCGAGCGG
>JBCNPL010000135.1:0-6262 GCA_039593375.1 Paraburkholderia sp. | reverse complement strand
CGTCGCGTACGCGAAACCCACGCAAGCGAGCCCGATTCAAGCGACGCGAAAACATAAGGCGGAAAATTATCGAGAGACCCTGGCTAGGCGCGAATTAGGACCAAATAACGCAACGGTTCGCTTGGGGCCGATGGGAGGCGCTGATGCGAATTGGCTAACGGCGCTGGCGGCGACCGCCTGGTTTGTATAGATTCATGGACTGAACCGACCCAAGAGCCTCCGAATGATCGACTTGTCGCAAGGGTCGCATCGGCTCATCGGCGCGCAAGAGGCGTCGTCGACCGCATATGCGGCAGCGTCATCATCGCGCTCGGCATAAGGCAGCTCGTTCGTTGACGGATAACGCCAACGGCGTTAAAACTCGTCGACTACCCGTCAAAGGAGATCGGTCATGCCCCGTACTGTCAAGGAAAGGCGAGCCGCCTTTCGAGCCCTGCACGAAACGGGCTGCTTCATGCTGCCGAACCCATGGGATATCGGCAGTGCACGATACTTGCAGACGCTCGGATTCAAGGCGATCGCCACGACCAGCTCCGGTTTCGCGTGGTCGATCGGCCATGCCGACAATACGTCGCCGCGCGAATCCGTGCTGGCGCACTTGCGCGAGATCGTCGAAGCGACCGATCTGCCGGTCAACGCGGACTTCGAAAATGGCTTCGGCGCCACTCCCGACGAAGTCGCGGAAAGCGTGAGGTTCGCCGTCGATACGGGTGTCGCGGGCTTGTCGATCGAAGATTCGACGGGCGATGCGGCGTCTCCATTGTTCCCGGTCGACGTTGCAGTCGAGCGGATCAAAGCTGCACGCCGCGCGATCGACGAGAACGGCGGCGATACCTTGCTCGTTGGGCGTGCCGAGAACTTCGTCGTCGGCATGACCGATCTCGACGACGCAATCGCGCGGCTGAAGGCTTACGCTGCCGCCGGAGCCGATTGTCTCTACGCGCCCGGTATCAAGACCCGCGAACAAATCAGGGCCGTCGTTGCCGCCGTCGCCCCGAAGCCTGTGAACGTCTTGGTCGGCTCGACCTCCGAATTGACGTTGCAGGATCTCGCTTCGCTAGGCGTGCGGCGCGTCAGTGTCGGTGGAGCGCTCGCGCGTGCCGCGTGGGGCGGATTCATGCGCGCGGCACAGTCGCTGGCTGACGGTCGATTCGACGGTTTGGCCGGAGCCGCGTCCGGCGGCGAACTCAACGCGGTGTTCAAGGCCGCGGACCGGCGTTAGTCGTTGGCGGGTACGCCGCTCGCTTGCTGAATTTGTCGTCGCCGGAGTGAACCGGTCAGCCCGGACCTCGCACGTGGCGCTTTGGAGTCCAATCCTCGATCGAATCGATCAGCACGGGAGCGACTTTGGTCCGCGAGCATCTTCCCGACAGTCTGCGGCGCGTCGCGCACGTCATCGCCGCGCAAGCGAGCCCGTGTGACGAGCTGGTGATCCGCTCGCAACCGGCCGCTGGCCGGCCATGTCAACGCAAGCGACTTGCATTGGCCGCGACGATCCTCGGCTCGAGCATGGCATTCATCGACGGTTCGGTCGTCAATGTCGCGCTGCCATCCATTCAGGGCGAACTCGGCGCGAGCGTTGCGGCGATGCAATGGATCGTCGATGCGTACCTGCTCTTTCTCGGATCGCTCGTGCTGGTGGGCGGAGCGATGGGCGACAAGCTCGGCCGCCGCACGGTGTTCATCGTCGGCATCGCGCTCTTCGCGCTTGCTTCGACTGCCTGCGCGCTCGCGCCGCACGTGGGCTCGCTCATCGCGGCGCGTGCGGTGCAGGGCATCGGTGCGGCGCTACTCGTCCCAAGCAGCCTCGCAATCATCGGCGCGATATTCGACGGCGAAGCGCGCGGACGGGCGATCGGTACCTGGGCCGGGGTCGGCGCGATCACGTCGGCGGTGGGTCCGGTGGCAGGCGGCTGGCTCGTCGACGCGTTTTCGTGGCGTGCCATCTTCTTCATCAACGTGCCGCTTGCGATCGCGACGATCGCACTCGCCGCGTGGGCCGTTCCCAACAGCCGCGACCCCGATGCGTCACAACAGGTGGACTGGTTCGGCGCGGTGACCGCGGCGGCAGGGCTCGGAGCCTTCACCTTCGGGTTGACCCAGGCGCCGGCACGGGGCGCTGGCCACCCCCTGGTACTGGGCGCGATCGGCGCGGGTGCGCTGGTGCTGGCGGCGTTCGTCGCGATCCAAGCGAAAAGTCGCAGTCCGATGATGCCGCTCGACGTGTTCCGGTCGCGCAACTTCACCGGTGCCAATCTGGTCACGTTGTTGCTCTATTTCGGCCTCTCCGGTGCGCTGTTCTTCTTGCCGTTCACGCTGATCCGCGCGCATGGCTACACGGCGACTGAAGCGGGCGCGGCGCTGCTGCCGGTGCCCGTCATCATTGGTTTGCTGTCGCGTTACGCCGGAGGCCTGACGAGCCGGTATGGTCCACGTTGGCTGCTGACCGTCGGGCCGGGCATCGCTGGCATCGGGTTCGCGATGTTGGCGCTGCCCTCGCTTCGCGGCGGCTATTGGGCCGGCTTTTTTCCGGCGCTCACCGTGCTCGGGCTCGGCATGACGATCACCGTCGCGCCACTGACGGAAACCGTGATGGGCTCGGTGCCGGGCGAACGCGCGGGCGTGGCCTCCGGTATCAACAATGCCGTTGCTCGCGTGGCGGGCCTGCTCGCCGTTGCCGTGCTCGGCATTGTGTTCGTCTGGGCGCATCAGGCGAGCCTGGCGGTGCGGCTCGATCAGTTGCACGTGCCGCAGGACGCACGGCAGACCGGGCAGCCGCTTGAACCGAACGCCGGAGCAGCGATGGCCTCGGGCCCGGCCCATACGCCGCCTGCAACGCCGCTCGCACGCGCGCAAGCCGAAGCGATCGCCGACGCATTGCGCGCCGTTGCGCTCGTGTGCGCTGCCTGTGCACTGTTCGGGGCGGGCCTGGCAGCGGCGACCATTCGCCCCGGCAAGCGCCGGAGCTCAACGCCGTAAAGCGGCATTTACAAAGGCTCGACGAGCCGGCGATCGCTTTTTGCGCAGTATTCGTGGCAAGCGGTTCGTGCGGCCGTCGCCGCGGCGTGCACGAGACGCGATGCGTCGGCGCGGCGCGACATCGAGACGACGATCGACGGAGGCGAGGGCTGAAGCGGCAATTCCACCATCTCTCCGCATTCGATCAACGCGTCGACGAAGAGCCGTGGAATCGCGGCGACGCCGAATCCGTCGCGCACGAGCTGCACGATCACCGAGATCGACGGCGAGCCCGTAATGCGTGTCTCGCTGAGGGGAACGCCGTTCGCGCGCGCGAGAGTGGCGACGATGTCTTCGAGCGCGCGATGCGGCGCGGTGCCTCGGCCGAACGTCAGGATCGGGTGCTCGAGAACACGCCTCGCGAGCCCGCTGCGGACGGCCGGCACGAGGCCTGCGCGCGCGATCCAGTGCACCGGGTAGTTCGCGAGCGCGTCGCAAACGACGCTCGCCTCGTCACTGCCCTCGACGCGGATGATGAGATCGAGTTCTCCCGCCATGAGCCGGCGCTGCAGCACGACGCTCACGTCGACGTTCAAATCGATGTCGAGCTGCGGGTAATCGGCCGACAGCCGCGTCATGTACTGCGGCAGCCAGCTGTGCACGACTGTCTCGATGACGCCGAGCCGCAACTTGCCGCCCACGGCGCTGTCGCTTGCCGCGGCGGCCTGTAGCTGACGCGTTGCATCGACGACCGCTTTCGCATAGCCGAGCAGGTACTCGCCGTTCGGTGTCAGCCGAAAGTCTCGGCTTTCGCGATCGATGAGTATCGTCCCCAGTTCGTCTTCGAGCGCCTTCACTCGTTGGGAAATCGCGGCGGGCGTCGCGTGCAGCTCAGCGGCGGTCGTGCGGAAGCTGCGCAACTTCGCGAGCATCACGAAGGTGTCGAGAAAGCGTGTGTTCATCGGGAGAAGGAAAACGATCGACGCGCAGCCTGCGCGCTACAAAATCTTCACGAGACTAGGGAAAACCCGTGTTCTTGTTAAGAAATTCTATCCGCCGATCGCAATAAAAACTAGGTGGCGTCAAATTTTCGACTTTTCTATCCTTCGCCCTATTCCCGACGACATCGTCATTCGACTTCCACGGAGACCTCGATTCATGACGCCCTACGAGTTTCGCCGTGCCGTGCGCAACGGCGCGTTTCGTGGCCCGACGGCCGGCCATTGCGGCGACTTCGCGCAGGCCAACCTCGCGATCATGCCCGAAGCCTATGCGCACGACTTTTTGCGCTTTTGTCAGGCGAACCCGAAGGCGTGCCCGTTGCTCGCGGTCGGCGATCCGGGCGCCTATGCGATCGATGCGCTCGGTCGCGATCTCGATGTTCGCACCGATGTGCCTGCCTACAACGTGTACCGCGAGGGGCGCCCCGCCGAGCGTGTGGAGTCGTTGAGCGAGCTTTGGCGGCCCGATTTCGTCGTCTTCGCGATCGGCTGCTCGTTCTCGTTCGAGGCGATGCTCGCGCGGGAAGGAATACCGTTGCGCCACGTCGAAGAGGAGCGCAACGTGCCGATGTACCGGACGCGCATCCCTAACCGCCGAGCGGGCGTATTCGGCGGGGAACTCGTCGTGTCGATGCGGCCGATGCGCGGCGCCGACGCTATCCGCGCGGTGCAGATCACGAGCCGCTTTCCCAGTGTACACGGTGCGCCCATCCACATCGGCACGCCGTCCGAGCTCGGCATCGCGGATCTGGCACGCCCCGATTTCGGCGATCCCGTCACGATCCGCGACGGTGAATTACCCGTCTTCTGGGCCTGCGGTGTGACGCCCCAGACGGCGCTGACGGCGGCGCGCCTGCCTCTCGCCATCGCGCACGCGCCGGGCCACATGCTGATGACGGACATCGAGAACGCATCGCTCGCCGTGTTCTGACCTCCGCCACTCGGCGGTTTTCCGAGCGCTTTCGACAAGGAGCAAATGATGGACAGCAAGACCGCGGCGGCGCCATCCGCCGGTATCGAAGAAGGAGGCCGCACGGGGATGTTCGCCTGGTACGCCGATGCTGGGCCGCGCGAACGGCGCGCGTTCTGGAGCTGCAAGGTGGGCTACATGCTCGACGGGATGGACACGCAGATGCTTTCGTTCGTGATCCCGACGCTCGTCGCGACATGGGGCATCAGTTTTGCCGATGCGGGCTTCATCGGCACGCTGACGCTGCTCACGTCGGCCGCCGGCGGCTGGCTCGCCGGCATCCTGTCCGACCGAATCGGGCGCGTACGCACGCTGCAGATTACCGTCTTGTGGTTCGCCGCGTTTACCGGTCTTTGCGGACTCGCTCAGAACTACGAGCAGTTGCTTGCCGCGCGCGCACTGATGGGCTTCGGGTTCGGCGGCGAATGGACGGCGGGCGCTGTGTTGATCGGCGAAGTCATCCGCGCGCGCGATCGCGGCAAGGCGGTCGGTCTCGTACAAGCGGGCTGGGCGATCGGTTGGGGCGCCGCGGCTCTGCTCTACGCGTGGATGTTCTCCGTGCTGCCCGCCGCGACCGCGTGGCGCGCGCTCTTTCTCTTCGGGCTCGTTCCGGCGCTGCTCGTGCTCGCGATCCGTCGCTACGTGAAGGAGCCCGATGTCTACCGACAAGCGAAGGCGGTGCAGCAAAGCGAGCGCGACAAGCCAAGCCTCGTGGAAATTTTTTCGCCGAGGCTGTTGTCGACGACGCTGCGCGCGGCGCTTCTGACGACGGGCGCGCAGGGCGGCTACTACGCGATCACGACGTGGTTGCCGACGTTTCTCAAGACCGAGCGCCATTTGACGGTGATGGGCACGGGCGGCTATCTCGCGACGATCATCGTCGGTTCGTACATCGGCTATCTGTCGAGCGCCTACCTGACAGATCGTCTCGGCCGCAAGCCGAACTTCATCCTGTTCGCGGCGGGTTCGATGACGATCGCATTCGCATACACATCGCTGAACCTGACCGACAGTTCGATGCTCTGGCTCGGCTTTCCGCTCGGCTTTTTTGCGTCGGGAATCTTCGCGGGCATGGGCGCGTTCCTGACCGAACTCTTTCCAACGCGCGTGCGCGGCTCCGGCCAGGGCTTTTGCTACAACGTCGGCCGCGCGATCGGCGCCCTGTTTCCGTTCCTGATCGGCGCGCTCGCGAAACAGTACGGCCTCGGCACGAGCATCGGGCTATTCGCGGTTGCCGCATACGGCGTGCTGATCGTCGCCGCGCTCACCCTGCCCGAGACTCGCGGCCGGGAGCTCGAGTCGGCCTGAAGTTCCGGCTGGCATCGCCTGTTGG
>JBCNPL010000134.1:0-6384 GCA_039593375.1 Paraburkholderia sp. | reverse complement strand
GCCGTTCGGCGTCTGACGCAGATAGCGCGCCTGCACGAGGCTATTGACGAGCCGGTGCGTGGTGCTGCGCGTCGTGCCGAGCACGGCCGCGAACGCTCGCATGTCGTGCGCGTTGGCGGCCGCGGCTTCGAGAATCGCCAGGCCGCGCAACAGCGTCTGCGTGCCTGCCTGCTGGCCGGCGATATCGAGCGGCGTTCCCGCAACGTTGATCTCGGCAGCGTCGGACGCGGCACGCAAAGCAGCGGCAAGCGTGGCGTCGACCGACGGTTCACTTCCATCGGGGGCTTCGTCGGCGGGATCCGTGGCGTTCATGAGGGCGTCTCCGTGGCGCGCGGGCGTCTTTCGCGCTTCGCGCTGTCGTCGTGGGTAGCAGCCCACGAGCGGGGCGACTACCGTTTCGCCGGATTGTAGGCGCGATTTCGGTTGCTGTTCAACATATGAGTTTGCCGCCCACATTTTGGGATTTACAGATCATCGATAGATGCCTGAGGAGGCTGCGCGCGAGCGCGAAGACTCAGCCGTCTTCCTCGGCGTTCAACCGAGTTCTCCCATTTCGCGGGACCTCTTTTATAGTGGTGACAACCCGCCGAAGCCGTCGAACGCTGCCCGCGGGTCGGCGTCGTACCGGAGGGGCTCGGTGGCGCGTCCCACTCCGGCATCCCATCCCTTTTTTACCGCCCATCTCCGAGGAGTGCTCGAGGCATGAAACCGATCGTCAATATCGCCGACATAGAGTTGCAGCCGCGCCCGCCCGCCTTCGCGCCGCCGGAATCGATGAACGACCGCTATGGCGATGTACGAATGGGCATGATCGGGCCGCGGGTGGGCGCGCAAAAGCTGGGCTACAACATCACCGCCGTTCCGCCCGGCAAGCGGGCGTTTCCTTTTCACAACCACCGGATCAACGAAGAGATGTTCTTCGTGCTCGAGGGCACGGGAGAAGTCCGCATCGGCACGCAGACGTACGCGATCCGCGCGGGCGACGTCATCGGCTGTCCGCCCGGCGGCGCCGAGCTCGCGCATCAAATCGTCAACACAGGGGCGGTGGAGCTCAAATACCTCGCCGTGAGCACCAAGGCGACGCCCGAAATCGCGGAGTATCCGGATTCGGGCAAGTTCGGCGTGCTGGCTGAGTTTCCGGGCGCGCCCGGAGAGCGGCCGACGCCGTTTCGCTTCGTGTCGCGCGCGGACGCGAGCATCGAGTATTGGGAAGGAAACTGACCGACGATGTGACGCCGCGATAGCGCGACGACGATCAGCGCGGCACTTCGGCCGCGCCCATGCGCCGCGCGATGACGGCTGTGCGCTGTGCCAGATAGGCCGAGCCTCGATGCTCGTCGAAGTACTTGGGGCGCGGCAGCATGACGGCGAGGCGCGCCGCCTGCCAGGCGGAAAGCTGATTGGCCGACACGCGAAAGTAGTACCGCGCCGCCGCCTCGGCGCCGTAGACACCGTTGCCCCATTCCACCGAATTCAAGTAGATCTCGAAGATTCGCTGCTTGTCCATCAGCGTCTCGAGCATCCAGGTGACGATGAGCTCCTGTCCCTTGCGCACATAGCTCTTTTCTCGCGAAAGGAAGAGATTGCGCGCGAGCTGCTGACTGATCGTCGAGCCGCCCGCGACGATCTTGCCGCGCGCCTTGTTTTTCTCCCACGCCTGCAGGATGGCGTCGGTCTCGTAGCCGTTGTTGTTGACGAAGTTGGCATCCTCGGACGCGATGATCGCGCGCTTCAGATTCCGCGAGATGCGCTCGTAAGGCACCCATTGGCGTTGAATCGAGAGATCGGGGCGATCCTGCGCGAGTCGCCAGGCATCGGCGCGCATGAAGGCCGTCGATCGCGGATTCACGATCGTCCATACCGCGATCTGCCCGAAGTAGTATGCCTGCGTCGCGATCCACGCGATCGCGCAGACCGACACCGCG
The DNA here is from genome assembly GCA_039593375.1 of Paraburkholderia sp. Classification (GTDB taxonomy): domain Bacteria; phylum Pseudomonadota; class Gammaproteobacteria; order Burkholderiales; family Burkholderiaceae; genus Trinickia. The sequence continues at coordinate 4,459 of JBCNPL010000134.1, read as the reverse complement.
TAAGCGGCCCATCGTGCGAGACCCGGCCTGCCCACACGATTTGCGCCCGTCATGACTGCCTGGCGAGCATCGTACGCAGTTCGGCCAGCACCGGCGCGCTCGCCGGCCTGACCGCGCGCCAGACGAAGAACGACTCGGCGGCCTGCTCGACAAGCATCCCGAGGCCGTCCGCGGCACGCGCGCCGAGCGATTTGGCGTGCTGCATGAAGACAGTCGGCTGCGCCCCGTACATCATGTCGTAGGCGAGCGTGCCACGACCGAACGCGCGCTCGTCGCACTCGGGCAGCGCCGCGTCGAGGCTGCCGGCCGTCGCGTTGACGATCAAGTCGTAGGGCGCCGGGTCTACGAGCCCAGGGCCGCCTCCGGTGAGCGCGGCGCCGACTTCGCGCGCCGCCGCGGCGAACTGCGCGACGAGCGCCTCGGCCTTCTCCGCCGTGCGGTTGACGATCGTCACCGAGCCCGGCTTGCGCTCGAGGATCGGCAGGACGACGCCGCGCGCCGCGCCGCCCGCGCCGAGCAGCAGAACGCGGGCGTCGGCCAGCGACACGCCGAGATTCGCCTCGATGTCGCGCACGAGGCCGACGCCGTCGGTGTTGTCGCCGTAGATGCGCTCGCCGTCGAAGCGCAGCGTATTGACGGCTCCGGCCGCGGCCGCGCGCGCGGAGAGACTGTTCGCCAACGCATGCGCCTCGAGCTTGAACGGTACGGTCACGTTGAGGCCAAGTCCGCCCGCGGCGACGAACATACGCACCGTCTCCGCGAAGCGGTCGCGCGGCGCGAGCAAATGACGGTATTCGATGAGCTCACCGGTTTGCTCCGCGAAGCGCGCATGAATGAACGGCGACTTGCTGTGCGCGATCGGATTGCCGACAACGGCATAGAGATCGCGACCAGCCGTGGCCGGCGCCATCTCGGGAATCGCGCTCGTGGTTTCGATCGGTCCCATCTCGCTCAGTCCGTAATATGTGCGGCGCGGCTCGCCCCGTCGAGCGGATGCGCTCCGGAGGGCGCGTCGCCGCCGCTCGCGGCATCGTCGCTCCGAGCATCTCCGCTCGAGCTTGAGCCGACGCTGTCGTCGGCAGCCCCTTCGCCACCCGTTTCGGCGCGCGCCTCTTCTTCGCTCTCGGCGGAAGCGTCGGCGGCCTCGGCAAGCTCCGCGACTTCCTCCTCTTCCTCAGCCGGCAATCCGACAGACACGCCCGGCGCGTCGAGAACGCGAATCGGGCGCACCGACGCCTCGACCGTCAGTTCGTCGACCGACATCACTTCGAGCAGCAGGCGCGTGCCGCGCGCATGGACGCCCAAGCCGGGCACGTGCAGCAATAGCGGCACTTCTTCGAGCCGTACGAGGTCGCCCTTCACGACGGCGGCGACCACTTCCTTCCTGCCTTCTTGCGTGATCCAGCGCAGGCACCAGAAGTACTCCATGCGCCGCTGATGATCGGCATAGGCCGTATAGGTATCGTCGAAGCCCTGCACCACCGCGAACAGATCGGCATCCTTCGGCTTGAACGGCGCGACGAGCTTGGCCGCCACGCCGTGCTGGACGCAGGCGAGCAGTTGCCACTGGTTGACGAGATCGACGTATCGGCGCAGCGGCGACGTGCTCCAGGCGTACTGCGCCACGCCGAGCCCTTCGTGCGGCGCCGCCGTCGTCTGCATCCGCGTGCGTTTCGGCCCGGCCGCCGCGAACGTCCGCTGGGTTCGGTAGATGCCCGGTACGCCGTGATCGTGCAGCAACGCGCCCCACGTCGAATTGGCGAGAATCGCGAGCTCGGCGACGATCAGATCGAGCGGCGAGCCGCGCCGCCGCGGCGTGATCGTCACATGCTCGCCCTCGACGTAGAAATTGAAATCCGTATTGCCCGGCACCTCGCGCCTGAGCCCATAGCTGGCCCGCACCGCCTGGCGCTTTTCGAATAGCGCGCGCGCGAGCGGCCAAAGTATCGCGATGTCGTCCTTGTGCGGGTAGTCGCCCGCGCCGGCCGCGAGCGAGTCCTCCGTCACGAGGGCATCGAGCGTGTTGTGACGGAGATTGCTCTTGACGAAGACGCGTTCCGCGCGCGTTTCGGTCGCAACGATATCCTGCGTCGACCTGTCGACGATGATATAGAGCGAGAGCGCTGGCCGCAGGCCGCCTTCCTTCAACGTGAACGCTTCGACGACTTCGTCGGGCAGCATCGTAATCTTGTCGCCGGGCATGTAGACCGTCGAAAGCCGCGCGCGCGCGATCGCATCGATCGCGTCCCCTCGCTCGATCCCGAGTGCAGGCGCCGCGATGTGCACGCCGACGCGCACGCGCGAGTCGGCGAGCAGCTCGACCGAGAACGCGTCGTCGATCTCGGTCGTCGTGATGTCGTCGATCGAGAATGCTTCGACCTGCGCGGTCGGCAAGTCCTCGGGCAACGCGTTCGGCGTCACGCTCGGAAAGCCGGTGCCGTGCGGGAAATACTCGGACAGGAAGCGAGCTTCGTGCAGCGCGCGCGCGGAAGGGATGCCGCCGCAATCGAGCATGAGCCGCGCCGGTGAAATGCCGCGCGCGGCGGCCGCCGCTTCGAGCGCCTTGTACTCGATCGAATTCTTGTCAGGCTTCGTGAGCAGCGCGAGCGCCTTGCCCTGGAATACTTCGGGCAGCCGCCCGGCCTTGAGCTCGTCTTCGTAGCCGGCCTGCACGAGCGCCTGCTGGCGCTTGCGCTCGAGCGCGGCGAGCGCCATCTTGAGCTGCTCTTCGGGCGCGCGTTGATACTGACCGCGACCCTTGCGACGAAAGTAGACGGGCGCGCCCTGCATGCGCAAGACGAGCGCCGCACGCTCGACGGGCCCGGCCGAAGCACCGAAGTACTCATCGGCGAGCGAGCCGAACGCGAACTCGTCCTCGGGCGCGCATTCCCACAGAAAGTCGAGATCGATGTCGTGCGCGGCCGCCTCGGCCCGCTGCATGAGGTCGGCCGCACCCGGCTCGCCGAATTCGATGAGGACGTCCTTCGCGCGGACCTTCGCCCGCCGGCCGCCCGGCAGCTCCACCTGCAACGCTTCGCCTTGCCGCGACAACACGTTGCCCGCCTTCAAACTGCCCGATTCCTCGAAAAATACGTTCACTCGATGTTCCGTTCTATCAAACCTACCCAGACCGGCCAAGCTTGCCATACGCCGGACACGCCATGCCGCGCATCAGCCGCGCCCGGACAATCTCACCCCGCAAAACGCGAGCACGTCGTCGACATGCTCGGCGAAGTCGCTGATCGCATGATCGCCGCCCTCGATCAGCTTCGCCTTGGCGCCCGGGTAATGCGCGAGCATTTCTCGATAATCGAGCACCTCGTCGCCGGTACATGCGATCAGATAATAGCGTTCGGGCCGCGTCACGGACGCGACGCCGAGCATCCGCAGCTCGTCGAGATGGCGCGGCGTGACGACGATGCTGCCGCCGCCGTGCCAAAGCGGCTGCTCGCCGATATAGTCCGAAAGATCGCGCTGCGGCAGCACGGCCGGGTTCAGCAGCACCGCGCGCCAGCCATGCTTCTCCGCGAGATGGGTCGCGAAATACCCGCCGAGCGAACTGCCGATCAGCGTCACGTCGCGTGCGCCGCCGTCCGTGCCCGAGCGCGCAAGCGCGTCGGCGCCCCGCGCGGCCTCGACCTCGGCTTCGACGAGCGCGATCGCCGCGAGCGGCGACACGGGCAGCGTCGGGCAGCAGAGCTCGTGCGCGAGGCCGAGTTCGGCCAGCCGCGCCGCGACGAGCCGCGCCTTGAACGAATTGGGCGACGAGCGGAAGCCGTGCAGATAGACGATCACGCAACGCCCCGCTCGCCGGCGGCCGCGCGCCTGTCGGAACCCGCGCCCGCTTCCGAGCGCGCCGCGAGCGCGTCGAGCAGTTTCTGATGGACGCCGCCGAAACCGCCATTACTCATCACGAGCACGTGGTCGCCGGCGCGCGCCGCCGACGCGACGGACGCCACGAGCGCCCCGAGGTCGTCGAACGCCCGCGCCTTCGCGCCGAGCGGCGCGAGCGTCTCGGCGAGGTTCCACCCGAGCGCGTCGCGCCCCGCCGGCGCACCGTAGCCGAACACGAGATCCGCACCGGCGAGACTCGCCGGCAATTGCGCCTTCATGACTCCGAGCTTCATCGTATTGGAGCGCGGCTCGAGCACGGCGACGATGCGCGCGTGCTCGCCGATGCGTGTGCGCAGGCCCGCGATCGTCGTTTCGATGGCGGTCGGATGATGAGCGAAGTCGTCATAGACGGTGATGCCGTCGACGCTGCCGCGCACTTCCATGCGCCGCTTCACGTTGCGAAACGACGCGAGCGAGGCGGCGGCCTGAGCGGGCGGTACGCCGACGTGGCGCGCCGCCGCGATCGCCGCGAGCGCATTGAGGCGGTTGTGCTCGCCTTGCACCTGCCAGTCGACGGTGCCGACGCGCTCGCCTTGCCAGTAGACGGCGAATTGCTCGTCCACGG
>JBCNPL010000133.1:0-6386 GCA_039593375.1 Paraburkholderia sp. | reverse complement strand
TCGACGACCGCCGCAAGCTCGGTGTCGAACGCCTCGCGTTCGGGAAAAGCGAGGTGATCGACGACGGCCGTGGCGATGCCGTTCTCGGCCGCGAAGGCAAGCCCCGCCGCATCCGGGCGATTCGCGACGACAGCGGCGACGCGCGCCGGCCATGCCTCGCGCGCGCAGCCGCGCACGATCGCCTGCATGTTGCTGCCCCGCCCTGAAATCAAAATCACGATATTCTTCATCCAACGATTTTATCATTCGGGTCTTACGCGCCCCACGGCGTCGGGGGCAGCGAACGCCGCGACCGTTTATAATCTCCTGCTTCGCAGCGCCTCGCGGCGCGCGTCGATCTTTGGTTTCGCGGCTCGAGGCTCACGCCCTTGCCGCCCACCCCAACGGCTATCGTGAGAGTTTTCCGCGGTCTTCCCAACGCCGAGAGCCGCGCGCCCTGCGCGCTGACGATCGGCAATTTCGACGGTGTCCACCGCGGCCACCAGGCCCTGCTCGCTCGCGTGCGCGAAGCCGCGAGCGAGCGCGGCGTGCCCGCCTGCGTCATGACCTTCGAGCCGCATCCACGCGAATTCTTCGATCCGGCCGGCGCGCCTCCGCGCATCGCCATGCTGCGCGACAAGCTCGAAGCGCTGCGAATGAACGGCGTGGACCGCGTCGTCGTCGAGCATTTCAACCGCACGTTCGCCAGCCAGTCGCCCGATGCTTTCGTCGAGCGCATCATCGTCGGCGGCCTGCATGCGCGCTGGGTGCTGATCGGCGACGACTTCCGCTACGGCGCGAAGCGTGCCGGCGATTTCGAATCGCTGAGAGCGGCCGGGCAGCGCTACGGCTTCGAAGTCGAACAGATGGCGACGATCGCCGACCCGAGCGGCGCGCGCATCTCCAGCTCGGCCGTGCGCGCATTCCTCGAAGCCGGCAATCTCGATGCCGCGCGCGAGGCGCTCGGCCGCGACTACCTGATCAGCGGGCATGTCGTGCACGGCCTGAAGCTCGGGCGCGATCTCGGTTTTCCGACGTTGAACCTGCCGATTGCGCACAAGCGCCCCGCGCTCGCCGGCATCTTCATCGTGCGCGTGCACGGAATCGAAGCGGAGCCGCTGGCGGGCGTCGCAAGCCTCGGACTGCGCCCGACCGTCGACGATTCGGGTCGCGTGCTGCTCGAGGTTCATTTGCTCGACTGGCATGGCGACGCCTATGGCAAACTCGTGCGCGTCGAATTCCTGAAGAAGCTGCGCGACGAGGAGAAGTTCGCGGACCTCGAAACGCTGACGGCGGCCATCGCGCGCGACGTCGCGAATGCGCGGGCGTACTTCGCCGCGGCGGGCGGCGCGCGCGTGGGCGCCGCGGCGGCCACGGCCGCTCACCCCGGCGCCCCGGCCGCACCGGGAAGCCGCGCCACCGGATTTTCGACATCGGCGACCGATCGAATTATTCGTTAGCTACTCGCAACACCCTGAATGCCGCGACGGCCCGGCCGGTCATGACCACGAGCCACGCGGCGCTCGCACCGCCGCGCCCGACGGACACCGAACGAGCGGCGCCCGCGGTTCGGACGCCCAAACGAAGTTTCAGCGATCTCACTATGAGCGACAAGAAAGCCGATTCGAAATCCCCGGCCAAGTACCCGGTCAACCTGCTCGACACGCCGTTCCCGATGCGCGGCGATCTCCCCAAGCGCGAGCCGCAACGCGTCAAGGAATGGGAGGACAAGCGCGTCTACGACAAGATCCGCGCCGCGAGCCGCGGACGGCCGCGCTTCGTCCTGCACGACGGCCCGCCCTATGCGAACGGTGACATCCACCTCGGCCACGCGGTCAACAAGATCTTGAAGGACATCATCGTCAAGTCGCGCAACATGGCCGGCTTCGATGCGGCCTACGTGCCCGGCTGGGACTGTCATGGCATGCCGATCGAGATCCAGATCGAAAAGCAGTTCGGCAAATCGTTGCCCGTCACCGAGGTGCAGCAAAAGGCGCGCGCCTATGCGGCCGAGCAGATCGAGAAGCAGAAAGCCGGCTTCAAGCGGCTCGGCGTGCTCGGCGATTGGGACAACCCCTACAAGACGATGAACTTCTCGAACGAGGCGGGCGAAATTCGCGCGCTGGCGAGGATTCTCGAGAAGGGCTATGTGTTTCGCGGGTTGAAGCCCGTGAACTGGTGCTTCGACTGCGGCTCCGCGCTCGCCGAGGCGGAGGTCGAATACAAGGACCGGACCGATCCTTCGGTCGACGTGCTGTTCCCGTTCGCCGAGCCCGAGAAAACGGCGCGTGCGTTCGGGCTCGAAGCATTGCCGCGCGCCGAGGGCGGCATCGTCATCTGGACCACCACGCCGTGGACGATTCCGGCCAATCAGGCGCTCAACGTTCATCCCGAAGTCGTCTACGCGCTCGTCGACACGCCGCGCGGCCTGCTGATCCTCGCTCAGGAGCGGGTCGAGGCGTGCCTGCTCGAGTTCGGCTTGACGGGGAACGTCGTCGCCACGACGCCGGGCGCGAAGCTCGCCAACGTGCGGTTTCGTCATCCGCTCGCGTCGTCGCATCCCGGCTACAAGCGCACGGCGCCCGTCTACCTCGGCGAATACGTGACCATCGATACGGGCACGGGCATCGTTCACTCGTCGCCGGCCTATGGCGTCGAAGACTTCGAGTCGTGCAAGGCCCACGGCCTCGCCGATTCGGACATCGTCAACCCAGTCATGGGCGACGGCCGTTACATCGAATCGCTGCCGCTCTTCGGCGGGCTCTCGATCTGGGCGGCCAACGCGAAGATCATGGAAGCGCTCGATGCCGCCGGCACGCTGCTTCACAAGGAAAAATACACGCACAGCTACATGCACTGCTGGCGCCACAAGACGCCGATCATCTATCGGGCGACGTCGCAGTGGTTCGCCGGCATGGACGTCCAGCCGAAAGACGGCGGCCCGACGCTGCGCGAAACGGCACTCGCGGGCGTCGAGGCCACGGCGTTCTACCCGTCGTGGGGAAAGCAGCGCCTTCACAACATGATCGCGCATCGCCCGGACTGGACGCTTTCGCGGCAACGCCAATGGGGCGTGCCGATGGCGTTCTTCGTGCACAAGGAAACGGGCGAGCTCCACCCGCGCACGCTCGAGTTGCTCGAAGCCGTCGCGGAGCGCGTCGAGCAGCACGGCATCGAGGCATGGCAAACGCTCGATCCGCGCGAGCTGATCGGCGACGACGCGAACATGTACGAAAAGAACCGCGACACGCTCGACGTCTGGTTCGACTCGGGCACGACCCACTGGCACGTGCTGCGCGGCTCGCACAAAGACGTTTCGCAGTTCCCGGCCGATCTCTATCTCGAAGGCTCCGACCAGCATCGCGGCTGGTTCCACTCGTCGCTCTTGACCGCCTCGATGCTCGACGGCCGTGCACCGTACAAGGCGCTCCTCACGCACGGCTTCACCGTCGACGGCGAAGGCCGCAAGATGAGCAAGTCGCTCGGCAACGGCATCGATCCGCACGATGTGGCGAGCCGGCTCGGCGCCGAAATCATCCGTCTCTGGATCGCCTCGACCGACTACTCGGGCGAGCTCGCGATCTCCGAAGAGATTCTGAAGCGCGTGACGGAGAGCTATCGCCGGATTCGCAACACACTGCGCTTCCTGCTCGCCAATCTCTCGGATTTCGATTTCGCGAAGGATGCCCGGTCGACCGACGAATGGCTCGAGATCGATCGCTATGCGGTGGCGCTCGCGGCCGAACTGCAGCGCGACATCCTCGCGCACTACGAAAAGTTCGAGTTTCATCCCGTCGTCGCGAAGCTGCTGACGTTCTGCTCCGAAGATCTCGGCGGCTTCTATCTCGATGTGCTGAAGGACCGGCTCTATACGTGCGCGCCCGATTCGAATGCGCGTCGCGCGGCGCAGACGGCGATCTATCACATCGCGCAGGGCCTGTTGCGCGTCATGGCGCCGTTCCTGTCCTTCACGGCCGAGGAAGCGTGGCAGGTGTTCCAGCCCGGCAACGACACGATCTTCACCGAGACTTACTATCGCTACCCCGACGTCCCCGGCGGCGACGCGCTGCGCGAGAAGTGGGCGCTCCTGCGGACGATCCGCGGCAACGTGACGAAGGCGCTCGAGGAAGCCCGCGTGGCCGATCTCATCGGCTCGTCGCTGCAGGCCGAAGTCGAAATCCGCGCGACGGGCGCGGCCTTCGAAGCGCTGCAAAGCCTCGGTGACGACTTGAAGTTCGTGCTGATCACGTCGGCCGCGACGGTCGTCGCGGTCGATTCGGAAGCCGACGAAGGCGTCGAAGTGATCGCGTCGAAGTACTTGAAATGCGAGCGGTGCTGGCACTATCGCGCCGATGTCGGCGCCGACGCCGCGCACCCGACGCTGTGCGGCCGCTGCGTCAGCAACCTGTTCGGCAACGGCGAAAAAAGGAGCGCGGCATAATGGCGAAGACTCGTTCGATGCAGGCGAGCGGCACGCTCGCACCGTGGCTCGGCATCGCGCTGATCGTCATTTTGTGCGACCAGCTGACGAAGATCGCGGTCACGAAGGTGCTCGAGTACGCGACGCCCTATCCGTTCACGCCGTTCTTCAACCTGTTGCTCGTCTTCAACCGGGGCGCAGCGTTCAGCTTCCTCTCCGCGGCGGGCGGCTGGCAGCGCTGGGCGTTCACGGTGCTCGGCATCGTGGCGGCGCTCGTCATCGTGTACCTGCTGAAACGCCACGGCAATCAGCGGCTCTTTTGCACGTCGCTGTCGCTGATCATGGGCGGTGCGCTCGGCAATGTCATCGACCGGCTCGTGCATAGCCATGTGATCGACTTTCTCGACTTTCACGTGGGCGGCTGGCACTGGCCCGCCTTCAACGTGGCCGATAGCGCAATCGTGATCGGCGCGATATTGCTCGTGCTGGACGAGCTGCGGCGCGTGGGCGGTTCTCGCTGAACGGTATCCGCGCGAGCGGACTCATTCGCCGCTGCGCGCATTCGGAGGCAACGTTGGCAATCGCAGAACTCGCAGGAAAGCACCTCGTACTGGGCATGACGGGCGGCATCGCCTGCTACAAGATCGCCGAGCTGACGCGCCTGCTGACCAAAGCTGGCGCGACGGTGCAAATCGCGATGACCGAGGCGGCGACGCAGTTCATCACGCCCGTCACGATGCAGGCGCTCTCGGGCCGTCCCGTTTTCACGAGCCAGTGGGACGAGCGCATCGACAACAATATGGCGCATATCGACTTGTCGCGCGAGGCCGACGCGATCGTGATCGCGCCCGCGTCGGCGGACTTCCTCGCCAAGCTCGTACACGGCATGGCGAACGATCTGCTCTCGACGCTCTGTCTCGCGCGCGATTGTCCACTGCTCGTCGTGCCGGCGATGAATCGCCAGATGTGGGCCAATCCCGCGACCCAGCGCAACGTCGCGCAACTGCGCGCCGACGGCGTACTCGTGCTGGGCCCCGATTCGGGCTCGCAAGCCTGCGGTGAGATCGGCGACGGACGCATGCTCGAGCCCGAGGCGACCTTCGAGGCGATCGTTTCGTTCTTTCAGCCGAAAATACTGGCCGGCCGGCGCGTACTGATCACGGCTGGCCCCACGTTCGAGCCGATCGATCCCGTGCGCGGCATCACGAACCGCTCGAGCGGCAAGATGGGTTTCGCGATCGCCCGCGCGGCGCAACAGGCCGGCGCCGATGTTCGTCTCGTCGCGGGCCCCGTTGCGCTCGCAACGCCTTGGGGCGTCGTTCGCGACGACGTGGAAACGGCTCGGCAAATGTACGATGCCGTCCTGTCGACCGCGGCCGATTGCGACGTCTTCGTTTCGGTCGCCGCGGTGGCCGACTGGCGCGTCGATGAAGCGAGCGTCGACAAGATCAAGAAGACGGCGGGGCACCGCGTGCCAAGTCTCGCTTTCGTCGAGAATCCCGACATCCTCGCGACGGTCGCGCAACTGGCGAACGCGCCTTATTGTGTCGGCTTCGCGGCCGAGAGCGGCGACCTCGAGACGCACGGCGAGGAAAAGCGCCTGCGCAAGAAGGTGCCGCTGCTCGTCGGCAATCTCGGCCCGAAGACGTTCGGCCGCGACGACAACGAGGTCGTTCTGTTCGATGCCCAAGGCATCACGCGGCTGCCGCGGATGGACAAGGACGCGCTCGCGACGGCGCTCGTGCGCGAAATCGCGCGTCGGCTGCCCGGCGCAAGCCTCATTTCCTGACCGGCGCACGCGCGCGACGGACAGCTCACTCATCATTGGCCGCTGGAACAACGCACTGAATGAAACTCGATCTGAAGATCCTCGATGCGCGCATGCGCGACTATTTGCCTGCCTATGCCACGCCGGGCAGCGCCGGCCTCGATTTGCGGGCCTGCCTCGACGAGCCGCTCACGATCGAGCCTGGTCAAACTCATCTCG
>JBCNPL010000132.1:0-6406 GCA_039593375.1 Paraburkholderia sp. | reverse complement strand
GCTAAGCGGTGACGCGGCCGAGCGGACGCAACTCGACGTAGTCGCCGAGCTCCTGGTACGAATAGACGCGCAGCCAGGGCAAATGCGCCTCGACCATCCGCCGCACGTACCGACGAATGTCCATCGATGTCACAAGTGCGACCTCGTTGTGCGGCACGTCGCCCACGTATGTGCCGATCCGTTCGGAGAGCGTTCGTACTTCATCGGGTGAGAGCGCGAGATAGTTGCCGGTCGGCGTCTGCTTGATCGACTGGCGGATGTGCTGCTCGAGATCGCTCGTGAATAGAACGGCCTGCAGCGAGGGGGCGCCGCCGGTTGCGCTGTAGGCGATGTAACGCGAGAGATCGCCGCGCACATACTCGGTCAGCAACAGCATGTCCTTTTCTTTGGGGCCCCAGGTCACGAGGCTTTCCATGATGCTGCGCGCGTTGCGGATCGGCACGTTTTCCTCGAGCAGCCGCCGCAGCACGTCGGCGATGCGCTGCAGCGGTAACGCCTTTTGCACCTCGGCGATGAGGCCGGGGAACTCCGCGCCGAGCTGGTCCAGCACCCATTGCGTTTCCTGGATGCCGACGAAGAGCTTCGCGCGCGCGCGCAGCAGGGCGATCGTGTCGTTGGCGATGACCTGTTCCGCGCGCCAAACCACGGCCCCGCCGAGCGGCTGGCGCTCCGCCGCCCAGTAGCTTTCCGGCTGGCCGCCCGCCGCACCCGCCTTTTCGCATTGCGCCGCAAGTGCTGGGTCGGTTGCCGCGCCGGGCACCATGACCTTGCCCTGAGGAATTTTCAGGCGCATCGTCGGCACGTCCTGCACCAGGACCTCGAATTCGCCGGACTCGAGGTCAGGCGCGGTCCACATCGTGATGCCCGGAAACGGCAGTCCGACCTGTTCCTGAAGGACCGTGCGCTGCGCCTCGAACGCGTCGTTCAGCGCGGAGGCGGAGAGGCGGTCCGCGAGATCGGGGGCGAGCCGCACGCCGAGCGCGCTCGTGAACTGCGGGGCGTGCTTGAGGATCGTCGGTGCGTCGCTTTTGGATCCCGCGCGCTGCAGCGCCATCACCGTCTTGCCTGACGGTGCCGCCGACGTGCCGTCGCCGCGCCGCCCTAGCCGGTAGCCCGCGAACGCCAGTAGCCCGGAGAGCAGCACGAACAGCTCCCACGGAAAGCCGGGCACCATCGCAAAGCCGAGCAGCAGCACGGACGCGAAATACATCGCCCGCGCGTTGGTGCCGAGCTGGCGCAGCATGTCGTCACCGAGCGAGCTGCCTTGTTTCGCCGATTCGTCGGAAACGCGCGTGATCATCACGCCGGCGGCCACCGCGATCAGCAGCGACGGAATCTGCGACACCATCGCGTCGCCGATCGACAGGATCGAAAAGCGATTGGCGGCATCGCCGGCCGTCATGTTGTGATACGCCATACCTACCGCAATGCCGGCGGTCATGTTGACGAGCGTGATGATGAGACCTGCGATGGCATCGCCCTTGACGAATTTCATCGCGCCGTCCATGCCGCCGTAGAGCTGGCTTTCGACTGCGAGCCGTGCCCGCTTTCGGCGCGCTTCGTCGGGCGTCAGGATGTTGGCGCGCAAGTCCGCGTCGATGCTCATCTGTTTGCCGGGCAGCGCGTCGAGCGTGAAGCGCGCGCCGACTTCCGCGACCCGTTCCGAACCTTTGGCGATCACGATGAATTGCACCGTCGTGATGATGAGGAACACGACCAGGCCGACGACGAGATTGCCCCCGACCACGAGCTCGCCGAAGCTCTCGATGATATGCCCGGCATCGGCGTGCAGCAGAATCGACTTCGTCGACGCGATGTTCAGCGACAGCCGGTAGAGCGTCGTGAAAAGCAGCACCGAGGGGAATGCGGAGAGCTGGGTAATCGAAGGTACGTACATGGTGACCATCAGCAGCACGACGCTGATGCAGATGTTCACTGACAGCAAGGCGTCGATGATGATCGGCGGCAGCGGCAGAATCATGAGCGAGACGATCGCGGTGACCAGTACCGCGATGCCTATTTCACCGCCCGCGGGCAGCTTCAGGTTCTTGAGCATGTTCGGCTCCAGATGGCGTTCAACGATGTTCGGAAGAGGGCGTGCGCTGGCCGACCGCTTCAACCCAACGCAGGATTGCGGCGACGACCTCGAACAGCTCGGACGGAATCGGCCGGTTTTCGGCCACCGCGTGCAGCGCGCGGGCGACGGGCGGATTGGCGACGATGGGAATCTGGTGCCGCGTCGCAAGCGCGCGAATTTCGAACGCGGTGCTGTCGACGCCTTTTGCAAGCACGACGGGCAGCGGTGTTTCCCCGCGGACGTAGCGCAGCGCAACGGCGTAGTGGGTCGGGTTGACCACCACCACGTTGGCGCGGCCCACGGCGTTGGACAGGCCTTCTCCGCCGCCGCCGTTGACGAGTTCCTTGGCGCGTTTGCGGCGCTCGTGCTTCAGTTTCGGCTCGCCCTCGCGCTCCTTCAGCTCCCGCTTGACCTCGTCCTTCGACATGCGCTGCGAGCGCATCATGAGCCAGTGCTGGATCTTCCAATCGAGCACGCCGATCACCACGAACAGGATGCCGGCGGCCAGCAGCATCTTCAGCAGCGCGCGCCATAGAATCTGCGAGAGGGTGGCGAGCGGCTCGTACATCGCGGACGTGATCAGCGGAAACAGCGAGACGATCACTTGCCAGAGCGCCGCGGCGATCAAGGCGGCCTTGACGGTCATCTTCAGCAGATCGATCACCGCACGCTTCGAGAAGATCTGTTTGAGGCCGGCCCCCGGAGAGAGGCGATCCATTTTCGGCATCACCGGATCGAACGAGATTTGCAGGCCGACCTGTGCGCCTAGCGAGAGGGCGGCCGCCAGTGCGGCGACGAAGCTGATCACGCAGCAGACGATCGCGCCGTTGGCAAGCGCATGTGTGAGCACGGACCAGAAACCCTGCATCGAGCGCTCCGACGCGCAAAAGTCGATCACGAGCGCGATGTCCTGATGCAGGACATCGAGAAGAGGCCGCCATGCGAACGTCAAGAGCGCGACCGCCACGAGCACGAGCACCGCCGACACTACGTCGACGCTCTTTGCCACGGTGCCCTTCTTGCGTGCTTCCTTCAGCTTGCGCCGAGTGGGCTGTTCGGTCTTTTCGTCGCTCATGAGCGCTCCGGTATGCCTCGCGCGAGGCCAGATCATGCGTGGCGGCAAGATAGCGCGGCGATACGTGCGCGGGAGGCGGGCGGGCGAAGGCGCTGCGGGCGGCCCGAAGCACGCGGGGCCCGACGCGCGGTCGGACGAGGTACGCGACACAGGCTTCGCGACGTGGGGGATGGCTTCGCACTCAGGGTCCTCCACGCCTGAGCCGTTTGCTACTTTGGCAGCGTGGAAAGCAGTCGCACTCCCGATTCCGGGCACTCCCACTACCTGAAGGCGGACTCCAAAATGGACGGCAAACCCGAGTACATGAAGTGCAGCAGCAAGCTCGTCGGCGCGATGCGCGAGGTCGTGCGTCTCGCGCTGGTCGACAAGTTTCCGAATCCGCGCATGGCGAGCGACGAAGCCGAGTATCTGCTCGATGCGCTCCACACGATACGCCCGGCTCGACCCGAGCTGATGCTTTACGACGGCTTCGTGCATATCGTCCATCGAAACTGGATCGATGCGATCGCCGTGTTCGAGGGGCTGGCTTCGCGCGGCGAGTGCATGCCCGGCAGCAAAGCGATGCTGGTTTATTGCCTGGCGGCAAGCGGCAACGCCGACTGGCGCATCGTGGCAGGCAAGATGCGTGAAGACGAAAGCAGCTTGACCGAGGATGCACGCGTGCTGCTCGATTCCGTCGAGCTGCGCGACGAGCTCGAGCGCGCGAATCGCGACGCCCAGGTAACGGGGACGTTCCATATGACCGAGTCGATGAAGCGTCTGCGCGACCGCCTCGGCATCAAAGTGCCGAACGCGCAGGATGAGGCGGCGGCCGACGCTGGCGCCCACGACTCGCAGTCCGGCTCGTTCTCGAGCGCGGAAGAAAGCCAGTATCTGCGCCTGTGAGCCCGAACTCCGCTTCCGCAAGGAGCCTACGATGAACGCGAATCTTCCGATATTCGAAGTCCAGCAGGCACTGGCGCACGCCTCGGATGCCGCCGGCTCCAGCGCCCTCTTCATGCCGGTGATGGTGCCGTCTCACGAGGCCGCGAGCTTCGAACAGATGATGCAGCGAGGCGTGACGGCGGCTCCGGAGCCGCACGGCTCCAAGGCGGGCTCGCTTGCCTCGGAACTGATTATCAGCGAGGACCAGGCGCTGCAGACTGTCTCGAACGATGCGCTCTACATGCTGAACCACGCTAACCAAATGTCGTTCAACCAGATCGCCGCCGCTTCGGTGCAAATGCAGATCGAGACGGCGAGCCTGCAGGTCGACATGTCGATGAAGATCAGCGTGGTCGAGTCGTCGAAAGGCGCCCTGGAAACCTTGATGAAGAACCAGTGACCATGAACCGGCGGACCCGTATCGGCAGCCGCGCGAGCCTTCTTGCAGGCATCGTCCTTTGCATCGCGCTCGCCGGCTGCAAGCAGGAGCTATATGGCAACCTCAGCGAGCAGGATTGCAACGAGATCGTCGCGGCGCTGCTGCAGGCGGGCATCGACGCGAAGAAGGAGAGCTCGGACGGCGGCAAGACGTGGAGCGCACAGGTGGACGACGCGCATATCGTGCAGGCGATGAACGTGCTGCGCGAGCGCGGCCTGCCGGAGCACAAGTACGACGACCTCGGCGATCTCTTCAAGAAGGACGGGCTCGTGTCGACGCCGACCGAGGAGCGCGTGCGCTTCATCTACGGTGTCTCGCAGGAGCTTTCTCAGACGCTCTCGCAGATCGACGGCGTAGTTGTCGCACGCGTGCATATCGTGCTGCCGGACAACGATCCGCTTGCGATGCACGTGAAGCCGTCGTCGGCGTCGGTGTTCATCAAATATCTGCCGTCGGCGAACCTCGCGACGATCGAGCCGCAGATCAAGAACCTCGTCGTCCATAGCGTCGAGGGGCTTTCCTACGACAAGGTGAGCCTGACTGCCGTCGCCGGCAGCCCGCTCGACGTCGCGGCGCGCGAGCCGTCGAAGAGCGGGGCGCTGCGCGTGATTGCGCTGGTGGTCTTCGTGCTGGCGGCGCTTGCGCTCTTGATCGCCGTGTCGCGCAAGGGCGGCGGTCGCGCGGCGGACGAGAGAGCGGCGCGCGAGGAGCCGCGCGGGAGCGCGGCCGAGCGTCTCGCCGCGAAGCTGCCGGTCGGCCCGTTGCGCGACAAGCAGGCCGCCGACGGCGCCTCGCGCTGATCGCTACATCGACGCGCAGGCGCGGAGGGCGGACGGCGATGGATATCGACAAGCACGGCAGCGTTGCGTTCGAGATCGCGCGGCGCCTTGCGCAATACCAGGCGAACCGCGTCGCGCTGTTCGCATGGATAGAGCCGACTTGGCTGCCATACGCGTGGCGGCAGGCACCCGCAGCGGCCGGCGCGAATCTAGCGCGACTGCGTGCGCGGGCCGTCGAGGCGTGGCTCGCGCAGCAAGGCACGCCCGTGCCTGCATTTCGGCATTTTCGCGGCGAAGGCGGCCAGCTCGGCGGGTTGGCACTCGACGACGCGCTGGGTGCGCTGTGCTTGCGCGCGCTGTATTTCCGGCGCGCGGAGCTGCGCTACTGGGTCGATCGCGAGAGTCGCGAAAAAGTGGCCTACTGGCTCGGCCGGCGAGGCGCGGCGGCGCTGCGTTGGCTGATAGCGACGCCGCACGCGCAGCCGGTGGACCGCCTGATCCGCGATTTCGGCATGCAGCCGCTCGATCATCTCGACGAATTCTCGTTGAGCTGGGAAGGCTTCTGCCTATTCAGGGCGAGCGGGATGTGCGAGCCGGCGTCACCGGCCGCGCTGCTGCGCTATGCGTGGCCGCGCGATGCCGTGCCGCCGCCCTGGCTGCACGCGAACGACGCGGACGCGACGCACGAAGACAGTGTGCGCGTCCTGAAGCGGCTCGACGATTTCTATGCGAAGGAGAGCACGGCATGATCATCTGGCTCAGGCAACCGGGTACGGAGCGCGCGGCGCGCGGCAGCGGTACGGGCGTCGGCGTGCAATCGGACGTCGTGCCGCGCGAGGCGCTGGCGTCGCTTGCGCAGCTCGATGCAGGCTATCTCGCCTTGCAGCGCCAGCACGCGGAAGTGATGGCGCAGGCCACCCGCGACGTCGACGCGATGCTGGCCGCCGCGCGCGCGGATGCGGACGCGCTGCGAGCCGAGGCCCGCAAGGAATACGATACCGCGCAACAGCGCGGCTACGACGCGGGCTCCCGCGATGCGCTCTCGCAATGGTATGCGCGCACGATACAACTGCTCGACGAGCGGTATGAACTGCAGATGTCCTTGAGACAGC
>JBCNPL010000131.1:0-6491 GCA_039593375.1 Paraburkholderia sp. | reverse complement strand
GCAACGCGCGGCCTTTCTTCAGCCGCTCGCCGCTCATCCGCATGCGTTGGTCTTCTACGAAGCGCCGCACCGCATCGTCGAAACGGTGCGCGCGCTTGGCGAAGCGTTGGGAGGTGAACGGCGAATCCTGATCGCCCGCGAATTGACGAAGCTACACGAGGCGCTGCATTGCTGCACCCTGGCCGAAGGGCCAACGTGGCTCGAGGAAGATGCGAATCGTCAGCGCGGCGAATTCGTGCTCGTCGTCGAAGGCGCGCCGGCGCGCGCGCCCGGCGAGAGCGAAGACGCCGCGGCACACGATGCGCTGCTGCGATTGCTGCTGGAGGAGGTGTCGGTCAGTTCGGCAGCCCGTATGGCAGCCTCGATCACGGGCGCCTCGCGCAACGCGCTTTACGCACGCGCGCTCGAGCTCAAGAAGGACCAGGAAGACTAAGGGACTCGAAGGGCTCGACCGGATCGAGGGGCTGAGTGGCCTCAGCCCGCCCTTCCACTACCCCATTACTGCGCGCCCTTCGGCGTATCGGCCGAAGCAAGCTTCTCGCCGCGCTCGACCTCGCTCGCTTCTTCCTGCGAGAGTCCGACGATCTTCACATGCGCCGTACCGTCATGCTGCAAGCCGAGCTCGCGCGCCGCCGCGTACGAGAGATCGATGATCCGTCCGCGCACGTACGGTCCGCGATCGTTGATCTTCACGACGACGGTCTTGTCGTTCTCGGTATTCGTCACACGAACGTACGACGAGAGCGGCAGCGTCTTGTGCGCGGCCGTCATCGCGTTCATGTTGAAGCGCTCGCCGCTTGCGGTGCGGCGGCCATGGAACCAGCGGCCGTACCACGACGCCCGGCCGGACTGATGAAATCCCGAGACGTCGGGGATGTTCTCATCGATGGGCTTGGCATCGGCCAGCTTCGAATCGGATGCCGCGGGAGCCGGAGCCGCGGCCTTGTTGTGGCCGAAGGCGAGCGGCGCGCCCGCGCCCGTGCGCGAGGTGACCGTCGTGACGGTCGCGTCGCCGGTTTGGGACGGCGGTACCGCGCAGCCTCCCAGCACGCCGACGGCAAAAAGCGTCCCCACGAATCGATGTAATCGACGTTTCATAAGACGTGTACGCCACAGTGTCGAGCCGCCACGCGAAGGCGCAAGCAACGCTTCCTTCGCTCTGGTGACTCTGGCAACCAAGCAGGCACTTCGCCGGGCGCGTAAACGCGACCAGCGAGATGACGCTCGGGTGCGGCCACACTCGGCCGCAATTTGCCCGGTTGGTATTCACG
This sequence comes from Paraburkholderia sp., assembly GCA_039593375.1. GTDB lineage: Bacteria > Pseudomonadota > Gammaproteobacteria > Burkholderiales > Burkholderiaceae > Trinickia. Next base: position 5,220 of record JBCNPL010000131.1, on the reverse strand, counting down.
TCTGGTGCAACTGTCCCCAGCAGCCTTCCCAGACCCCTCATGCCGCCGTCAGACGTGTCGTCCAAACCACGCCCGCTTGCGTCTCACGACGCGAGGAACGGCGGCATAGGCCTCCCCGGCATGCGGCCGGTGGCCGCCCCAGGCGCGTTGCGCCCGGCCGGGAAAGACGTGTGCATCGAACTCTGTCGATACGGAGTGAAGCGGGCGTTCTACCGCTTCACATGACAGCAACCGGAAATCTGGAACCGCTCCAAGACCCGGTCGCCCATTGGCAGCGCGGAATTCCGCGCTCGATGACCGGGATTATAGCAAAGGTGCGTGGGAATCCTCCCTGGAACCCGTTCTTTCATATTAATTAAGGCAATGGATGTAACAATATGTATCCGTTGCAATGCAGCAGTGGCGAGCTTGGCCGATTGGCCGACGCACGGCACGCTCGCCGGGCGGCCGGTACAATCGTGGTTTTCTTCCTCGCCGGCCCGGCACGTTCATGAAGGTCTTCGTCATCCCTGTCACGCCATTCCAGCAGAACTGTTCGCTGCTTGTCTGTGAAGCAACGCACCGTGCCGCTGTCGTCGATCCGGGCGGCGATATCGAACGGATCGTGCAAGCGATCGAGCAGGAGAAGGTCACGCTCGAGAAGGTCTTCTTGACGCACGGCCATCTCGACCATTGCGGCGGCGCGAAGGCGCTCGCGGCCCGCTACGGTGTGCCGATCGAAGGGCCTCAGGTCGACGAGCGTTTCTGGATCGACCAGTTGGCCACGCAGAGTCAGCGTTTCGGCTTTCCGCCCGCCGAGCCGTTCGAGCCCGATCGCTGGCTCGTCGATGGCGATACGATCCGCTTCGGCGACGAAACGCTCGATGTCTATCACTGTCCGGGCCATACGCCAGGGCATGTGGTCTTCGTGAGCAGCGGCCATCGGCTCGCGTTCGTCGGCGATGTGCTGTTCGCGGGCTCGATCGGCCGCACCGATTTTCCGCGCGGCAATCACGCCGATCTGATCGCGTCGATCCGCACGAAGCTCTGGCCGCTCGGCGACGACATCACGTTCGTCCCCGGGCACGGGCCGACTTCGACGTTCGGCGAGGAGCGGCGCACGAACCCGTTCGTGGCCGATGGAGTAAAGGCGTGACGACGAAGCCCACGCCCGAGATCTACGTCAGCACGGACGTCGAAGCGGACGGCCCGATCCCGGGTCCGCATTCGATGCTGAGTTTCGCGTCGGCGGCCTTCACGGAAGACAAGCAGTTGATCGGCACGTTCTCGGCCAATCTCGAGACGCTGCCAGGCGCGGAAGCGCATCCGATCCAGGCGGCCTGGTGGAAGACGCAGCGCGAGGCGTGGGAGGCTTGTCGAAAAGACCTGCGCCAGCCTGAAGAGGCACTGAAGGCCTACGTGGAGTGGGTCGAGGCGTTGCCGGGCAAGCCGGTCTTCGTCGGCATGCCGGCCGGCTTCGATTTCACGTTCATGTTCTGGTACATGATGCGATTCGCGGGCAAGTGTCCGTTCTCATGGTCGGCGCTCGATATCAAGACGCTCGCGTTCGCGATGACGGGGCTACCCTATCGCAAATGCATCAAGCCGCGGATGCCGAAGCATTGGTTCGACGATCATCCGCACACGCATATCGCGCTCGACGACGCGATCGAGCAAGGCGCGCTCTTTTGCAATATGTTGGCCGATTTGCGCGTTTGGCAGAAAAATGCGCCGCCGATCGGCAAGGCCGACGAATCCGAGGCCAAAGCGCACGAGCAAGACGATATAGGACAAAACGACGCCGAGAGCCCGCCAAATTAGGTGAAATGCCTCATTAGCGCCGCGTTCGATTGCCTTTCGTTTCTTCCGCCACTAATATTAGAAAACGTACGGCCGAACCGGAGGCGCGGATGTCACTCGATACGTTTTCCCAGAAGATCCTGCGTCTCCTGCAGCTCGACGCGCGCCGTTCGGTGCAGGAAATCTCCGACCAGGTCGGCCTCTCGAGCACGCCCTGTTGGCGGCGCATCAAGGATATGGAGCAGTCGGGAATCATCCAGCGTTATACGGCGCTGCTCGATCGCGAAAAACTCGGCCTCCACGTCTGCGCGCTCGCGCATATCCATCTGACTCGCCATACCGAAGGTGGCGTCGAGCAATTCGAGCGCGAAATCGCCACTTGCCCCGAAGTCACGGAATGCTACAGCACGACGGGCGAATCGGATTACATCCTGAAGATCGTCGCGCCCGACATCAAAGCTTATGACGCTTTTCTGCACGAGCGCATTTTCAAGATTCCGGCGGTCGCCCAGGTGCGCACTAGCGTCGTGCTGCGCGAAATCAAATTCGATACGCAATTGCCGCTCTGAGGCGCTCATAACCGGCGCACGGAAACGGCACTGAGAAGCGGCACTGAGAAGCGGCGCCGACAAACGGCGCTCGACTTCCAACGTCTGCCCCGATCGATCAAGGCTACATCGGCCGCGTGGTGCTGACGCTCGCGAGATGCGTCGCCGCCGGATCGACGCGCCGCTGCAGTGTGATCTTGCGCGCGCCGAGGCGCGCCTTGAGCTCGGTCAGATCGATGCGTTTGGCGAGATCGTCGTCGTGCTCGCGATCGGCCGATGCGTCGGCCGCAAGCGTGATATCGACGTCGAGCCCAGTGCTGAGGTAATGGACGTTGTACGCGGCCGCGCGCGCGCCGTACTTCGCGAGTTCGGCATCGACGAGCGCGGCCACGGCGGCTCGTGTCGGCATCCGCGCGGGCGGGTGACTGATCGCGTCGTTTTCGGGGTCGACATGGATGAGCGCATCGATCACGCGTTTGTCCGTCATCACACGTGCACGCGCCGATTCGGCAATGTAGTGCCCTTCCGAAACGGAGATGATCGGGTCGACGAGGATATGCGCATCAACGAGCGCGAAGTCGCCCATTTTCCGCGTACGCAGTTCGTGAACGTCGAGCACGCCGGGCGTCGAAATCAGCAGTTTGCGGATATCGGCGGCTGTCGTTTCGTCGAGCGCGCGATCAGACAGGTCCTGCAATGAGTTCCACCCGAAGGTCCATCCCATGCGCGCGACGAGAAACCCGACGATGGCCGCGGCGATCGGATCGAGCAGCCGCACGCCGGCGAGGCTCCCGATAATGCCGATCGCGACGACGAGCGACGAAGCGGCATCGGAGCGCGCATGCCAGGCATTGGCGATCAGCATCGCCGAACGCACGCGCTGGGCTTCGCGGAGCATATAGCGGAAGAGCCCCTCTTTCGATACGAGTACGAGCGCGGCAACGGCCAACGCACTGCTCCGGACGGGCGGAATACGATCGATATCGGCGAGGCGCAGGCCCGCGCGCCAGAGCATGCCGACGCCGACGGCAATCAGCAGCGCGCCGAGAAAAAGCGAGGCGACCGTTTCGTAGCGCGCATGGCCGTAGTTGTGATCGGCATCGGGCTTTTCGCCGCTCGCTCGATTGGCGACGAGCACGATGAAATCCGAAACGAGATCGGCGAGCGAGTGCACGCCGTCGGCAACGAGCGCTTGAGAATGAGCGATCAAACCGATGACGATTTGCAGCGACATCAGCACGACGTTGACGGCGACGCTCGCCAATGTGCTTCTGCGCGCGACCGTCTGCTTTACGGCCGATTCGGATTCGAGTTCGGAACGCATGGGACCAGGACAAAGGGACGAGACGAGTACGGAGTACGGAGTACGCTCGCAAACAACTCGATTCTATCAAGTCTCGTACCGCCATGCCGGCGATATCTTCACATTTTCCCTTTTAAATCAACCGTTTATGAGAACGAAAACGATTTGCGTTCAGGTAGGCGAAGCTCGGCAATACTTCTGAGCCACTCACGCGGTATTCCACTTACGAACCACCGCGCAAAAGTGATACGAATAAAAAAAACCGCACACCTTTGGGGCATGCGGTTTTCTCGCACCTTCGTCTCGCCGCGCTCGGCTTCGATTCGCCGCAACGCCGCAATAGACTGATTTGTGCGTTCGGTACTCGGTTAGGCGATGGGCTTAACGTTGAATCAGGAACTGATCTCGATTCTGACCGGCAATCCAGCGGGGCGCCTTGCCGCGACCCGACCAAGTCGCGCCCGAAACGGGATCGCGATATTTCGGCGCTACACCGGCGCGCGGACGGCCGACCTTGCCATGTTTGCCGCGGCCGCCGCCGAGTTCGGCGAGCGTAATGCCGTAGTCGGCCATTTTCTGCTTGATCTCATTCAGCACTTCAGCGTATTCACGTGCCTTCGCCTCTTCGATCTGCTTTTCGAGCTTTTCGCGCTGGGCGAGTAGTTCCTTGTAAGAAGACATAGGTTCCCTTGCGGTTTCGTTAAATGAGACCGGTCTCTCTGCCGGCTTGCCATTCGAATGCGTGATGCCTCGGAGATTTCGGGGTGGAGATTAGCACAAAAATGCAGAGCGAGAAAAGCCCGAAAACCACAAATAGTAAAGAAACCTTTCTGATTTCTTTCCGGGCTCCTCGTATCCGGGATTTACCCAGTCCGCGTTTCGCGCACGATTGATCGATTCAGCATAGATGCGCGAGATATCTATCAAATCATGAAATGAGACAGCGGTATCTCAATTAAACCTCTCATCTTATGAAAGGTTTTGCGGTGAGTCGATGAAATCGGTAAGTGAACGCTTCAACTCCGCAAACGTTGTCTTTGCGCTATCGAAGGCGATGCGTCGGTATATGCCGGCTTTGTCTTCGGCTTCCGGCATCTTAAGGTCGATACCGTAGCGGTCGATGCCGAGCAATTCGAGTCCAGCCGGACGCGCCGCATGGCTATCGAAATATGCGATGAGCGTGGTCTCGTCCTCGTCGGCGAGCGGTTCGAGAGGGTCCAGTTCATCGCCTTTCAGCCAGCCCATCGCGCCGAAGCCGCCGATATAGCGGAGCTTTTCGATTTCCATCGCGCGAAATGAGAAATCGCCCAACGCCAGATAGCGCTCCGCCTCGGGGTGGTAGCGAAGATAACGCCGCACGAGCGCTTGCGTGGGCTCGACGACGGTGAAGCGCCCGATCAGCGTGACGCGCTCGCCGGCGAGCACGTCGGCATTCGCGGCGTCGACGACAAGAAACCCGGCCCGCGGATCGGCCTGCAAATTGCGCGTGTGCTCGGCCAGCCCGCTGACGAGAATGACGGGGCGGTGGCGCGCGTCGAGCGCGTAGGGCAGCATCGTCGGGTACGGGAAACCATCCGGATCGCGTAGATG
>JBCNPL010000130.1:0-6541 GCA_039593375.1 Paraburkholderia sp. | reverse complement strand
CTCGGGAAAGCGATTAGTGTGCAAACGCTAGGCCGATTGGGAAGAACGGGCGTCGATAGCTTCGCAAGCCTGAACGTTCAGCACGAGAATGGGATCGCGCAAATATTCTGCGGGCTGGATTTGCACGGCAAAGGCGACGCTTTCCTGGCTGGCACGAAGGGCTCCGTCACAATCCACGAAAACTGGTGGAACCCGTCTCGAGCGACTGTTCGCTATCTTGGAGGACGGACAGTCGAACTGCATGAGCCGTTTCAGGGAGGCGGACTGAATTACGAAACGGCCCATTTCTGCGAGGTAATGCGCTCGGGCGGAATCGAGAGCCCGGTCGTCAGTCACGGTCTGTCCATGAACATGATCGCAATCATGGACGCAGCGCGTGCTGAACTGGGGCTTGTTTACCCGTTCGAGGCAAAGTAAATGAACGCACGTCTCCCCCGCCGCCAAACCATTTGGCGTTGAACAGTTCCGTATCCAATGGCCGCTTCACAGACGGTGCAGAAGTGTTCGATGGGGCTAGGCGGTAATGCACCGTTCATCGTCTTCGACGATGCCGACCTGGATCTCGCGGCCGAAGGCATCATTGCAGCGAAATTCCGCAACCACCGACTGGATCCGGTCGATCCACGCCGACGTACGTGTTTGGTGACAAGTAGTTCGAACGTGCTCAACTGCCGGTAGGACGAATAAGCTCCCGCAGGAGCCTATTCAAGGAAGATTTGGTGGGCCCCCCGGGAGTCGAACCCGGCACCAACGGATTATGCTTACCACTATGGCTTTCGCCACCCCTTTCGGGTTTGTGGTCTGGACTGTCTCTTGTCTTTACGACCTGCCCGTACAGTCTCTACACGTTCTCTCGACTCGAACGAGTACAACAAACATCGAGAGCTTCGCTCGGGATCGCCACGCTGCCCACGAACGCAAGCGACAAGTGGACAACAGAGGTTTCCCCGAATTTGAGCAGTTCTACCGAAGGACAGAGTCAACTTGCCCAACGGCAACCCGTTCTGATGATGTCCGTACCCTGGCGGGCCGTAGGACACCACACATCAAGTCCGCTGCTCTAACCAAGCATGAGCTAGAGGCCCGAAACTTTGCGATTCTACTAAAAAAAGACCCGGCTATGACGCCGGGTCTCGCGTGATCTTGCACACGCGTCGATCAGCTTCCTTCGAGGAACGACTTGAGCTTGTCCGAACGGCTCGGGTGACGCAGCTTGCGCAGCGCCTTCGCCTCGATCTGGCGGATGCGCTCACGCGTGACGTCGAACTGCTTGCCGACTTCTTCGAGCGTATGGTCGGTGCTCATCTCGATGCCGAACCGCATCCGCAGCACTTTCGCCTCGCGCGGCGTCAGCGAGTCGAGCACGTCCTTCACGACATCGCGCATGCTCGCATGCAACGCCGCGTCGGCCGGTGCGACCGTGTTCGTATCTTCGATGAAGTCGCCAAGATGGGAATCGTCGTCGTCGCCGATCGGCGTTTCCATCGAGATCGGCTCCTTCGCGATCTTCATGATCTTGCGGATCTTGTCTTCCGGCATTTCCATCTTCTCGGCCAGCGTCGCCGGATCCGGCTCGAGGCCAGTCTCCTGCAGAATCTGCCGCGAAATACGGTTCATCTTGTTGATCGTCTCGATCATGTGAACCGGAATCCGGATCGTGCGCGCCTGGTCCGCGATCGAGCGCGTGATGGCCTGGCGAATCCACCAGGTCGCATACGTCGAGAACTTGTAGCCGCGACGATATTCGAACTTGTCCACCGCCTTCATCAAACCGATGTTGCCTTCCTGAATCAGATCGAGGAACTGCAAGCCGCGGTTCGTGTACTTCTTCGCGATCGAGATCACGAGACGCAGGTTCGCCTCGGTCATTTCGCGCTTCGCCTGACGCGCCTTCAGTTCGCCCGCCGCCATCTGACGGTTCGTTTCCTTCAGATCCTTCAGCGGCAGCACCACGCGCGCCTGCAAATCGATGAGCCGCTGCTGCTGCTCACGGATCGCAGGGATGTTGCGCGACAGCACCGCGCTGTATGGATGACTTTCGGCGACGATCCGCTCGGCCCAATCGAGATCGGTCTCATGGCTCGGGAAGCGCGCGATGAACTCGGCACGCGGCATCCCGCACTTGTCGACGACGATATGCAGGATCTGACGCTCGACCTGACGCACTTCGTCCACCTGCGCGCGCAGCGTGTCGCAAAGACGCTCGACGGTACGCGCGGTGAAGCGGATCGACATCAGCTCGTCCTGGATCGTTTCCTGCGCCTTCAGGTAGGACTTGGACTTGTAGCCCTCCTTCTCGAACGCGCGACGCATCTTGTCGAACCACTCGCTGATGAGCGAGAACTTGTCGAGCGACGAGCGCTTCAAGGCCTCGAGCTGCGCCGCGTTGGCCGTGGCCTGCGCGGTGCCGTCGTCTTCTTCCTCTTCTTCCTCGTCTTCCTCTTCGACTTCCTCGTCATCCGCTTCGATCGCCTCGGCTTCCTGAGCCGAGAAGCCGTCCGCGTCCTCCGCGTTCGGATCGATCAGGCCGTCGACGAGCTCGTCGATGCGGATTTCGTCGTTCGCCACGCGCTCGGCCATCGCCAGAATGTCGGCAATCGTCGTGGGGCACGCCGAAATCGCCATCACCATGTGCTTGAGGCCGTCTTCGATGCGCTTCGCGATCTCGATCTCGCCCTCGCGCGTCAGCAGCTCGACCGTACCCATTTCGCGCATGTACATACGCACCGGGTCGGTCGTGCGGCCGAACTCGGAATCGACGGTCGAAAGCGCGACTTCGGCCTCTTCCTCGACCTCGTCGTCCGACGCGACATTGGGCGCGTTGTCGTTCAGAAGCAGCGTTTCGGCATCGGGCGCCTGCTCGTACACCGCCACGCCCATGTCGTTGAACGTGCTGATGATGCCCTCGATCGCCTCCGTCTCGGTGAAGTTGTCAGGCAGATGATCGTTGATCTCGGCATAGGTCAGGAAGCCCCGCTCCTTGCCGAGCTTGATCAGCGCGCGCAACTTCGAGCGCCGCTCTTCGAGCTCCTCGGCCGTGCCGGGCTGCGTCGACGCGAACGCGTCCTTCAGGAGCGCCTTCTCCTTGGCACGACGATCGCGCGCCTTGGCCTTTTCGGCTTTGCCCGAGGCAGCTTGCTGCTCGTCAGCTTGGGTTGCGTCGTCATCGACGGAAACTTCGTTCAGCTTTTTCGTCATGGAGTTCGCCGTACCGGCAATATTCTCGACTCGCGGCTGCTGGACTTCAGCCGGTTGCACCGTGGATACCTGGGTTTCGCGCACTGCCGAATCGTCCGGCCTGGCAGCCGCGCCCCGCCCGCTCTTCGAGCCCGTCTGTTTCGTGACGGGCCTCGTCTCCGGTTTGGCGGATGATTTCGCCGCCTTCGTCATATCAGCCGCTGCCGCCGAAGCCCGGGCAGCCGCCTTGGTCGTCGATTTCCCGCCGGTCGCCAAAGCACTCGCGGAAGCCTTTCTGGCCTCGGACACCTTGCGCACCGTCTGCGGCGAAACCTTGCCGGCAACGCTCTTCGCCTTGCCTGTCCCCGTCGTCTTCGCCGTCGCCTTTGCGCCTGTCGTCTTTGCCATCGCTATCTCGCCTCGCCTGTCTGCTTTTGCGCCTCTTGCCAAGAAAACCTGAAAAATCAAACTGCTGGAAACCTTTTATTATAGCACGCGCGCCCAAACCCGGCCGTCAAAGGCCAAGCCGACGCTTCATCTCCGCGCGCTGACGGTTGAGCTCCGCAACCTCCGCAATCTCGTCCGAGGTGTGCTTCGACTGCCGCGACAAGCGCTCGAGCCTTTGACAGCAGGCGTCGTAGCGCATCTTCAGGATTGCCGCCTGTAGTTCTTCGCCAGCGATACGCTCTCGCTCGCGCTGTTGTTCGACGGCGGCCTCGTCGTTTTCCGGGCTATGCAGCAACAAATCCCGCACGTTTTCATCATAGACCAGAATTTCCCGAAAAATTTCTTCGAAGGTCGACGCGTTCGCCCCCGTACGCAGTAGATCCGACAGCAGGCGGAACTCTGCTGCACCGCCCAATTCGCGCGCATGCGTCGCGACCTCCGCGAACAGCTCGCCATGAGCCTGCGCGAACAGGCTCTCCTCGGCCTCTTCGTCCAACGTCGCAACGATTCGCGGATACATGACGAGGTTGCGCAACGCGCGCTCCTCAATTCCCGTCACGCGCCGACGATCCTTGCGCGCCGGCGCGGAACGAGCCGCGGCGACGATCCGCGCATCGACCTCGGAGAGCGCCGCCACCTCCTCGAACGGCACGTCGAGCCGGTCCGCGAACATATGCATGATCTGGGCGCGCAGCGCATTCGGCGGCAGCGCCTGCAACAGCGGTTTCGCGTCGAACAACGCGCGGGCTCGGCCTTCCGGCGTATCGAGCTCCTTGCCGGCAACCACCTCGCTCAACATGAACTGCGAGAGCGGCATGGCGCGCTCGATCTGCTCGGCGAACGCATCCTGGCCGAACTCGCGGATGAAGCTGTCCGGATCGTGCTCGGCCGGCAAGAACAGGAATTTGATCGTCCGGTTATCCGCGGCATGGGGCAAGCACGCGTCGAGCGCGCGCCGCGCGGCTCTTCGCCCCGCGGCATCGCCGTCGAAGCTGAAGATGACCGTATCGGTCTGCCGCAACAGCTTTTGCACGTGAATCGGCGTGCAAGCCGTACCGAGGGTCGCAACGGCGTTCGGAAACCCGAGTTGGGCCAACGCGACGACGTCCATGTAACCTTCCACCACCAACACCGAGCGCGCCTCGCGTATCGCAAGCCGCGCCTCGAAAAGACCGTAAAGCTCGCTACCCTTGCTAAATAGTGGCGTTTCGGGCGAATTCAAATACTTCGGCTCGCCCGATTCGAGCACGCGTCCGCCGAATCCGATCACCTGGCCCTTCACGTTCCGAATCGGAAACATGATCCGTTCGCGAAAGCGGTCGTAGCGGCGCGGCTGCCCGTCGTTGTCGAGCTTCTCGCTGACGATGACGAGCCCCGCCTCGACGAGCGCATCGCTGCGATAGTCGGGAAAAGCCGCCTCGAGGTTCTGCCACCCGTCGGGGGCGAATCCGAGCCCGAAACGCGCCGCGATCTCGCCGGTCAGCCCGCGCTTTTTCAAATAGCGGATCGCCTCGGGTGAGCCGCGCAGCGCCTTGCGGTAGTAGTCGCAAGCAATGTGCATGACGTCCGAGAGCGCGGCCGCCGTCTTCGCATTCGTCGCGCCCGCGCCGGCCTGCCACCCCTCTCGCTCGCCCGAACCCGCTCCGCCCCCGCCCCCGCGCCCCGGCGCGGGCTCCTGCGGCACGACCAGCCCAACCGATTGCGCGAGCTCGTTCACCGCCTCGGGGAAGGCCAATCCCGCGTGATCCATCAGGAACCCGATCGCCGTGCCGTGCGCGCCGCATCCGAAGCAGTGATAGAACTGCTTCGTGGGACTGACGGTGAACGACGGGCTCTTCTCATTGTGAAACGGACACAGCCCGACGAAGTTCGCGCCGCCCTTCTTCAACTGGACGTACTTACCCACCACCTCGACGATATCGACGCGGTTCAGCAAGTCCTGCAGGAACGAATGGGGAATCACGCTGTGTGTGTCGCCGGGCCCGGCCCGCGCCGCGCTTTCGCGCGGTCGCGAACCTTACGCTTCGCTACTTGGCGAGCGCCGCCTTGACGAGCGCCGATACGGCCGTCATGTCGGCACGGCCCGCGAGCTTGCCCTTCAGGACGCCCATGACCTTGCCCATGTCCTGCGGACCGGCGGCGCCCGTCTGCGTCACGGCGGCCTGAACCTCGGCCGCGATCTCGGCCTCCGACAGCTGGGCGGGCATATAGCCTGCAAGCACTGCCAACTCGGCCGTCTCCTTGTCGACGAGATCGGCGCGGCCCGCGGCTTCGAACTGGCTGATCGAGTCCTTGCGCTGCTTGATCATTTTGTCGATGACGGCCGTGACGGCCGTGTCGTCGAGCGTCACGCGGTCATCGACCTCGCGCTGTTTGATGGCTGCGAGCAGCAGCCGAATCGTCGCCAGACGCTCCGTTTCGCGCGCGCGCATGGCGGCTTTCATGTCGTCGTTGATCCGATCCTTCAAACTCATCATTCACCCGAAGAACGCGTTAAAACAGCAGGAAGACTTGGCTGAGCGCAAAAACCCGCTTGGGATCCGGCCTCAAGCGGGTTTTTGCGGAACGCACGGACTGATACGCCCGGCGCGGGAAATCAGTGAAACGATCAGTAGAACTTCTTCGGCAACATCTGGCTGCGCAGGCGCTTGAAATGGCGCTTGACTGCCGCAGCTTTCTTACGTTTGCGTTCGGCCGTAGGCTTTTCGTAAAACTCGCGCGCACGAAGCTCGGTCAGAAGGCCGTTCTTCTCGATCGTGCGCTTGAAGCGGCGCATCGCGACTTCAAAGGGCTCGTTTTCTTTAACGCGGATGATCGTCATGTGCCTAGCGGAAACTTTGCAAAGGTCCGGGAGTATAGCAGACGATCAGCATTAATGCCAGAATCTGTCAAGTCTCGAGTTGACTCACATTAAAAG
>JBCNPL010000013.1:0-25394 GCA_039593375.1 Paraburkholderia sp. | reverse complement strand
GGCGGGATTCTGGTGATCAAGCGGCCGTGGCCGTCGATGATCCGCACGATCTGGGGCGATGCGGAGCGGTTCAGGAAGAGCTACTACCCGGCGGAGCTGGGGGGCGACCTGTATCTGGCCGGCGACGGTTCGGTGCGCGACAAGGCGACGGGCTACTTCACGATCATGGGCCGCATCGACGACGTGTTGAACGTGTCGGGGCACCGGCTAGGGACGATGGAGATCGAGTCGGCGCTGGTGGCCAATCCGCTGGTGGCGGAGGCGGCGGTGGTGGGGCGGCCGGACGAGACGACGGGCGAGGCGGTGGTGGCGTTCGTGGTGTTGAAGCGCGCGCGCCCGCAAGGCGAGGAGGCGGCGAAGCTTGCGAACGAGTTGCGCGCGTGGGTGGCCAAGGAGATCGGGCCGATCGCGAAGCCGAAGGACATCCGGTTCGGCGAGAATCTGCCGAAGACGCGCTCGGGCAAGATCATGCGGCGCTTGCTGCGCTCGCTGGCCAAGGGCGAGGCGATCACGCAGGATGTCTCGACGCTCGAAAACCCGGCCATTCTCGAGCAGTTGGCCGAGGTGCGGTGACAGAGAGCGCCGGTGTCGCGTCGCGCGAAGCGATTGCCGAATGCTTCGGAGCGTCAATCGTCCGATGCAGCCGAGCGATGCCGGCACTATCGCACATCGACCGTCACTCGATCGTATCGTCCTTTCTGATCGAAAGCGGTAATCGCATAGGCGCCCGGTTGGGCGAACTCGAACGTCCATCCGTGGCCGGCGATGGCGTGCCCGACCATCGTTCCGTTCACCAGCCAGCCGATATCGCCTTGCGTCCCATTGACGGAGAGATGGAGTTGCGGAGCCGCTCCGCCATAGACGCGCCGGATCACCTCGCCCGTGTTTGCTCCTGCGATCGCGAGCCGGCCCTCGCCGCGTCCGGGCGGCACGCACCCGGCGTCCCACGGCGGCGCGTCGAAGCGTCGGCTGCGCTCGTCGAGCCAAGGGCCGAGCAACGTCGGCCATAGCGGACTCTCCGCGTCGCGCAGGGCGTTCCTTGTGCAATCGGCCGTCGCGCGGAGCCCGGTCACGCTATCGACTGTGTATCGAAGCACGGGCTCGCCGCCTCGTACCGGATCGGGAAACGTCGGCGGAGCTACTCCGTCGAGCAACCACGCACGTCGCTGGACCGCGCACAGATCAGCTGGTTGCGCATCGGCTGCAAGTCCTAGCGGCCAGCATACCTGGGCCTGCGTAACGCCGGGAGGCGGCGTACGCCGCGTCGCTTCAACGGCATCGGGCAACGCCGAGAAGATGCTCATCATCAACGGCGTCGCCGCGTTCGCGCCGACGTATCCGGGGTTCGGCGTCCCATCCGGTCTGCCGATCCATACGCCGACCGTATAGCGGTCTGTCACACCGACAGACCAGGCGTCGCGAAAGCCGAAGCTCGTTCCCGTCTTCCAGGCGATTCCGCGATTGGCTCCGCGCTCTTCGACGGCACGCCCGAGCGGCCCTCCCGTTTCCAGGATGTCCCTGACGATGAACGCCGCGCCCGCGCTCATCATCCGGTGTTCTTCGATCGGCGCGTCGGTTGTCAGCCGAGGCACGCCCGCCATGCCGCCGCGCGCGAACGCGGCGTAGGCGCCCACCAGGTTCTCGAGCGTCGTATCGGCGCCGCCGAGAATGACGGCCAGATTCGGCGCGGCGCCACGCGGAAAGCGAAGCTTCAAGCCGCCTTGGCGCAGCTTGCCGACAAACCGCTCGGGGCCGTACTGGTCGAGCACCTCGACGGCAGGCACGTTCAGCGAGCGCGTGAGCGCCTCGGAGACGCTGACCGCACCGTGGAACGACTGCTCGAAGTTTCCTGGTTGGTAGCCGCCGAACGATTGCGGCACGTCGGACAACAGCGATTCCGAGTCGATGAGCCCCGCGTCGAGCGCGAAGCCATAGAGGAACGGCTTCAGCGTCGAGCCGGGCGAGCGCCACGCGCGCACCATGTCCACGTAGCTTGCGCGCTCGAGGTCGCTGAAGTCGGCCGACCCCGCGTAGGCGCGAACTTCGAGCGTCGCATTGTCGAGCACGAGCGCCGCGCACGACACATGAGGGGGCAACGTGCGCACGCGATCGAGCAACAGCGATTCGACATTCGATTGCAAGTCCGCATCGACGGTGCTCGTCACCCGAAGCTTCGCATGTGCGTTGCGCTTCAGTCGCTCGGCGAGCAGCGGCGCCAGCATCGGTTCGCGAATCGCTTGCGCATAGACGGGCTCGGTCAGCGCGTCATGGATGACGTCGGCAGGCCAACGATCCGCCATCCGCCGCAATACCTTGTCTCGGGCGCTTTGCGCTCGTCGTGGAAACCGATCGGGCCGCAACAACGAAGGAGCCTGCGGCAATACCGCGAGCATCGCCGCCTCCGCGTAGCTCAAGTTGCGAGCCGGCTTGCCCAGATAGGCGCGACTCGCGGCATCGACGCCCTCGAGCACACCGCCCATCGGGGCGTAGTTGAGGTAGAGCGTCAGGATCTCGCGCTTGGAATAGCGCGTTTCGAGCTGTAACGCGCGCAGGATCTGGTGAAGCTTGCCCAGTACCGTGCGCGGCGTCGGATCGATCATCCGCGCGACCTGCATCGTAATGGTCGAGCCGCCGGAGACAATGCGGCCATGCAGGAGCCATTGGCCCGCCGCTCGCAGCAGCGCGAACGGGTTCACCCCCGGATGCCACCAGAAAGCGCGATCCTCGTAGCCGATCAGCGCCTCGATATAACGCGGTGACACATCGTCGAGCCTGACCGGGTTGCGCCAGATATACAGCTTGTCGGGAAACGCGCGCAACGGCGTACCGTCTCTCGCGGTGACCACGAGTGCAAAGGGCGCCGAGCGGCCCGGGGCGGGCAGCGGGTAGAGCCGGTCGGTCAATACGGCGACGCCTATGAGCAACAATGTCGAGCCAGCGGCGACGCGCACGATGCGTGGCTTCAACGCCCGCGCAAGGGCGTTTGTCAGACGTCGACGCGCCCGCTCGCTCGGATTCACTCCTTCAGAATGCGAGTCCGGCAACGAGCGGCCATCGTCCTCTTGCACGGCTATCCCTCGTCAGTGCGTCGCGGGGCCCGACGCCGATGCCGCCGCCGGCGCCGGCTTCGTGGCCGAGCCGGAACCCGACGCGCCGGTCGCGATCGGCGCGGTTCGCGGCGTGTCGGCATCGGCGATCGTCATCGTGCTCTGCGTGTCCAGCACGCCGAAGTATTGCGGCCGGTACATGTCCTCGATGATCGCGGGCGGTACGACATAGCGGCCCGGCGTGACGACCCTCGCCCGATAGAAAAGATCGAGCCCGCCCCAGCCGAGCTTGACGGCTGCCACGAAGCGGTCATCGCGGAACTCGACGTGCCGGATCTTTTCGCTTTGCATCGCTTCGTTGACGTCGACGTCGCCGACCTTGATGCCTTCGCCGTTTTCACCCTTCACGAGATTCTGATTCTCGATTTCGAGGCCGGCAGGAATGCGGTCGACGATGAGAGCGGAACCGGTCGCCGTGCCCACCGGGTCCGCACGCAAGTGCACGAGAACGGTATCGCCGACCTTGAGCGGCCCACTGCCGAGCGGCGAGCCGTCGGCGTGCCGGTACTCGCGAGTCACCGTCAAAGCCCCGAGATGTCGCACATCCGGACTCGGCGTCTGAACCGGATTGCCCGCGAGCGACAACTCCACGAACAGGCGCTGGTCGGAGCTGTTCGTCACGGTCAGGCCGTGCGCGAATTGCGTGGCGGTGACGTCCGCGAACGGGCTCGCGGCGCTGTCGACCGTGCGCGTTTCGCCATCGCTCGCAACGGTCGCGCGCCATGGCTTCTGCTCGCCGCTCGAGAGCGTCTGACCGAGCCGGAAGAGAGCCAGCCGCTCCTGAGTGCTGTAGTAGGCCGCTCCCGTCGCGGCAATCGCGTTTTGGACGCGCCCGAGCAGGACCGTTTGAGCGTCGGCGGCCTGGATCTTGTCGCGCGCAAGCAGCACATACGAGAGGGCCGCATCGCGCACCTCGCTGCCATAGTCCCACCACCAGTAGCCGGATAATCGATTCATTTTGGCGCCTTGCGAAATCGCTTGCTGGCCGCGCGCTTCGTCGCCCATCAGGCTGAGCGCAATGCCGAGCTCGACGAGGGCGAGGCCGGAATCCGCATAGGCGCGCTGATCGAAGAGCAGCCGCAACGTCGAGAGCGGCGCCTTGCGCTCGCGCGCCAGCACATAGGACGCCTGAACGAGCCCCTCGAAATTGCGGTTGTTGCGACTGACATCGTCCATGAGCCGGCGCAGATCGTCCGGCCCGATGTGGGTCGGCAACGGCGTGATTTGCGCGCTTCCCTCCTGCAGCCCGCGCAGCAGGTAGTTCATCGTCTTGTTGTAGAGCGGGTCCGGCACGTTGAAGCCCTGCGCCCGCGCGTCCTGAAGGAATCCGGCCACATAGCCCGACAGCCAGAAGTCGTCGGCTCCGTTGCCCCAGAGGCTGAATCCGCCGCTCGCGGATTGGTAGCCGCCGAGTTTGCCCATTGCAAAATCGATTCGCTGTCCGCGTTCTTCACGCGTGTAGGCCTTCAGCCCATAGCGGCGCGCAGCCGCCTCATCGACATAGAGCCATGGGTAGGCGCTGCTCGTCGTTTGCTCCGTACATCCGTAGGGGTATTCGAGCAGCCATTGCACCGCAGCCTTCACGTCGATCGGTGGCTGGTTCGAGAGGAGCAGGTGAGCCGTCAATGAACCAGGATAGAAGCCGGCGAGCGCGGGGTCGCGGACCTGCAGCGTGCCGCCGGGTTCCACTGTGTAACGCTGAGTGATTTGCGTCGATGGCGTCGGCGCCTCGACTTGCACCGCGTAATGCCGTTTCAATGACACGCCGGCGCCTTCCACCGTGACGTCGACCGCGTGGAGGCCTGCCGCCTGGCCAGCATCGACGGCGTAACGCAGCGTCACTTTCTGCTGCGGCCGCAGTGCCACATCGCTGCTGCCGCCGCGAATCGTGAGGCCGTTGTCGCTCGTCACCTGGACCTTGAATTGGCCTGCACCGCCCGTGAGGTTCTGCAGATCGAGCGCGAACGTGGTCCGGTCGCCGAAGTTCAGGTAGCGTGGCGTCGAGAGCTCGGCGATGACGGGCGCCGCGACGATCATCTCGGCGCTCTGGCTGCCATAGCGGTCCGCGCTCGCGACCACGGCGCTCAAGCGAAGCGTGCCGTTGAAGTCGGGCAGCGAGACCGGGATTTCCGCTTCGCCGTTGGCGTCGAGCGTCACAGGGCCGCTGAAGAGATCGACGAGCTTTACTTTCTTCGGGAGGCTCTGCGTCGCTTTCGGCGTCGTGTCGCCGCCCCATTTGAGCTTGCCCTTCTTGCCGGCCATTTTTTCGATCAGCCGCCCATAGATGTCATGCAGATCCGCGCCATAGCGAAGCTTGCCGAAGAAGAACTGATAGGGATCGGGCGCGGCGAACTGCGTGATGTTCAGGATGCCGATGTCGACGGCCGAAAGCGTCAGCAACGCACTCTGCCCCTTGGCGGCCGGCGCCTTCACTTTGATCTTTGCGACGGTTTCCGACTTGATCCGCGTCGGCGCCTCGATCGTCACGTCGAGCTTGCGGTCGGTGCGCGCGAGCGGCAATGCCAACAGGCCCAGCGCGCGAGCCGGCGTGACGAGGTCGCCTTCG
The DNA here is from genome assembly GCA_039593375.1 of Paraburkholderia sp. Taxonomy (GTDB): domain Bacteria; phylum Pseudomonadota; class Gammaproteobacteria; order Burkholderiales; family Burkholderiaceae; genus Trinickia. The sequence continues at coordinate 19,721 of JBCNPL010000013.1, read as the reverse complement.
TTGCCCGGGCGCAACGCCATCACGGAGACGTAGAGGTCGTGCCGCTGCCACGACGGATCGACGGGGATGTCGACGGTCGTGCTCGCGCCGTCGAGCTTGACGCGCTTCGTCCAGAGCGTCCGGTCCCCGTCCACGGTGACGAGCGCCGTTCCCGGATGGGGCGGCAGGATCGTGAGACGGGCGGTGTCGCCGCCGCGATATGCATCGCGGTCGAGTTTGAGCATCACTCGGTCCGGACGCTCGCCCGCCGTTTCGTTGCTTTGGGCGTTCCAACCGGCGTAGAAGCGGTAGCGTAGCGTCTGGCCCGTGGCCGTATCGAGAATCTCCAGCCTGTAGCGTCCGTATTTGAGGGGGACTCGCAGGTGACCTCGGCCACCGGCCGGGACGTCCACGGTGGTCGTGTAGACGAGTTCGTCGCTATCGGTATAGCCCGAGTTCCAGCCACGCTGATCGTCGAAGCGCCAATAGTAGTTGCGGTTTTCGCGGAAGAGCCGCACGGGGAGGCTCTTTTCGGGCTTCAGGTCGCCGGCTGCATCGGTGCGGATCACTTCGAAGTCGGCCGGCGAATCCTCGGGCGCGTAGTCGCCGCTATAGAGCGGCCGCACCGCGGTGAGCACCGACGCCGGCCAGATGGTCCGCTCGATGTTGCGCACCACCGGCCGACCACCCGTTTCGAGGAGACTGAGCGTCGCGCGTACCGTCATCGGCGAATGCGCGTTGGCGACTTGATCCGTCGGAAGTTCGAGATCGATGCGACCGTCGTCGTCGAGGTTCTGCTCGTCGAGCGGCTGGCGGACCTGCGTCGCCTGGTCGTTCGCGTCGCCGAACGTAAAGCCGGGGTAGCGCGCCGGAAGGGGGTTGTCGTTGCGGGAGAACTCGACCACGCCGACGAGCCGGTTCCCGGCCGCGGGCGCGCCGTAGAGATAGGTGCCTTTCACATCGACGTGGAACGATTGGTTCGGCTTCAGCGCGGTCACCGGGCTGCTCAAATCGAGCTTCATCCGCTCGGGCAGGAATTCTTCGACGCCGAAGCGCATTGTCGTGTTCGGCCGCTTGTCCGCCGGGTCGTTGCGCAACTCGAGCGTCCAGGTGCCCGTCGGGGCATCGGCGGGCAGGGCGACCTGATGCAGGTAATAGCCCGGGCGCCCGGCCATCGGTTGCCACGTTGCGACGAACTGGATCTTGCCGTCGGCGCGGCGCAACGTAGCCTGGATCGGCTGGGGCGGCACGGGCCGCCCGTCGGCATCTCGCGCGAGCACCGACAGCGCGAACGACTCGCCGGGCCGGTACAGGTCTCGCCCACTCCAGGCAAAGAGTCGCACGGGTTTGTACGGCAGCCCCGTGACATCGTATTCGGACAGATCGAGCGCCGCCTCGCGTACCGCCAGCATCGACATCTGCTGGCCCTTTTGCGCCAGCACGATCGCCGCGCCAGACGGCGCCTGCGCAAAGGCCGCATGGCCGTCGCCGTCGGTCTGGCCGCGCGCGAGGACTTTGCCTTGCTGATCGAGCCAGGTCAGATCGACGCCCGAAACGGCGCCGCCATCGGTCAGCGAGCTGACGAACGCATCGGCCGTATGCTCGAAGAGCCGCAGGTGCAGGCCGAGGTCGCTCACGTAGTAGTAGGTCGTCTGATATTCGGAGCCGAACCGGCCCGGCTGCGACATCACGGCGACGTAGATGCCCGGGTCTTGCAGCTCCTTGATGCTCTCGACGGGCAAATAGGTGACGCTGCGCTTGTCGGTTTTCTGTTCGGTCAGAAAGCGTCCCTCGTAGACGCTATTGGCCATTTTATGAAGCTGGTCGAGCGACCAGATCGACACGGCGCCATGCAGGTCATCCGGCAAGCCACTGCTGTCGCCATCGTTGCCGGTATCGCTTGCGTCGCCATCGTCGTTATCGTCCGAGCTCTTTGGCGGTTGACGGCTCGCCAGCATCGCATCGAGAAAGCGCGGCAATTGATCGGGGCGCACGCGCATGAACTGAACGTCGACTTCCGGTACGTTCACCGTGACCACCGGTAGACCGCCGTTTTGCTTCGCCGGCAGCACCATGCCGCGGCTCGCGAAGTAATAGGCCGGTGTCACGGCCGGTGTGTTGATCGAGTAGCGAATCTCTCGGCCGAGCTTTCTCCCGTCCTTCGCCGTCAGCGAATCCTGGATCTGCACGACGTAGCGTGTCAACGGCTCGATATGAGGGAAGTAGAGGAGGCGAGGGTTGTCGCCGACAACCCAGGCTCCGCTTACGGCGACGCCGCCCGCGAGGTCGGTCAGTTTCTCGGACGTGCTGACTTCGCTTGCGGCCGAGGCTGGCGATGCGCTGTCGGCGTCATCGCTATCGTTGGCGTTCTCATCGTCGTTGTCGCTCGAGCGGGCCTTGACGTTCTTCGGCGCCGGCATCTTGAAGACACGCACGACCTTGTCATAGTCGCGGCTCGCATCGAGCGGCTGCGAGAACGTCAATGCGAGTGCCGGCTGCCCGTCGAGTTCGCGGTTGGCCGCGTCGATCACGACGAACGGCGCATTGGGATCTTCACCGGCAGCGCCGGCTTGGGGGCGCGTATGCAGATATCGGACAATACCGAATGCCGCGACGGCACAGACGAAAAGCAGGGCGATGATGCTCGCGAGGCGGATCGTGCGCTTGTTCATATTGGCCTTCTTTTTTGCAACCGGATCATGAGCGTGCCGCCCGGCGCATTTTTTCGGGCCACCCGAATATCCGCGAATCGCGCCGGCAGGTTTATTAACGGAAGTCCCGATTTCATTCGAAATCCCATTATTTCGGCGATCGGGACTTGACGTCCCTTCGATAAATCGAATTGCGCGCTGATGGTATCACTTCCGCAAGACAGTTTTGCGCGTTCCAGGGGCGCGTGATTTCGCGCAACCGCGCATCCGGACTACGCCGCGAACCGGCGTTCCCGATTCGAGGCGAGCACGAAGTCCAGGCAGAGGTCTGCGGCGAGAGGGCGACTGAAGAAGTAGCCCTGGAAACGCATGCAGCCGAGGGCTGAGAGGCGCGATAGCTGATTTTCGTTTTCGACGCCTTCGACCACCAGCGAGAGATTGAGGGTCCCGCTCAAATCCACGATGCTTTTGACGATATGTTCGTTGACGCTGCCGGGGCTGACGTCCGCCAGCGAGCGGTCTATCTTCACCGTGTCCAACGGGAGCTCGCGCAGATAGTGCAGTGAGGTATGCCCCATGCCGAAGTCGTCCAGCGCGACTTTTACGCCGATTTCCCGCAATCTTTTGAGGTTCTCGATCGCATGGATGTCGGGAAGCAGCATCGTCGATTCCGTGATTTCGAGCTCGAGAAGAGAGGGCGGCAACTGCGCGCGATCGAGTATGTCGATGACCTTCCGGTGGAACTCCCGATTCATCAACTGACGCGGTGACAGATTGACCGCGATCACGAAATCGTCCGGCAGCGTGGTACGCCAACGGCTTCTTTGGTAGCACGCGAGCGATAAGATATGCAGCCCAAGGCGATCGATCTGTTCGATGTCATCCGCGAGCGCCACGATGATCGGCGGCGCCACGCGGCCGAGGAGGGGATGCTGCCAGCGCAGCAATGCCTCCGCCCCGATTATTCGCCCGGCTCGAAGATCGACTTGTGGCTGGTATTCGAGAAAGAGATGCTGCTCCGTCGTCAGTGCATCTTCGAGATCGCTTGCAAGCGATACAGCCATCCGGCCCTCGTCTCCGGGCAGTTCGAGGCAACGTTTCGGCTTGATACTCGCTTCCGGCGACTCGGCGATGCGAAGCAGAGAGGCAAGCACTTGCTGCCCTTTCCTGCGAGCCAGATATTCGGCCACACGGACGAACGGAGCGTATATTGCCGCGCCTGCCGCCAGAGACAGCATCTGCACCAGCGTTCCCGACAGGGAACCGGTGACGGCGTATCCGCTATAAAGGGCAGGTGTCGTCCATGCCACGCTGTAACCCGCCTTCGGCATGAGGCCGGCGACAATCGCTCCATAGGCAATGAGAATTTGCGACAGCGGAGCCATCACGAACGGAATGGCGTAGACCGGGTTGAGCACCAGAGGCAGTCCAAACAGCAACGGCTCGTTCACGTTGAATAGCGCGGGGACCATCATGAACAGCGCCAGCCTGCGCCCGCGAACTGTGCGGCTGACGAGCAGCAGCGCCAGGATAAGACTCAACGTGCCGCCTGACCCGCCCATCCGCGCGAAAACCGAAAAGAAATCGTAGGTGAAGATGAATTGAGGATGGGCGCCGCTTGCGACAGCGGCAACGTTTGCATGCGCCGCAGGATCGAGTACGCGCTCCTGAATGGTATAGAGCGCGTTGGGTCCGTGGACGCCGAACAGCCACAGTATCTGAGACGCCGCTTCGTAGCAGAGCGAGAACGCGAGGCTATTCGAGAGTTTCGAGAACGAGGCGGCGAACTGAGTGGTCAATGCCGCGACCCAAGCGGACCAGCCGAGCCACATAGATGCGGCTTTGAGCAGGGCGAACGCGAAGATGGTCAGCATGCCGGCCGGCATCAACGTGAATACATCGCCGACCAGAGAATCATTGCTGAGGTTATGCAGCGGAATGCGCAGAAAGCGAAAACTGCAGAGTTTCAAAAAAAGAGCACCGCCGACCGATGCGACGATGAGTGCACTGAACAATCCGTGGCGGAATGAGAGCGATGCCAACGGACTCGCGTCGATGTCTCCCGGCGTAACCAAAGTAAAGAAGCACGACGTCACCACGATAACGGCGACCATCGGATTGACGACGCGATGACCGAGGCGTTGATTATGAAGGCTCGTCAGGACATCCGTAAAACCATATAACGCAACGAGCGATCCAATGCCGAAGGTGCCGGCGAGCAGGCTATCGAAAAAGAGGTCGAGCCGCGGACCGAAGGCTTCCGCCAAAACGCGTTGCATCGCCGCGCTCGACGGGTAGCGCAGAAGCAACACCAGGGCGCCCGTCATGATGAGCGGCAGAGCAAGCGCCAGTCCGCGACGAATGGCGATGAAATACGGCTTGCGATCGATCCGCTCGACGACGTGCACGAGCCTGAGCCAAGGCCCCAACGCTTCCTGAGTCATCGCCTTCGACTTGCTTCGAGTTGGAGGAATCCCGGGACCTTCGAATTCTTGCTTTCCCGAGCTACCGCTCGCGTATACGGCTGAACCATGAGGAGTCCGAAAGGCTATTTGTTATCCGTGCGGCAGTGAACCGGCCGTTGCAGGCCACGCCCTGCAATTCGGACTTTGCTCGACAAGCAGATCGTCTTTGCATTCACGCAGCGCTATTCATACTACAATCACCATTCAGGAATCAACATCGTTTTCCGCTTATAAGAAAATTCTTGCCGTCATGCCGGTGTAGTCTGAGCGAGATTACATCACGAGGGGATGCATTGCCAGAGGACCGCGGACCCGTCGCGACGAGACGGAAGCACGAATCGCCGATATCGAAAAATGAAATCCGCCGCACTGGACCGGGGAATGCACAATGTATGATGGTTCGTACAATGCTTGGCTAGTTTTGTTGTCGTTTGCAATTGCAGTGTTGGCGTCGTATACGGCGCTCGATATGGCCTCGAATGTTTCGACGGCCAGAGGGCGCTCCGCATGGCGGTGGCTTGCGGCCGGGGCCTGTGCGATGGGAATCGGGATCTGGTCGATGCACTTCACCGGGATGCTCGCGTTCAGCTTGCCGATCCCGCTTGGCTATGATCCCGCGATAACGGTTGCGTCGCTGCTCATTGCGATCGCCTCCTCGGCTTTCGCGTTGTGGTGGGCTTCACGTCCTTCCCTGTCGTGGCAGAGCGTCGTCTGGGGAGCGCTCGTGATGGGCGCGGGCATTTCCGCCATGCACTATACGGGCATGGCGGCGATGCGGATGGTGCCGGGCATCCAATTCAAGTACTCGCTCGTCGCGTTATCGGTCGGGGTCGCCGTGCTAGCCTCTGGAGTCGCGCTGCAACTTGCGTTTCGGCTACGGGCGCATTCGTCGAGCGTGAAGCTGTGGCGAGCAGGGGCAGCGGTGATCATGGGTACCGCGATCATCGGCATGCACTACACCGGGATGGCGGCTGCGCAGTTCCCCGTTGGTACTCTTTGCGGTGCGGCGCTCGACGGCTTCCGTTCGGACGGACTCGCGGTTTCCGTCGCCATAGGAACGGTCTCCGTGTTGGTGCTCGCGCTCACGGTCTCGGTGTTCGACTTGAGACTGAAAACGCGCGCATCGGCGCTGGCGGAGTCTCAGGCGAGGGCCCAGGAGCTCGGGCATCTTGCCATGCACGACATGCTGACCGGATTGCCGAATCGGGCCGCTTTCGAGGCGCGTCTGAAAGAGTCGATGACCAATACCGATCGGCATGGCAGGCCGGTTGCCGTCATGTTTATCGACTTGGATGGGTTCAAGGCCGTCAACGATGCGCTTGGACACCATGCGGGCGATCTCCTTTTGATCGAAGTGGCGAGGCGCATGCTCAGAGCGCTTCGCCCCGGGGACATGGTCGCGCGATTGGGTGGCGACGAGTTCGTGACGATCGTCGAAACGGTGCAGCCCAACGACGCTGTCGAGTTGGCCAAGGACGTGCTCGACTGCCTCGACCGACGTTTCGAACTTCAAGGCCTCGAATTGCGCCTCTCGGCCAGTGTGGGAATCGCGGTCTACCCAGACAACGGCAAGCATCCGCATGAATTGCTGAGAGCCGCGGATGCGGCCATGTACCGAGCGAAATCTCAGGGGAAAAACGGATATTGGTTCTATGACCCGTCGCTGGAAGCCAACGCGCGCGAGCAGCTGCAACTTGCGCAGGATTTGCGCCGGGCGGTCGAGCGAAACGAGCTGATTCTCTATTACCAGCCCAAGTTCGATATTTCGGGCGAGACGATCGTCGGAGTCGAGGCGCTTCTTCGCTGGAACCATCCCACGCGCGGTCTCATTCTTCCTGAAAAGTTCATCGCGCTTGCGGAAAAGGTCGGGTTGATTCTGCCGATCGGTGAATGGGTCATCCACGAAGCCTGCCGGCAGATTGCCAGTTGGCGCTCGATGGGGCTCACGAACTGGACGATGGCGGTGAACCTCTCGGCCATCCAGATCCGTCATGCTGCGCTGCCCGACATCGTTTGTGCCTCTCTCGAACGTCATGCCGTAGCTCCGCATTGCCTGGTTCTCGAGATCACCGAATCGACGATGGTCGAGGTGGATGCCAGCATGCAGGTGATCGAGCGGTTGTATCAAGCAGGGGTGCAAATCGCCATTGACGATTTCGGCATAGGCTATTCGAGCTTGCTCAACCTCAAGCGTTTGCCCGTGCATGAGATCAAGATCGATCGCGGATTCGTGCGGGAACTCGAGTCCAGAACCAGCGATGAGGCGATCGTCTCGGCCATCGTGATGATGGGCAAAACGCTGAATCTGCGGATCGTCGCCGAGGGTGTCGAAACGCCGGAACAGCATGCTTTGCTGTCGGGGATCGGCTGTCATTCGATGCAGGGCTTTCTCTTCGCGCATCCGATGCCGGCCGATCGGCTAGTGGAATCGATCGAGCAAGACGGTGCGACTGTTCGGCTCAGGCAGTCGGGTATGAACGCTTCGGCATGAGCTTGGCTCCGCGCTCCGATATTTGGATCGGCCACGGTTTCGACCGCAATGGCGAGCGCGATAGTCGGTGCTCGTATGCTGTTCGACGCGGAGCGCCGCGCTTGCTTGACGGATGGGCTCTACCAGACTTTGCCAAGCGCGGCAGCACCAAGTACTGCTGATGGTTGCTCTTCTTCAGTGAGGAAGGCGGACAACGCGGGCTCCGATGATGCCGCCGCCCGAGTTGGCGATCTCTTGGAGTATATCGGCGCGCGTGCCGTGATAGGCCCCTCGCTCGACGTCGAAGAAATCGTAGATCTCGCCGGCACCGGGGCCACCGCTGCAATAGTAAAGAGCCATCGTATGGCCGGCGCTCCAAAAGATGACGGCCATGCCGGCGTTGTTCCGCGCGAGGTCCAGCGCGGCGCCCGCACTGTTGATGACCGAGTCGGTCGGATGCACCATCTCCAGGTTTGCGGTTTCAGTCTGCTGCTGCGGGTTGCTATCGAGCTTGCGCAAGGTCGCCATCTGGATATTCAGCAAATGCGGGTCGCCCAGATCCCGCAACGAGTTGACCACGCCTTGCAGGCGCTTGCGTGCCCAGGCAAACGAAGCGGCCGTACAGATGCCGACGTCGTAGCCTTGCCAATAATTATTTCCGGATGGGAAAACCTGAGTCGCTGCCATATCTGCTCCTTGGGTGAATGACCGCGTGCCGTTGCGGTGTAGCCCCCGAAATGGGGAAGAGCGTGCCGTCCGACTAAGGAAAGAGATCGGTGGTCACGCGAGATCATTCTGCGGATGGACGACGCCTTGCCGCCATTCGACAAATTGAGTATGCGGGGCCCCGGATAGCTAAGAGGCGAGTCGTTGTGGGCCCGCTGGAAGCGCAGTACCGAGATAAATCGTATCGATTGGTTGGAGATCGGGACTTCTAAGCAGACCGTCGAAGAAGCGGAGCGGACTGACGAGGCGATGGTAGCCACGTACAACGAGCTGGGATATCAACTCGTCCATCTTCCATGTGTGTGCGTGGCCGAGCGAATGCAGTTCGTCCGTGCGCAGATTGACGAAGCCATGCGCCGGGGGTAGTGGCAATGCGCGAGCGATGCTCGGAACGCTTCCGGTAGCATCTGACGAAGTGAGCGTCTAATTTTACATAACCCATAATCCGACAGATTTTCGGTTGATAATTCATGTTATGTCAAATCACAAACCAACGTCAGCCTCGACTCACCCGGTCCTGCGCCAAACCGGCTAGCGGCAGCGTGGCGCTCCGATAACGCCGCTCGCAGGACGAGCGACAACCGCTCGCCAGCCATTCCGTGCCGCCGCTGGCCGGAACTTGCGCAACTCGACTCCCGAGGCACACACTGTTGGCGGATAGCAGCCGAAGCGGTGTCGCCGCTTGCCTCTCAACTTTTGCGAGGTCCAATATGGTTCAGCTTCTCACCGTCACGATCGCGAACCCGGACAGTGTGAACTTCATCCTCGGGCAAACGCACTTCATCAAGTCCGTCGACGACATTCACGAAGCGCTTGTGGCCTCGGTCCCCGGAATCAAGTTCGGCGTGGCGTTCTGCGAGGCGTCCGGCAAACGACTGGTGCGCCGCTCGGGCACCGATTCCGCGCTGGTCCAACTCGCCTGCGATAACGCCATGACGATCGGCGCCGGACACAGCTTCATCGTTTTTCTCGGACAAGGTTTCTATCCGATCAACGTACTCAACACGATAAAAGCGGTACCCGAAGTCTGCCGGATCTTTTGCGCAACGGCCAATCCGACGGAAGTCGTGATCGCCGAATCGAACCAGGGGCGAAGCATCCTCGGTATCGTCGATGGCTTCACGCCGCTCGGCGTCGAGAACGACGTCGAAATCGAAGCGCGCAAAACGCTCTTGCGGGAAATCGGCTACAAGGCTTAGCCCTGATCGAATGTCGCTTGCAGCGGCACATGTGGTAATACGATATGTCGCTCGAACGATTTCATTCGATTTGGCGCGACGGCGCGCCGCGACACACCTGGTCGGCGGCACATGAACGCGTGCAGGCCGACAATCTGACCGCAAGAACTCGGATGTGGCGTGACGCCAAGCTCGCTACAGTGAGGGTTTGTCAACGCTTCAGATCGCGGAGCATGCGGTGCGTAATCCCCATGAAAGATCGTCGATTAGCGGCGAGAGCCCGCTCTTGCAAGCCACCGAAGAGACAGCCAGCAGCCTATCGAGCAAGCATCTCGACGCGATCGACTGGCCCGGCATCGAAGCCGCGCTCGATGAATACGGTTGTGCGGTCATCCCCAGCCTCGCTTCGCCGTCGCATTGCCGGGCGCTAGCCTCGCTTTACCCGGACGACGCCCGGTTCCGTAGCCGCATCGTCATGACGCGACACGGTTTCGGCAGAGGCGAATACAAATATTTCGCCTATCCGCTACCCGATGTCGTCGCATCGTTGCGCGAGGCGCTCTACCCTCGCCTCGCCCCTGTCGCCAACCGATGGATGAACGCGCTCGGCATCGACGTGCGCTATCCGGCGACGCATGCCGCTTTCCTGAAGCGCTGCCATGCCGCCGGACAGCGGCGCCCCACTCCGTTGCTGCTCCGATACGGTCCGGACGACTACAATTGTCTGCACCAGGACTTGTACGGCGAACACGTTTTCCCGCTCCAGGTGGCCGTGCTGCTCTCGGAGCCCGGCCGCGACTTTGCAGGCGGCGAATTCGTGCTGACGGAGCAGCGCCCGCGCATGCAGTCTCGCGTCGAGGTCGTTCCGCTCGGACAAGGCGACGCGGTGATCTTCGCGGTCAGCCATCGCCCAGTGCAAGGCACGAGAGGTGCATATCGCGTAAACATGCGACACGGCGTCAGCCGCCTGCGTTCGGGCGAGCGGCACACGCTCGGGATCATTTTTCACGACGCGCTGTGACGTTCGATATTCGAATGCAGGTCAGTCGCCCATCCTATGCGATGACTGCGATGCATTCATTGTTCAACGATCGCGCCGAGGCGGGCCGAATGCTGGCCGAGAGCCTCAGGAAATACGCCGGTCCGGGCACGGTTGTGCTTGCGCTGCCGCGTGGCGGCGTACCGGTTGGTTTCGAAATCGCGACGGCGCTCGGCGCCGAACTCGACATCATGCCCGTGCGCAAACTCGGCGTTCCGGGGCAACCGGAACTGGCGATGGGCGCGATCGCTCCAGGCGGCGCGCTATTCGTCGATAGCCAAACGAGGTACATGGCGCACGTCAGCCAGGCGCAGTTCGACGCCGTGCTGGCTCAGGAGCAATCCGAGCTTGCGCGTCGAGAGACGTTGTACCGGGGCGAGCGGGCGGCATCGGCGGTCGAAGGCCGCACAGCCATTCTCGTCGACGACGGCATTGCGACAGGCGCGACGATGCAGGCCGCCGTCAAGGCGCTGCGCGAGCGACGACCGGCGCACATCGTCGTCGCGGTGCCTGTTGCCCCGATGGGCGCTGAGGCCGATTTTGCCGACATCGTCGACGAATTCGTCTGCGTTGCGTACCCGACGCTCTTTTTTAGCGTCGGTCAACACTACGACAATTTTGGCCAGACAACCGACGAGGAGGTGCGCGACCTGCTGAGTCGCGCACGGGCTGCGGGGAAATGACGGCGCGGATCGGCCGCTATGCGATATGCGACCGGCAGAAAGAGGCGGACGTTACGTTCACACCCGCAACGAAGGCGCCGTGTACCGGCACTCGTACCGCTTCCTGATCGTGCCGTTCTCGTCCGCGCTCTCGAGATAGACGTCGAACTGCCAGAGTCGAGCCATATGCTTCAGCACTTCCTCGGTATCATTCGACAAATGGCGGTTGTCGGTCATGAAATGCCGCAACGTCAGGCTGCGGTCGCCGCGCGTGTTGACCGACCAGACTTGAATGTTCGGCTCGCGGTGATGCATGTCGTATTGCCGCGCCAGCGCGTGACGCACGTACTGGTAGCCGCTGTCGTCGTGAATCGCGGAGACTTCCAGCGCATCGCGCGTATCGTCGTCGAGCACGGAAAACAGTCGCATATCGCGGATCAAGTGCGGGGACAGGTACTGCGCGATAAAGCTCTCGTCCTTGAAATTGCGCATCGCGTAGTGCATCGCCGGCAGCCAGGGCGATCCGGCGATATCGGGGAACCACTTTCGATCTTCGTCGGTCGGCGTTTCACAGATCCGCCGAATGTCGCTCATCATCGAAAAGCCCAGCGCATACGGATTGATGCCGCTGTAATAGGGCTTCGTGACGGGCGGCTGATAGATGACATTGCTGTGCGAATGAAGGAACTCCATCATGAAGCCGTCTTCGAGGAGCCCCTGGTTGTACATCGTATTGAGCAGCGTGTAGTGCCAGAACGTCGCCCAACCCTCGTTCATCACCTGGGTCTGCCGTTGCGGATAGAAATACTGGCCGATCTTGCGAACGATGCGAATCACTTCGCGCTCCCACGGTTCCAGGAGCGGCGCGTTCTTCTCGGCGAAGTAAAGCAGGTTCTCCTGCGGCTCGGGCGGGTAGCGCTCTTCTTCCTCGGTCTCGAGCGGCCGCTCCTTCACGGGGAGCGTGCGCCATAGTTCATTGACCTGCGATTGCAGGTAAGCCTCCCGCTCGCGTCGCAGCTCGGCTTCCTTCGAGAGGGACGGTTTTTGGGGCCGCTTGTACCGATCCACGCCATAGTTCATCAGCGCATGGCACGAATCCAGCAACTCTTCGACGCGGTCCAAGCCGAACCGCTCCTCGCACTCCGCGATGTAATTCTTGGCGTAAACGAGATAGTCGATGATGGCGTGCGCGTCGGTCCAGAGCCGGAACAGGTAGTTGCCCTTGAAGAACGAATTGTGTCCGTATGCGGCGTGGGCGATGACGAGCGCCTGCATCGTCATCGTGTTCTCTTCCATCAGATACGCGATGCATGGATTCGAGTTGATGACGATCTCGTAAGCGAGCCCCATCTGCCCACGGCGGTAACTCTTCTCGGTGGAAAGGAAATGCTTGCCGAACGACCAATGTCGATAGTTGACCGGCATGCCGACCGAGGCATAGGCATCCATCATCTGTTCCGCGCTGATGAGCTCGAGCTGGATCGGATAGACGTCGAGCTGATACTGCTCGGCGACATGCGAAATGTGCGTGTCGTATTCCTCGATCAGCTCGAAAGTCCAGTCGGACGGCCACGGCAGCGGTCTGCGGTCGGCAGCGTTCATACGAAGTTCCTTTGGGGCCACGACGGGAGTCTCGGCGTGGGCTGGCGTCGGCTCGACCTCGGCTCGTTTCCCGCGCTCGCGCGGCGCGTTGCCGTTCTGCCCGTGTGCACCCTTGTGGCGGCGCTCCGGCTGATATCCGCGCGATTCGTTATGCAGGTGCTTCGTACTCATGATTGAGCCGCCTGCTTTTCGAACAGCTCCCGGAAGACGGGATAAATATCCGCCGCCGCATCCACCTTCTTCATCGCGAGATGCGGCTGCGTCATCGCGAGCTGCGCGTACTCGAGCCACAGATTCTGCTCTTCCGGCGCGACTTGAATATACGCGAAGTAGCGGGTTTTGGGCAGAATGTCGTCGTGCAGCAGGCGCCGGCACTTCGGCGAATCGTCAGTCCAATTGTCTCCGTCGGACGCCTGAGCTCCGTAAATGTTCCATTCAGTCGGCGAATAGCGCTCATCCATGACCTTGCGCATCAATTCGAGCGCGCTCGAGACGACCGTGCCGCCGCTTTCGGTCGAATGGAAGAAGGTATCTTCGTCGACCTCCTCCGCCCGGGTGTGATGCCGGATGAAAACGACCTCGATCTTCTCGTAGTTGCGTTTCAGGAATAGATAGAGAAGGATGAAGAAGCGCTTCGCCAAATCCTTGCGCTGCTCGTCCATCGAGCCCGACACGTCCATGAGACAGAACATCACCGCCTGACTCGACGGCTGAGGCTGCTTCACACGGTTGATATAGCGCAGATCGAACGGATCGATGAACGGAATCCGCCAGATTCGACCGCGCAAATGATGAATGTCCTCTTCGAGGCGCTTGATTTCCTCGCTGTTGTCGCCCGGCTCGAGCTTGAGCGCCTCGAGCTGGCGCTCCAACTCGCGCAGATCGTTGACGAGCGGCGCCCCGAGCGCGATGCGTCTGCCCAGCGCGCTGCGAAGCGAGCGCACCACGTCGATGTTGTTCGGCGTGCCCTCAGCTGCCCATCCCGCGCGGATGTTCTTCCAGGTCGGCACGGCGAGCAGATGGGTCTTCACGAGCCTGGGCAGCTCGAGATCGTCGAAGAAGTACTGCATGAATTCTTCGCGCGAAAGCTCGAAGACGAAGTCGTCCTGCCCTTCCCCTTCGTTGCTTGCCTGGCTTCCGCCGCCTCCCGCGCCGCCGTTGGGCCGTGGAATCTTGTCGCCGCGAACGTAATCCTCGTTGCCCGGGTGCACGAGCTCGCGCTTGCCGCCGGGCCCGTGGCGGAACATCGGCTCGGCAATATCCTTACGCGGAATCGTGATGCTCTGCGTGCTCTGGATGTCCTTGATGCTGCGATCACGCACCGCCTCGGAAACGGCACGCCTGATGTAATTCTTTACGCGACGCAAGAACCGCTCGCGATTCGCAATGCTCTTGTTCTTCCCTGCCAGCCTGCGGTCGATGATCTGGTGAAGCACATTCAGTCTCCCGCTGTCGATTCCCTGAAGCGACGCGACCAGACACTGCGCAGGCACCGTGCCTGCGCATCCCGCGCGCCGCGGCGCGCTCGCCCGGCTGATGCCGCGCGAGCGCGCTGCCTTTCGCTACTTTACGACGACTTGCGTACCCGCAAGTACCAATCGCACAGCAGACGTACTTGTTTCGGCGTGTAGCCTTTAGCGACCATACGATTGACGAAGTCCTCGTGCTTGCGCTGTTCTTCCGCCGATCCCTTGGCATTGAACGAGATGACCGGCAACAGTTCCTCCGTGTTCGAGAACATCTTCTTTTCAATTACAACGCGCAGCTTTTCATAGCTGATCCAGGCCGGATTTTTGCCGCCGTTCGCCGCCCGCGCCCGCAGCACGAAATTGACGATCTCGTTGCGGAAATCCTTCGGGTTGCTGATGCCGGCCGGCTTCTCGATCTTTTCGAGCTCCGCGTTGAGCGCGGCACGGTCGAAGCTCTCGCCCGTGTCGTGGTCGCGGAATTCCTGGTCCTGGATCCAGAAGTCGGCGTAGGTGACGTAGCGATCGAAAATGTTTTGGCCGTATTCCGAATACGACTCGAGATAGGCGGTCTGAATCTCCTTGCCGATGAACTCGGCATAGCGCGAAGCCAACAGATCCTTCACGAACGACAGGTACTTCTGCTCCGTTTCCGGCGGGAACTGCTCGCGTTCGATCTGCTGCTCCAGCACATACATGAGATGCACCGGGTTTGCCGCGACTTCGGTCGAATCGAAGTTGAACACGCGCGACAGGATCTTGAACGCGAACCGCGTCGAGACGCCCGTCATGCCTTCGTCTACGCCCGCGTAATCGCGGTATTCCTGATACGACTTCGCCTTCGGATCGGTATCCTTCAGGTTCTCGCCGTCGTAGACCTGCATCTTCGAAAACAGATTCGAATTTTCGGGCTCCTGCAGCCGCGTGAGCGCCGAGAACTGCGCCATCATCTTCAGCGTGCCCGGCGCGCAGACGGCGTCGGCCAGCGACGAGTTGCGGATCAGCTTCTCGTAGATCTTGATCTCCTCGGACACGCGCAGGCAGTACGGCACCTTGACCACGAAAATCCGGTCGAGCAACGCCTCGTTGTTCCGGTTGTTCTTGAACGCCTTCCATTCGGACTCGTTCGAGTGCGCGAGGATGATGCCGTCGAACGGTATCGCGCCGAAGCCTTCGGTGCCCTTGAAGTTGCCTTCCTGGGTTGCCGTGAGCAGCGGGTGCAGGACCTTGATCGGGGCCTTGAACATCTCGACGAATTCAAGCAGACCCTGATTGGCGAGGCAAAGGCCGCCCGAGTAGCTGTAGGCGTCCGCGTCGTCCTGCGCGTACTGCTCGAGCTTGCGAATGTCGACCTTGCCCACGAGCGACGAAATGTCTTGATTGTTTTCGTCGCCAGGCTCGGTTTTCGCGATGCCGATCTGGCGCAGGATCGACGGATAGCGGCGCACCACGCGGAACTTGCGGATGTCTCCGTTGTACTCGTGCAGGCGCTTGACGGCCCACGGGCTCAGGATGCTCTTCAGATAGCGCCGCGGAATGCCGTACTGGTCCTCGAGGATCGGACCGTCTTCGTCGTAGTCGAAGAGGCCTAGCGGCGATTCGTTGACGGGCGAACCCTTGATCGCATAGAACGGCACCCGCTCCATCAGTTGCTTCAACCGCTCCGCGATCGACGACTTGCCGCCCCCCACCGGACCAAGTAGATAGAGAATTTGCTTTTTCTCTTCGAGCCCCTGCGCAGCGTGGCGGAAGTACGAGACCACTTGCTCGATCACGTCTTCCATTCCATAGAACTCGCGGAACGCGGGGTATACCTTGATGACCTTGTTCGCGAAGATTCGCGACAGGCGAGGATCGTTACGGGTGTCGACCTGCTCCGGATCACCGATGGCCGCCAACATCCGTTCAGCCGCTGTGGCATATGCTGCGGGGTTTTCTTTGCAGAGCGCGAGATACTCCTCGAGCGAGAACTCTTCTTCTCGCGTCTTTTCGAAGCGGTTCGCGAAGCTGCTGTAAATATCCATGCTACCTCCTCGCCGAAGTCTGCGATCGATGCCGCCCGCGGAACCCTATACCGAGACGACCTCGCTCGATTTCATCCTAAACCCTTTTAAATTATTTTTCACGGCCTCCGTTGTTCACGTGACTCCCATCTTGGAGATACGGCGGCAGTCGCCTACAATCTTCGTCCGCGCCGCGGAAAAGCGCGTTGCATGCCATGCGCGAAGCTCCAAGCACATCGTAGTGGTTCGAGACGCGGGCGAGCACACTGCGAGGCCCTTCCCCGTACGCTGGCGAACCGATGAAGGCGCATCTTCACTCGCACGCGTGCTTCTCCCACATAGCGATCGATTGCGCTTCGCGGCGACGTTACTCCTCGATGCACGCATGCGTGTCCGCACGAAGCACCTCGTTACCCTTGCGTCACTCCTACCGTACGTATACGTGGAAGACCGCCTCCGCGACGACATTCGTACGCTACCGTTACAACTTTTTCTGCGATAGATAGCAGCGATCGCTCGGCAAGACGAGCGACAATGGACTGGGGCTCGATCAGCCCCTAATTGATTGGGTTCGAGAATGTCCCGAACAGCGACGGTGTGCGCCGGCGAGGCGTCTCACTCCGTCATGCGCCGAGTTCGACGCCGACGCAGACGCCTGTCGACTCGCGCAGCACGAGCCGTGGCGTAATGACGCGTCTGCGCGTCGGACCCGTGAGTTCGCCGCTGATGCGCTCGATCAGCATCCGGGCGGCGGCCTCGCCGAGCGCACGCACGGACTGGCCGACGGTCGAGAGCGCCGGATAGGTGTAGCCGCTCAATTCGATATCGTCGAACCCGATGATCGAGCACTGCTCCGGCACGCGGATGTCTCGCACGGCCGCAACGCGCAGCGCGCCTATCCCCATCATGTCGTTGCAGGCGAAGATGGCCGTCGGCTTGACCGTATCGAAGAGCTTTCCCGCCGCTTCCTGACCGCCGCCAGCAGAAAAGTCGCTTTCCACGATTGCGCTCGGCTCGATCTCGATGCCGCGCTCCGCCATCGCGCGAATAAAGCCGTGCACACGCATGGCGCTGACGGCGGTCGTGACCGGCCCCGTGATGCATCCGATCCTGACGTGCCCGAGCTCGAGCAGGTGCCGTGTCGCCAGATAGGCGCCGCGCTCGTGGTCGATCAGGACGAGATCGGCGGCGAGACCCTCGATATTGCGATCGACGACGACGAGCGGCTCGCGCGCGTCGGCAAGGCTTTCGGCGAGCACGGCATCGTCGCCCGCCGAGGCCACGATGATCCCGTCCGTGCGTTTTTCCTGCAGCACGCGCAGATAGTTGCGCTGCTTGGCCGGCTCGTCGTCGGAATTGCAGAAGAACATGCAGTAGCCGGCGCGCGCGCACCCATCCTCGATGCCGCGCGCCAGCTCGGCAAAGTAAGGATTGGTGCTGTTCGGCACGACGAGGCCGATCGTCGCCGTCGAACGCGCCTTCAACGACCTCGCCACGGCCGACGGCACATAGTTGAGCTGGCGGATCGCCCGTTCCACCTTCGCGCGTACGTCGGCCGATACGGGCCGCGTGTTGTTGACCACGTGCGATACCGTCGTGAACGACACACCAGCCATGGCTGCCACATCCTTGATCGTCGCCATAACTTGTTTCTCTCTCGCTTGTTTTTCTGAGCCGGCGCAAATGGCCGACAAACCCGATTGTGCTTCTTTCTTCCGCCTTTGTCCGCCACGTTCCCCGCGCGGCGAACAGAGGTCCCTTCCCCTAACTTCGCTTGCGCCGACTACGGTAAGTATCGAGGACCACAGCGACGACGATCACTGCGCCCGTGATGATCCGCTTTGTCGGCTCGTTCGCGCCGATCTGCGCAAGCCCCGCGGCCAGCACCGAAATGATCAGCACCCCGAAGAACGTGCTGATGACGGACCCTCGGCCGCCCATGAGGCTCGTGCCGCCGATGACGACGGCCGCGATGACCTGCAGCTCGAGCCCGACGCCCGCATTGGGGTCGGCCGCTTCGAGACGCGAAACCTGAAAGAGCGCCGCCAATCCGGAAAGCGCGCCCATCAGCGCGAACACCGCAATTTTGTAAGGCCGCGGATCCACGCCGGCTAGCCGCACCGCCTCTTCGTTCGTCCCGATGCCGACGAGGTGGCGGCCGAACACGGTGCGAGTCAGCGCGAGCTGGGCGACGACCATGACCGCCACGGCGAGCAGAAAAGCCGGCGATATTCCCACGGCGATCGGATTCGACAGGAAGTCGAATGCGTCGCCGATGTAGGCGGT
Source organism: Paraburkholderia sp. (assembly GCA_039593375.1). Lineage (GTDB taxonomy): Bacteria > Pseudomonadota > Gammaproteobacteria > Burkholderiales > Burkholderiaceae > Trinickia. Next base: position 1,194 of record JBCNPL010000013.1, on the reverse strand, counting down.
GCGCGAATTCGTCATCTGATAGGCCAGGCCGCGCGCGGCCTCGAGTACGCCGAGCGAGACGATGAACGACGGTATGCGCCAGCCGACCGTCACCGCGCCGGTAATCGCGCCCGTCAGCGCCGCCGCGGCCATTCCGGCCACCGCCGCGGGCACGGCCGCCCACCCCCATTTGAGCGACGCCACGCTCACGACCGAGGCCGCCAGGGCCAGTACGGAGCCGACGGACAGATCGATCCCCGCGATGATCAGCACGAAAGTCATTCCGACCGACATGACGACGAGATCGGGAATCTGATTGGCGATGGTACTGAACGTTTCGTACGTCAGGAAATGCGAGCTCAACAGCGAAAACAACGCGATCATCGCGAACAGCGCGCCGGCGAGCCCGAGATAATTCGAAACGCCGAGCCGCGTGCCGGTCGGCCGCGCGCTCGCCGCTTCGGTAATGAGTCCGGACGCGGCCTCGTGCCGCATCGGGGACGTTTCGGCTTGCGCGCCGTCGGGGCGCGCCGATTGTTCGGTCATGACGGTCTCCGTGCATTCGACGCGTTGGCGCGCGTATCCCGCGAGCTCCCATTGCCCAGATGTCCCGCGAAAGCCGCCGCTAGCAGCGCGTCCTGCGTCCAGCCTTCGCGCTCGAAGATGCCGGTGAGCCGCCCGGCGGACATCACGGCGATGCGATCGCAGATGAGCATCAGCTCGCGCAGGTCGCTCGATACGACGACGAGCGCGCGTCCCTCGCGCGAAAGCGCTCCCATCAGCCCGTAGATGTCGAATTTGGCTCCGACGTCGATTCCGCGCGTCGGCTCGTCGAAGAGCAGGACGTTCGCGTCGCGGGCGAGCCATCGGCCGATCACGACCTTCTGCTGATTCCCGCCCGAGAGCTCGGCGACCGGCTGCTCGGGTCCCGAGGCGCGCACGCTCAACGCTTCCATTTGCCGCCGCGCGAGCACCGTTTCCCGGCGCCCGTCGATGAGGCCCCAGCTCGCCACGCGCGCCGTATTGCCGAGCGACACGTTCGCGGCGATCGGATGAGGCAGCAGCAGGCCCTCGCCCTTCCGATCCTCCGTAATGAGCACGATGCCGTGCCGCACCGCGTCGGCCGGTGAGCTGATCCGCACGGGCACGGGCGGCCGGCCCACGGACACCGTGCCGCGATCGGCCGTGTCGGCGCCGTAGATGAGCCGCATCAGC
>JBCNPL010000129.1:0-6631 GCA_039593375.1 Paraburkholderia sp. | reverse complement strand
GCCGGTTCTTCCTTCAACAGGGCGCGCTGTTTTCGTCGCTTTCGGTCTTCGACAACATCGCGCAGCCGCTGCGCGAGCTCGGCCGCGTGCCGCGCGCGCTGCTCACCGATATCGTCATGCTCAAGCTCGAAATGGTCGGCCTTCCCTGCAAGCATGCGTCGAAGATGCCGGCCGCGCTCTCGGGCGGCATGGTGAAGCGCGTCGGCATTGCGCGCGCGCTCGCGCTCGAGCCCGAGCTGCTCTTTCTCGACGAGCCGACGGCGGGCCTCGATCCGCAATCGTCGGAGGAATTCGTCGAGCTCATCGCCACGCTGCATCGCGCGCTGGGACTCACCGTCGTCATGGTGACGCACGATCTCGATACGATGACTTCGCTCTCGACTCGGGTCGCCGTCATCGCCGATCGCAAGGTGCTCGTCGCGGCGCCGATCGAAGAGGCGTGCGGCGTCGAGCATCCGTTCATCCGCGAGTTCTTTCTTGGGCGGCGCGGACGGCGCGCGCTGCAGGCCTTGCCGCCCGAACGTCGCGCGAAGTTGCCGCCGGCCGCGCTCGAGTCGGCATCGGCGGAGGTGTCGCTTTAGGCACCGATGCAAGAAGAGGGAAGGGAATCCGCGCATGGAAAACAAGTCGCATGCATTCTGGGCCGGGCTCTTCGCGATCGGGTTGTCGGTCGCGATCGGGCTCGCCGTTTTTTGGTTCAATTTCGATCGGACGGTGCGCGTGCCATACGACCTCGTCTCGCGCTCGGCCGTGACCGGCCTGACGACCGATGCGGCGGTCCGCTATCGCGGGCTCGACGTCGGCAAGGTGCAGTCGCTGCGGTTCGATCCGGCGCATCCGGGGGAGATCGTCGTTCGCATCCTCGTCGACAAGCGCGCGCCCATGACGCACTCCACGTTCGGCACGCTCGCACTGCAAGGCGTAACCGGGCTCGCGTTCGTGCAGCTCGACGATACGGGGGACGATCCGACACCGATGGTTTCATCGGCGAAGCACGTCGCGCGGTTGCCGATGCGCCCCGGCCTGCTCGAGCAGTTGCAGGAGCGCGGCGACGTGCTGCTGCACGAACTCGAAAGCGTGGCGGCTCGCGCCGACGCCATGCTGTCGCCCGAGGTGCAGGCGCAGCTTCTCGCGAGCGCGGCGAGCATTCAGCACGCGGCCGACGCCGTGACCGGGATCGCGCAGTCGGCGGGGCCCGCGGCGAAGCAATTGCCGGCCACGCTGGCGCAGTTGCAGCGCACCCTTGCTTCGGCCAACGCCCTCGTCACGGATCTGAATGCGCCGCGCGGGCCGCTCTACTCGAATCTCGACAGGCTCGGCTCCGCGGCCGATCGCGCCAGCGCCGCGATGATGCAGATGAACGCCTCGCTGGAAAACATGTCGACACGTCTTCAATACGAGACTTTGCCGCGCGTGAACGAGTTGGCCGCCGATGTCGGCGGCGCCGCGCGGTCTATCGATCACGCCGCCGCCGTTTTCGGTTCGAGCCCGAGAAGCGTGCTGTTCGGCGTGGCGCCCGCGCAGCCGGGGCCGGGCGAGGCCGGCTTTCGATGGCCCGCGGGGCCGTCGGCCGCGCGCTGATCGGCGCGAGCCGATCGCCCCAGATGAACTGAATGACCAAGCCAAGCAGGGGAAATCGACCAATGCAATATTCGATCGACCGTCTTTTTTCGCCGGCCGCGCGAGGGCTGCGTTCGCCCGCATCCGGCCGAGGCAAGGCCGCCGCGCGCATCGCGCGCGCACTGCTGCCCGGATTCGCCGCGATGCTCATGCTGAGCGGCTGCTCGTTCGCGACTCCGGCTGCCGTGTCGGACCTGCGTTACGACCTCGGGCCGGCGCCGGGCGTTTCCACGCAAAGTCAGCCGTTGCCGGCGGTCAGAGTCTTCGAGGTGCGGGCGCCGCGCTCGCTCGAGAGCGACGACATCCTTTACCGGTTGAGCTACGCCGACCCGCACCGCACGGCCGCCTATGCGCACAGCCACTGGACGATGCCGCCTGCGCTTTTGCTGACGCAGCGCCTGCGTGCCGCGCTATCGGCGCAGGGCGTCGTGCTCGCGGGCGGCGATATCGCCGCGCCACTGCTGACCGTCGACCTCGAGCAATTCGAGCAGGTGTTCGATTCCGAGGGCGAGAGCCACGGCGCGGTGACGGCACGCGCGACGCTGATGCGCGGCGGACAAGTCCTCGCCCAGCACACGTTCATTGCGCGCGCGCCGGCCACGATGCCGAACGCGGCGGCCGGCGTGGGCGCGCTCTCGGCGGCGAGCGACGACTTCGTCGCGCAGCTCGTTGCCTGGCTCGGCATGCAGGCGCCCGTCGCGTCCCGTTGACGCTGGCGGCCGGACGTGGGCGCGCGCGTTGCGTCCGTTGCCGGAACGAGCTTTTCGACGGCGGAGCGCCCCGTGCGGCTCGCGAGCGCCGGTGCCCGCCGCTCGCTATAATCGGCCGGCTCATCGGCGCCCCTTCATTGCCACGAGATCATGGATTCCTTCTTCAAATACCACGTCTTCTTCTGCCTGAACCAGCGCGGCCCCGATGCGGACCGTCCGAGCTGCGCGAACTGCAACGCCGAGGCGATGCAGGAATACGCAAAAAAGCGCGTGAAGCGACTGGGCCTGGCCGGGCCCGGCAAAGTGCGGATCAACAAGTCGGGCTGCCTCGACCGCTGCGAGCAGGGGCCGACCGTCGTCGTCTACCCCGAAGGTACCTGGTACACGTACGTCGACGAATCGGATATCGATGAAATCGTCGATTCGCATCTCGCGCACGGCAAGATCGTCGAGCGTCTGCTGATCGATCGCTGAGCGTCGACGGAAAACCGCAAGCATGAACGCCCAAACGCAACGATTCGTCATCGACGGTCCCGTCGGCAAGATCGAGGTCGCGCGCGATGCGCCGGACGGCGCGCCGCGCGGCATCGCGCTCGTCGCGCATCCGCATCCGCTCTTCGGCGGCACGATGGACAACAAGGTCGCGGTCACGCTCGCGCGCACGCTCGTGCAGCTCGGCTACGTCACCTATCGCTCGAATTTTCGCGGCGTCGGGCAGACCGAGGGCCAGCACGACAACGGCATCGGCGAGCGCGACGACTTGCGCGCCGTGCTCGCTCACATGCGCGCGCAGCCGGGGCAGGACGATGTTCCGCTCGTGCTCGCGGGCTTTTCGTTCGGTACGGTCGTGCTGTCGCACGTCGCGGCGGCGTTGCGCGAGGCGGGTGACGGCATCGAGCGCATCGTCTTCGTCGGCACCGCGGCGAGCCGCTGGGACGTGGCGCCCGTGCCCGAGAACACGCTCGTCATTCACGGCGAGCTAGACGACACGGTTCCGCTCGCGGCGGCGCTCGATTGGGCGCGGCCGCAGGAGCTGCCCGTCGTCGTCATTCCGGGGGCGGAGCACTTCCTGCATCGGAAGCTGCATTTGCTGAAGCGCATCATCGTCGATGCCTGGAAATGAGTCGCGACGGGTGGCGAAAATAGCGCGGGATCGCGGCGGCTCCGATCGCGCGCGTGCGTCGATTTACGCATACATGTCCTCGTAAAACGCGATTTCGAAGCGATCCGCCGCGTATAATGGGCGGAATTTTTTTGCGCGAGCGTCGCCCTGTCCCGGGTCGAGGCAGCTCGCGCGAACCGATCGCATTCGCCTGTGTCCAATCGCTGCTTCGTCGCCGCCGCATCTCGATCGCGTTGCCCGCGTCGCGGCGCCGCTCGTGTTGGCCCGGCCTCTTCTTTCCGCCGCGCGCCTTGCGCGCATGCTCTCATTCGCACGAACTGACCCTATGCGCTCTTCCTTCTTCGGCCCTTCGTCGGCGCTTTCGATTCCCACGATCTCGTCGTTCGCTTCGTCGTTCATCCCGCAATCGATGGCTCGCGGCGCGCCCCTGAGCCTGCTGGTCGCAGCGACACTGGCGGCAGGCGCCGCGGCCTACGCGCCGCGCGCGTCGGCACAGGTGCCGCCGCCGGCCGTGACGGCGCGCTCGTGGGTGCTCGTCGATGCGACGGCCAATCAGGTGCTGGCGTCGGGCAATGCCGACGAGCGCGTCGAGCCCGCGTCGCTGACGAAGCTGATGACGGCCTATCTCGTCTTCGAGGCGCTGCAGACGAAGAAGATCTCGATGGATCAGGTGGTGACGCCGAGCCTGGCCGTGCGCCGCGTTCGCAACGACGAATCGCGGATGTTCATCGAGGCCGAGAAGCCCGTGACCGTGCACGATCTCGTCTACGGCATGATCGTGCAGTCGGGCAACGACGCCGCGATCGCGCTCGCCGAACTCGTGGGCGGCAGCGAGTCGCATTTCGTCGAGATGATGAACGCCGAAGCGCAGAAACTCGGCATGAAGGGAACGCATTACGCCGACGTGAACGGCATGCCCGACCCGCAGCACTATACGACCGCGGGCGATCTCGCAACGCTTTCGACGCGCCTCATTCGCGACTTCCCCGAGTACTACAGCATCTTCTCGGTCAAGGAATTCACCTATAACAAGATCAAGCAGCCGAACCGCAACCGCCTTCTCTGGCTCGATCCGACCGTCGACGGGTTGAAGACGGGGCACACCGAGGCGGCCGGCTACTGCCTGATCGCGACCGCGAAGCGGCCGTTGCCGGGCGTGGCCGATGCATCGCGCCGTATCGTCGCCGTGGTCATGGGCGAGCAAAAGGAACACGAGCGCGTGCAGGACAGCATGAAGCTCTTGAACTACGGCTACAGCGCCTACGACACCGTCCGCCTCTTCAAGGCGAATCAAGCCGTGCAGACGCCGCGCGTCTACAAGGGCGTGGCCGACAGCGTGCCTGTCGGCGTGAAGAGCGACCAGTACGTCACCGTCCCGCGCGGCATGGGCGACAAAGTGAAGCCGCAGGTCACGCTGAATTCGCCGCTGATCGCGCCGATCGCCGACGGTCAGCCGGTGGGGGCCGTGCAGATCGCGGCGGATGGAAAGACGCTCGCGCAGGTTCCGGTGGTCGCGCTGCGGCCGGTGCCGCAGGCCGGCATCGGCGGGCGGATCTGGGACTCGCTTATGCTGATGTTCAGCAAGAAGAAGTGATGTCTCGCCGTGACGTTTCCCGTGACGGCGTAGTGATGGTGCAATGGTGGGAGCCAAGCCGATGAGCCCGGTCAACGAAACGCTGTTCGAATTTCCGTGCGACTTTCCGATCAAGGTGATGGGTAAGGCGCACCCCGATTTCGCCGACACGATCGCGACCGTCGTCCGTCAGTTCGATGCGAGCTTCGACGCGACGCGTCTGGAGACGCGGCCGTCGAGCGGCGGCAACTATATCGGCTTGACGGTCACCGTGCGCGCCGTCAGTCGCGAGCAGCTCGACGACATCTATCGTGCTCTCACCGGGCATCCGATGGTGAAGGTCGTCCTTTGACGGCAGGCGCTCGAGCGCCTGACCGGCTCGACAAGCCGCCTCGGCTCGTCACTCGCCGGTGGTCGGAGCGAGCACGTCGTCCTTGTCCGCGCAGCTCTGGCCCCAGCACGTTTTTTCATAAAGCGCGCGAAAGCGCTTCACCTCCTCGAAAATCCAGTCGTGGAATGCTTGCACGCGCGCGCTCGTCATGAGGGGCGGCGGGCAGACGAAGTAATAGCTCCATGGCGACGGCGCATCGATATCGAAAAGGCGTACGAGGCGCCCCGCCACGAGCTCCTGCATGACGATCGAGCTGCGCGCGAGCGCAATGCCCTGACCATCGCCTGCCGCCAGCAACAAGTTCGACGAATCGTCGAAGAGCACGCCGCGCCGAGGCTCGGTGACGCCGGGCAGCCCCGCGGCGTCGAACCAAGGGCGCCAGAGATCGGTGTCCGAACGCAAAAGCGGTGCTTGCAAAAGGTCCGCGGGCGTTTTCGGCAGTTGCCCGCCGTTGAACGTCGGCGCGCAGACCGGGAACGCGACTTCGTCGAGCAGCAGCTCGACATGGAGATCGGGATAGACGCCGCGGCCATAGCGGATCGCCACGTCGACGTCGTCGCGCGAAAAATCGGCGAGCGCGTTCGTCGACAGCAAATCGAGATCGACCTCCGGATGACGGTCCATGAAGCTGCCGATGCGCGGCGTGATCCAGCGCGCGGAGAACGAAGGCGACGACGAAACGACAAGGCGCCGCGTTCGCTCACCGCTTCGCACGTCGCGCGTCGCGTCCGCGAGTGTCATCAACGCGGCGCGTACCGACTTCGCATAACGGCTCCCAGCGTCGGTCAGGCGCACGCGCTTGCCCGCGCGAACGAAAAGCGCGATGCCGAGCTCCTCCTCGAGCGCGCGCATTTGATGGCTGACCGCGCCGTGCGTGACGAAGAGCTCGTCGGCCGCGCGCGAGAAACTCTCGTGCCGGGCCGCGGCTTCGAAGGTGCGCAGAGCGTTCAGCGCAGGCAGCTTTCGCAGGTCCATGTGTGAATTTCCCTCACATAAGCGTGAGAATAGATCGTTTTACGCCGAGCGGCGTCACGCCTACGATTCTAGTCATCGATAGCACTTTGCGTGGAGACGATCATGAGAGAAATTTCCTCAAGCGTGACGTTCGAAGTCGAGCCGGGCGAGACGATTCCCGTGATGATTGCGAACAGCACGAGGCTCAATGTCGAAGGCGCGTCCGTCTGGATATCGCGCAGCAACGACATCGAGGATTA
>JBCNPL010000128.1:0-6702 GCA_039593375.1 Paraburkholderia sp. | reverse complement strand
GCGAGCCGCTTCGCTTTTACCTCCGGTTACAAACTGTCGGGCTCGCGCAACGGTAGCCAGCCCGAGGTCAGTCCTCGCGGCGCAGGTGAGGGAACAGAATCACGTCACGGATGCTTGGGCTGTCGGTCAGCAGCATCACGAGGCGGTCGATTCCGATGCCGCAGCCGCCCGTCGGCGGCATCCCATATTCGAGCGCCCGAATGTAGTCGGCGTCGTAGTACATCGCCTCTTCGTCGCCTGCGTCTTTCTGCTCGACTTGCTTCTTGAAGCGCGCGGCCTGATCTTCGGGATCGTTGAGCTCGGAAAAGCCGTTCGCGATTTCGCGGCCCGTGATGAAAAGCTCGAAGCGCTCGGTGATTCCCTCGACGCTGTCCGATGCGCGCGCGAGCGGCGACACTTCCACCGGGTAATCGACGATGAACGTCGGCTCCCAGAGCTGCGACTCGGCCGTTTCCTCGAAGAGCGCAAGCTGCAACGCGCCGATACCCGAGTTCCTGAACGCGGGCTGCGTCGTATCCACACCGAGTCGCTTGAGCTCGCCACGCAGAAATACCGCGTCGCCAAGCTGCGCATCGGTGTACTCGGGCGCGTACTTGCGGATCGCCTGCGTGATCGTCAGCCGATGGAACGGCTTGGAAAGATCGAGCTCGCGTTCCTGGTAGACGAACGTCGCGGAGCCGAGCGCGTCGATGGCGGCTTGCCGGATCAGCCGTTCCGTGAAGTCCATGAGCCACACGTAATCGGTGTAGGCGGCGTAGAACTCCATCATCGTGAACTCGGGGTTGTGCCGCGGCGACACGCCCTCGTTGCGGAAGTTGCGGTTGATCTCGAACACACGCTCGAAGCCGCCCACGATCAGGCGCTTCAAATAGAGCTCGGGCGCGATGCGCAGGAACATCTGCATGTCGAGCGCGTTGTGATGCGTCACGAAAGGCTTTGCCGCCGCGCCGCCCGGAATCGGGTGCAGCATCGGCGTTTCGACTTCCATGAAGTCCGCGTCGGCCATGAACTTGCGGATCGAGGTGACGGCCTTCGTCCGGGCGACGAACGTTTTGCGCGCTTCGGGCGTGACGATGAGATCGACGTAGCGCTGGCGATAGCGCGTTTCCTGGTCGGCGAGACCGTGAAACTTGTCGGGCAGCGGACGCAGCGCCTTCGCCAGCAGCCGCAGTTCGGTGCAGCGTACCGACAGCTCGCCTTTGTTCGTGCGGAAGAGCACGCCGCGCGCGGCGACGATGTCGCCGAGATCCCACTTCTTGAATGCTTCGTACGTCTGTTCGCCGACGTCGGCCGGCGTCACGAAAAACTGGATTTGGCCGGAGCCGTCTTGCACCGTTGCGAAGCTGGCCTTGCCCATGATTCGCTTCAGCATCATCCGGCCGGAGACGGCGACGTCGAGCGCGGTCGCTTCGAGCGTGTCCTTGTCGGCATCGGCGTAGGCCGTCTGCAGCTCGCCTGCGCGATGGGTCGGGCGGAAGTCGTTCGGATAGGCGACGCCCGACTCGCGTAACGCTCGCAATTTCTCGCGGCGCTCGGCGATGATCTTGTTTTCGTCGGCGCTGTTGTCCAGGCCGGTAAGGGTTGGTTCGGTCATGGTCTTGGCTTACACACCTTGCTTGAGGCTCGCGCTGATGAATTCGTCGAGATCTCCGTCGAGCACGGCTTTCGTGTTGCTGATTTCGACATTCGTGCGCAAGTCCTTGACGCGGCTCTGATCGAGCACATACGAGCGGATCTGGTGGCCCCAGCCCACGTCGGTCTTGCTCGATTCGAGCTTGTCCTGCTCCGCCTGGCGCTTGCGCAGTTCGGCTTCGTAAAGGCGCGACTTCAGCATGGCCATCGCTTCGGCGCGGTTGCGGTGCTGAGAGCGATCGTTCTGGCACTGGACGACGATGCCCGAAGGCAGGTGCGTGATGCGTACGGCCGAATCGGTCTTGTTGATGTGCTGGCCGCCCGCGCCCGAGGCGCGGAATGTATCGATGCGCAGGTCGGCCGGGTTGATGTCGACTTCGATGGAGTCGTCGACTTCGGGATAGACGAACACGGACGAGAACGACGTGTGGCGGCCGCCCGACGAGTCGAACGGCGATTTGCGCACGAGCCGATGAATGCCCGTTTCCGTGCGCAGGAAACCATAGGCGTATTCGCCTTCGACCTTGATCGTCGCGCTCTTGATGCCGGCCACGTCGCCTTCGGACTCTTCGAGCACCTCCGCCTTGAAGCCTTTGCGCTCGCAATAGCGCAGATACTGGCGCAGCAGCATCGATGCCCAGTCGCACGCCTCGGTGCCCCCGGCTCCCGCTTGAATGTCGATGAATGCGTTGTTCGGATCGGCCGGATTCGAGAACATCCGGCGAAACTCCATGTCGGCGACGCGATGTTCGAGCGATGCCGCATCGGATTCGCACGCGACGAGCGTGTCGTCGTCGTTCTCGTCGCGCGCCATCTCGAAGAGATCGTGCGCGTCGCGCAGATCGTTATCGAGCGAGCCGAGCGTGAGGACTACGGCCTCGAGCGATTTCTTTTCCCGGCCGAGGGCCTGGGCGTGCTTCGAGTCGTTCCAGACGTTCGGATCTTCGAGTTCCTTGTTGACTTCGGCCAGACGCGCAGCTTTGGCGTCGTAGTCAAAGATACCCCCGTAGCTCGCCCGCGCGCCGGCGCAGGTCAGCGAGAGAGCCCTCGATCGCGTTCAGACGTTCCGCTTCCATGTCGATCAGTTTCGATTCGTAAAAAGGTGAAATTATAGCCGATCGGGGCTCTCGGCCGGCGTCCGTACCGCCCCGCGCGGACTAGACGTTCGCCGCTTCCGCATGCTCGACGATCAATTGCACTCGCGCGACACCGTTCCACGAATCGCAAGCGAGCCGATAGGCGATGTGGGCGCGTGCCGGCAACGGCTCCGTCCGATTGAACCAGATCGCCTGGAAGCGCTGGCGGCTGCGCGCCAACTGCAGCCGCAGGTGCTTGTCTTTGACGAGCGCCTGCGAGACCACCTCGAATTCGTCCGCGAACGTCGGCGCCGGAAAGCCCTGGCCCCAGACGGCCGCTTCGAGCATCTCGACGATCTGCGGCGTGAAGTACGCGTCTTCGAGAGGGCCGTCCGTCATGACGACGCGCGCAAGCGCGTCGTCCGTCAGCCACTCCCGGCCGACGGCCTCGAACGCCGCGGCGAAGCGTGGCACGTCGGCCGCGGCGAGCGTGACGCCCGCCGCCATCGCGTGCCCTCCGAATTTCGTCAGCAGGTCCGGCTCGCGCTTGGCGACCAGGTCGAGCGCGTCGCGCAGGTGAAAACCGGCGATCGATCGCCCCGAGCCCTTGACGAGCATCCCGCTGGCATCGGCCGGCGCGAACGTGAACGCCGGACGGTGGAATTTCTCCTTGAGCCGGCTCGCGACGATACCGATCACGCCCTGGTGCCAGTCGCGATTGAAGAGCGTGATCGTGGCCGAGCCCGTCGGGTCGAGCGCGGCCAGGTCGACGAGCGCCTGCTCCTGCATGCTCGCTTCGATCTCGCGGCGCTCGCGATTCATGGCATCCAGTCGTTGCGCGAGCTCCCACGCCCGGCCTGGGTCGTCCGTGATCAGGCATTCGATGCCGAGCGACATGTCCGACAGCCGTCCGGCGGCGTTCAGGCGCGGCCCGAGCGAGAATCCCAAGTCGAGTCCGGACGCACTGCGCGCGTCGCGGCCCGCCGCGCGGAACAGGGCCGCGACCCCCGGCTGCATGCGGCCGCGGCGAATGCGCGCGACCCCTTGCGCAACGAGGACGCGGTTGTTGTGATCGAGCTTGACGACGTCGGCGACGGTGCCGAGCGCAACCAGGTCGAGCAAGCCGTCGAGGCGCGGCTCGACCATCCGCCCCGCCGCGAATGCACCCAGTTCCCGCAAGCGCGCGCGCAAGGCGAGCAGCACATAGAACATCACGCCGACGCCCGCGATGCACTTGCTCGGGAACGTGCAGCCGGGCTGATTCGGGTTGACGATCGCCTGCGCGTCGGGCAACACGTCGCCGGGCAGGTGATGATCGGTGACGAGGACGTCGATGCCGCGCGCGCGCGCGGCGGCCACGCCGTCGACACTCGCGATGCCGTTGTCCACTGTGATCAGCAAGTCGGGCGGCCCCGCCGGATGCCGCGCCGCCAGTTCGACGATCTCGGGTGTGAGGCCATAGCCGTACTCGAACCGGTTCGGCACCAGGTAGTCGACTTGCGCGCCGAACATGCGCAGTCCGCGGACTGCGACGGCGCAGGCCGTCGCGCCATCGCAGTCGTAATCGGCGACGACGAGGATGCGCCGCTTCGCCTCGAGCGCCTGCGCGAGCAGCGCGGCGGCTTCGGCGGCGCCTTTCAGTTCGAACGGTGAGGTGAGTCGCGTCAGCGCCGTTTCGATCTCGTCGGGCAGGCGCACGCCGCGTGCGGCGTAAAGACGCGCAAGGACGGGATGGAGGCCGTGGCGGATGAGCGCGGCTTCGTCGGCGGGCGACGGCGCGCGGGTCGCGATTCGGATCATGGGAGCGGCGGGAGCTTCATTCGAACAGTGACGCCAGCACGCGACGGCGCCAGAAACGACGCAGGTCGCCGCGCGTCGTGGTGAGCGTCGCGGAACTCGTGTCGCCGCACAGCGTCAGCGTGAGCGCGCCAATGCGGCCTGCTTCGAGCGCGGCGAGCGCGGGCGCGAACCACTCGCGCTCGAGCGCGGCGAGCGCGTCGCTCCATGCCGGCCAGTCCTGCTGCACGAACGGCGTCGAAAAAGGCTCGAGTTCGACGAGGGTCGTGCCGTTTTCGTCGGCGGCCGGGAGCGCGTCGAACCCGGGCGGCGCGGCCGAGGGCCCGACGCCCGCCGCTAGCGCGAGCCCGCGCGTGGCGGCGGCGTTCGAGAAGACCCGCGTGAACGGACTCGTGACGGGCTGAGCGGCGCCTTGGGCATGGAGCCAGAGCGAGTTGACCGCCGGCAGCCCGCGCGCCTCGCGCGCCTCGTTGACCGGGTGCTCGAACCAGGCCATCTGGACTTCGTTTTGCAACTTCATCCAGGCGCGCGAGCGCTGGCCTGTGTGCGCGTCGTGGGGCAGCCAGATTTCCACGCTGCGTCCGCTCGCGCGCAACGGCGATGCGCTCGCGAGCGTGCCCAGCGCATCGCCGTGGAGGTACCAGCGGGTCGGCGAGGGCGCCTCGATGCGGACCCCGAGCTCGTCGATGAGCGGCTTCGCGACGGCGAGCAGTGCCGCGGCTTCGTCGTCGGCAAGTGCCAGCATGCCGGGATCGACGAGCACGAGATGATCGTGGGCGATGCGAACGTGAACGGGCTCGACACATGCCCAGGCGGTGTCGCCCGGCGTTCCGCCGTCGGCCAGGAGCATGTAGGGCGCAAGCGGCGCCTCGTCGACGGCGTTCGCGGCCACTGCGCCAAATTGACGCGCGATCCAGCGCTCGTGCGGTAGCGTGCGCTGGAAATCTTCGCCGGCCACGCGCTCGTCGAGCCTTGCGCGAGCGAGCAGCTTGTCGAGGGCGGGACTTTGCAGATTGTGCAGCGCGGTCGAGGCGTCGGCGGCCGTCGGCAACGCGAACGGGAGCAGCAGATGAAGACGGTGGGCGTGCATGATGCTGCGCATTGTATGGCAAACTGCGCCCTTGATCGGCGGCAACGCTGGCCGCGGCGCGCATGAGTGGACCGCGGGGGCCGCCGCCGCGTAACAAACTGAAGGATTCGCTTGAAGCTTCCGTACGAATGGCAAATCGGCTGGCGCTACACGCGCGCCGGCAAGCGCACGACCGGCAACGGTTTCATCTCTTTCATCGCACTTGTTTCGATGTCCGGGATCGCGCTCGGCGTAGCCGCGCTCATCGTCGTGCTCTCCGTGATGAACGGTTTTCAGAAAGAAGTGCGGGACCGCATGCTTTCAGTACTCGCCCACGTCGAGATTTTCTCGCCGAGCGGCGCGATGCCGGACTGGCAATTGACGGCCAACGAGGCGCGGCGCAACCCGGAGGTCATCGGGGCGGCGCCCTATGTGGACGCGCAGGCGCTGCTCACTCGGCAAGACGCGGTGAGCGGAGTGGCCCTGCGCGGCGTCGACCCGGCGCTCGAGCCGCAGGTCTCCGATATCGGCAAGGAAATGAAGGCGGGCCGGCTGACCGATCTCGTTCCGGGCCAGTTCAATATCGTGCTCGGCGCCGATCTCGCCGAGAACCTCGGCGTGACGGTCGGCGACAAGATCACGCTCGTCGCGCCCGAAGGTTCGATCACGCCCGCGGGCATGATGCCGCGCCTGAAGCAGTTCACGGTCGTGGGCATGTTCCAGTCGGGCCATTACGAGTACGACAGCTCGCTTGCGCTCGTCAACATTCACGATGCCGAGGCGCTCTTTCGCGTGCCGGCGCCGACCGGCGTGCGGCTGCGGCTCAAGGACATGCAGCAGGCGCCGCGCGTGGCCCACGAGCTGGCGCGAACCTTGTCGGGCGACCTCTATATCCGCGATTGGACGCAGCAGAACAAGACCTGGTTTTCGGCCGTGAAGATCGAGAAGCGGATGATGTTCATCATCCTGACGCTGATCATCGCCGTGGCGGCGTTCAATCTCGTCTCCTCGCTGGTCATGACGGTGACCAACAAGCAAGCCGATATCGCCATCCTGCGCACGCTCGGCGCGCAACCGGGATCGATCATGAAGATTTTCGTCGTACAGGGCATGACGATCGGTTTCGTC
>JBCNPL010000127.1:0-6709 GCA_039593375.1 Paraburkholderia sp. | reverse complement strand
TTTCGAGCCGACGCCCTGAACACGCCACGAAAGACACCCCTTTGGGGATAGTCTCCTCGGAGCCATCGTTGCTTTGGGGAAAAATACCCTTTGGGGCGCGCATTGAGGAATGCGGGTACACTCCGAGGTACGCGCCTGTCTCGAGCGCGCGGAGATCTTCGTTCCAACTTGCGAAAGTCATGCCCACGTTTTCCCCATCGTCGTCGGCGGACGGCGACAGCGCAGAAGAATGCGTCACGCTCGTCGCTACCGCGACGCTTCCCACCCGGTACGGCACGTTCAAGTCGTACGCGTTTCGCGTGGCCTCCGGCGACGCCGAGCATCTCGCTCTCGTCATGGGCGACGTGAGCAACCAGGCCTCGGTGCTGACGCGACTGCATTCGGAATGCCTGACCGGCGATGTACTCGGTTCGTATCGCTGCGATTGCGGCGAGCAGCTCGATCTCGCGCTGCGCTATATCGCCGCGGAGGGCCGCGGCGTGCTGCTCTATCTGCGCGGACATGAGGGGCGCGGCATCGGCCTGTCCAACAAAATCCGAGCTTATGCGTTGCAGGAACAGGGGCGCGATACGGTGGAGGCCAACCTCGAGCTCGGTTTGCCCGACGATGCGCGCGAGTATGATTCGGCCGCGGCAATTCTGCGGATGTTGAACGTCACGTCAGTCAGGCTGATCAGCAACAACCCGAAGAAGTTCGATTCGCTCGCGAAGCACGGTATCCCGGTTTGTGAACGCGTGGCGCTTGCGATCCCCGTGCGCGACGAGAACGAGCGTTACATCCGGACGAAGCAGGTCAAGTTCGGGCATTACTTCGAGGAGAATGAGTAGGTTTGGCTTGGCGATGCCAGCGTAGTTTTTTCCTCGTTGTGCGAAAACCTACGCCGTGTGTCCTTTTCTCGCAAAAACCTGCGCCGGGAATCGGATCGGCAATCTGGACTTGTCCATACCGTGGAATCAGAGCGGCACGCCCACGAAGAAGCTGGCCGGGAAGATGCCGGGGTCGTTGACGGTGACACTCGCCAACCAAGTCTATTTCGAGAAGGCGCAACTGCCGCGCCGCGCCGAAGCTTGCGCCGGATCTGATGTGGCAGTTTTTCACCCTCGCCGGAACCGTATATGAACGTACGACCGAAGAGGGATGGGAAGTCACCCGAGTTTTCGATCAGGCCTGCGCTGATCTCGTCAAAATGAGCGTCAACGCAGAGGTCGAGCCGAAGCTGTTTGCCGAAAAAGTCGTCTCTGCGATCAGTTCCAACCATTACGGCGAGTACAGCGCCCTGATTCCGGCGACCGCATCCGCTCAGCCGTGGGCGTCTGTCTACGTCTCCGAGATCAGGGCCTTGCTCCAGCGGCTGCTGGACGAGCCGCCTGGACCGAACGGCAGCACAAACAGCGAGCGCAGCCATGTCGTGCGGCGCGCCTTACGAGAACTCGATTTCCCTTCTTCAGCCTAGACCGATTGGGGATGGCCATTCAGCACGCGTGACAGAGCCGAGCGCGTCACGCCAAGTTGCTGCACTGCCTCCGTGACCGTGAGCCCCAATTCGCGCAATAAGTCCTGGCACAGCGTTTCGCCGGGGTGCGGCGGATTGGCGTTCGCATCAAGCGACCGCGAGCGTGAGATGCCCGATCGGTTCGGCGGCCGGCCGTACCTTGATCTCGATGTCGTAGCCGAGCCGGTTCAAGCAGTCCATCAGCTTGCGCTCGGACAGGTTGGTGAAGTCGCCATGCATCATGCCGGACACCTTCGGTTGCGGAATGCCCATGCGTTTCGCTGCGGCTTGTTGAGTGAGTCCGAGGGCACGCATGGCTTTTCTGATTTCGATTACGAGGCCGGTCTTGATCTTCAGTTTTTCTGCATCGGGCAAGCCGAGGTCGGCATAGACATTGCCCGAACCGCGCTGAACCTCGACGCCTTCAATGATTCGTTTTTGCATTTCGTAGCTCCTGTGCCAATGCTTCGGCCACTTTCAACCGAGCGCGAATGATGTCCATGTCGCCTTTCGGCGTGGCGATCCCGCTCTTGCTCTTTTTCTGGAAGCAGTGCAGGACGAACACCGCCTCAGCGAACTTGACTGTATAGACGGCGCGGTACGTGCCGCCGGTATCATCCTCGACGACCTCTAGCACGCCGGCTCCGCCGAAGCCTTTGAGCACCTTTGCCGCATCGTCCTGGTCGCCCATCTGCGCTAACGACAGCGCGTAACCGAAGCGCCGGCGAACATCGGGCGGCAACGCCATCAGGTCCTTGTAGCTGCTCGCAATCCATTCGAGAGGTTTTCCCTTGTCGGTCATGCGGACATATTATACCTGTTCAGGTAATATCGCAACCGTACGGCAAGCGCACCCAACGGCGGGCGCGTACTGTTTATCGATTAAGCGAACTCCAAGTGAACGCGGTGCTCTCGGCCACCTTGCTATGTCCGAACCGACTGCGCTGGCGTAGCATACTCACGGACCTCGAGCTGTGGGCGCTTACATGCTTGCCGTCGACGACAGTCGCGCGAGATCGACTGTCTGGTTGGAGGAGCGGATCACCCGCATGACGATCCATGCGACGAGGTAAGCCGAACCACAGATCACGAAGAGGATGTTGTAGCCCGCGTTAATGTGCCCGAGCGCCTTGAAGTGATCCAGGACGGCGCCAACGACCAGCGGGAAGAGCGTTGCGCCGAGCGCACCCGCCAGTCCGCCGATACCCACGACCGAACCGACCGCCGCCTTGGGAAACATGTCCGAGGCTGTAGTGAACAGGTTTGCCGACCAGCCCTGATGCGCGGCCGCAGCGAGACTCAGGAGTGCCACCATCGCCCACATATCGTTAATCCACGGAGACAACGCAATCGGCGTGACGAGGAACGCGAGTACAAGCATCGTGGTCTGCCGTGCTTTCGTGACCGACCAGCCGTGCCTGATGAGGGACGACGAAACCCAGCCGCCGCCGATGCTGCCAATCGACGTGGCGATGTAGACGATGACCAGCGGAAGACCAAGATTCTTGAGATCGAGGTGGAACCGTGAATTGAAGTACGAGGGCAGCCAGAACAGCATGAACCACCAGATCGGATCGGTCAGCAGCTTGCCTGCAAAGAAGGCCCATGTCGGACGGAGCTTGAGCAGCGAGGCCCAACGCACCTTCGCCGGTTCGGCCGCAGACGGCGAAGGAGTGTCTTCGCGGATGTATTCGAGTTCCGCCTTTGTCACCTTCTTGTGTTTCAGCGGAGCCTGGTACATGGTGTACCAGAAGCCGAGCCATACGAAACCCGTCAGACCCGTGGCGAAGAAGGCGGCCTCCCAGCCGTACGTAGCGGCAAGCCAAGGGACGACCGCGGGCGCGGCGACAGCGCCAATGCTCGTTCCTGACGTCAGGATACCGACGGCGAGCGCCTGTTCCTTGCGGGGAAACCATTCGGAGATGCTTTTCACGGAACATGGGAAGCCTCCAGACTCCGAAACGCCGAGAAGCGCGCGCATCACACCGAAGCCTAACGTGCTGCGCGCGAGTGCATGGCCGCAAGCTGCGATGCTCCACAGCAGGACACATACGCCGTAGCCGATCTTCACACCGACCTTGTCGACGAGCTTGCCCGAAAGCAGCATTCCGATCGCGTAGCACGCCGTAAACACGACGACGATGTGGCTATATTGTGTTTCGGTCCAGTTGAACTGCACCGCAAGGGCGGGCTTCAACAATCCGAAAACCTGACGGTCGAGGTAGTTGATCGTCGTTGCAAAAAACAGCAGAGCGCAGATACGCCAACGATATTTCGAGAGTTCCATGTCTTACTCCTGTCTCCTTGAACGCGCCTGATTGCGCATGCATCGGGCCGATGTGCCGGTTCTCTGACATCCTGTGCCGGCAGCAACCGGCTTTAGCCAACTACGCCCATAAACTTTGCTATTTGCCCAACAGAACTGAGAAGAAGGTGCCGCCCGGGGTGTGTCCTGAAACCCAGCGCAGAAGCTTTCCGAAGCAGAAGTGTTTGCTCCGGCTTCATGATCAGGTCTGCCACAACCGCGCTTCTGTTGAGACCCGACAAGTCGATCGGTATTGAATCCGCTGGACTCATGCCGACCGGGGACGCATTGACGACCAGGTCGTCAGCGCGATTCCCGCGGGCTTCTGCCAATTCGATACGCACTTGCCCATACCGGCTTCGAAGTTCTGCTGCCAGTGCCTCTGCAGCTTCCTCGCGGATATCGGCAAGCCTCAGTGCCGCAACCTGTGCCGTACATAAGGCGTTCGCGAGTGCGCGGCCGGCTCCTCCAGCAGCACCGACGAGAAGGACCTGCTGCCCGGACACAGACATACCCTGCTGTTCGAGGCCAATGACAAACCCCTCTCCATCGAAGTTGTCCCCGATCCACCCTCCGCCTTCCAGCTTCCGGAGGCAGTTCACGGCTCCGATTGCCGCAGCACGTTCAGTCATTTGCACGTCAGGCAATGCGCTTGCCGCGACCTTATGGGGCACCGTAATAACGACGCCCATCAGGTTCTGCAAAGCCGCAAAGCCCCGAACTGCGTCTTGCAATCGTCGAGGCGCAACGTGGGCGGGCACCAGAACGGCATTAATGCCCTGCTGCGCGAAATGAGAATTGAAGAACTGGGGCGACTTCACTTGCGAGATCGGGTCCGCGACGATCACCACAATTCTGGTGTCGCCATCGATCCGAGCCGGCGTGAGGGCGTGGCCGGAGCCAGCGGGATCAACTGAAGTCTGCATGACGCTTCTCACGGAATGCTGCAACGCCTTCCGCGGCGTCCGGCGACGCCTTGCAGACGGACGCCGCGAGTTCATGCGCGTATTCGTCTTGCCCCGTCTCCATCATCCGGATGAGTCGCTTGCCAACGGACAGGGACGTCCTTGATCGCTTCTGGAGGGTCGCGCAAACGGCGTCTACCCGAGCTGCGAGTTCATTCGCCGGGAGCGCTTCGTTGACGACGCCCCACTGCGCAGCAACGGCTGCACCGACTGGCTCGCCCAACAGAATCAGTTCGCGGGTCCTCGTGGCGCCGACTAGCTCGGAAAGGCGTGCGCAACCCATCCAGCCAGGAATTGCACCGACCGCCGCTTCCGGGAACCCGATTCGCGCATCAAAGCTTGCGTAGCGAAAGTCGCAGGCCAACGCGAGTTCGAATCCGCCGCCGAGTGCGCTCCCTGAAAGCACGGCGATCGTGGGCTTATCGAGCTCTGCGATTCTCCGGAAAACGCGATTCCCGTCGCGAATGAACCGCGTGCCCATTTTTTGCGGGTCGATGTCGCCCCATTCGTTGATATCGGCGCCGCTGCAGAAGAATCGTTGACTGTTCGACGTGAACTTGAGCACGCGCACTTCGTCATTGACTTCGACGATCGCGACGGAACGCTCAATGTCGTCCAGCATGCCGGTCGTCAGCGCGTTGTGCCGGGCGGTGCGATTGAGCGTGATCGTCGCAACAGCGCCTTCGATGGTGAAATTGACGTCGGAATCTTGCTGCATGAGAACTACCTCTGGATCCGGATAAGGGCGCCTGTCGAGACTCAGTGTGCGACCGAAGATTCAAAAAGACGCTCATCGACCAACGGAGCAAACTCCATCCTTGCGAGTACGTCCTTGTGAAGGTCGATGCCTTTAGCTACCTCGATCAGCCGGACACCGAGCGGGTCGAGCTTGAACACCGCACGCTCGGTAACATAGAGAACCTCTTTGCCGTCGAGGCGCGCCTGAAGGCCGCTAAAGGTCACGTGGCGGACGGTTTTGACCGCCTTTGGGACCGAGCCGGGCGACACGATCTCGAGTGAGTCGTCGGTTTTCCGCTCAACGCGGAGGCCCTTTGCTTCAAACGCGCCGCAAAAGACGATCTTTTTGGCGCCCTGGACGATGTCCATGAAACCGCCCGGACCCACCACGGTGGTTCCCAGTTTTGAAACGTTCACGTTTCCCTGTTCATCGAACTCACCCATGCCGAGGAACGTGATATCGATGCCGCCACCGCTGTAGAAGTCGAACTGGTCAACGCTTGACACGATCGCATCAGCGTTGCGCGCGGTGCCGAACATCGCGCCATCGAGCATGGCCCCACGATGGATACCCTGTTCAACCGAGCCCCAATATACTGAGCCGCGCCCTTGTGCCGCTAGCACCGCGGGAATGGCTCCCGGGAATCCGAATCCGAAATTCACTGACTGATTCGCGCCAAGTTCCTGCGCCGCACGCTCGGCAACGATCAGGCGCATGCCTTCGGGCGTGTCTGCGTCGCCTGTCTCGCCAAGCGATTCGCCGCTGAGCGTAGCGTCGTAGTCGCTGATTGCACACTGCCGTTGGGTGGGCGTACGAACAGTGACGTCCACCATGACACCGGGCACGCGAACGAGGCGTGCCGGCACGTGACCGTCGGACTTGCCCTTCACCTGCGCGATCACCTTGCCGCCACTGTTGTGCGCTGCAAGCGCAACGGCGTAGATGTCGAGGTCGGCGGGTTCGTGGCGCGTGGACAAATTTCCGTGATCGTCGGCGGACGACGCCATGACGATGGAGAAGTCGATCTTGATGGGTTTGAAGCGCAGGTACTCTTCGTCGCCAATCTCGATCAGTTCCACGAGGTCTTCAGTGGTGAGTGCATTGAGCTTGCCTCCGCCAAGTCGGGGATCGACAAAAGTCCTCAGTCCAACGCGGGTGATGACACCGGGGCGGCCGGCGCCGATCTCCCGGAACAGCGTGGCGATGAC
>JBCNPL010000126.1:0-6723 GCA_039593375.1 Paraburkholderia sp. | reverse complement strand
GCTGCGCACAAGCGCGATCGTGCTGGGGCCGTCCTGCGCTTCCCCCACTATTTCGAAGCCGCTCGTGCTCTGCAGAATATGCTTGAGCCCCTCGCGAAGGAGGGTGTGATCGTCTGCCAGAAGTACGCTTGTCATGTGTTGATTGTCGTCCATCAATGCGCGCAGGCCAAATGGCCAATCGTCAAAATATGCGCACGAACCAACAAATGCTCGGACTATACGACCGCGAGTGCAAGGCGAGCACGCTGTATAGTCATATGGTATTAGCCGCGGGAGTGTGACGGGCGGTAGCGCGCAACCCCGGGGCCGCTGTGCTTGCGCTTGATGCAGGTCACACGCAGTCGGTGACACCGACGGAACTATGGGTTACGCCCTCGCCAGGGTCACGACGTCTCGATGAGCCAGGAGGGCGCAATGAAGACGGGCAAGCAATTGAAGCAGGGAGTTGAAGAAGAGCCCAGTGGCGTGTCCTTATTCAAAGCGCGACGCTTGCCCGGTCGCATCGCGACGTGCCAATTGGCGTTGACGTCTGGCGTCTAAGTGGATGCGCAGCATTGCTTCAATAGCGAATGGCCGGCGGCCCGTCGCTTTGGCCGGCGCGTGCGGTTCAATCAGCGCCACGAATTCTTTCCAAGGCACCACACGCTCTATCTCATCCAGGAACGCGCGCTTGGTCTGGATACTTATCGAAGGTTTCCGTCACGATAGCGACGCGTGACAACGCGCGATTGATCGCAATCAACCGCGCGCGACGAGGAGGTAGTGGCGATGGGATTCGAACACGAGCGGTGGTGTTCCGCGCCCAGCTATTTGCCCTGGAGCAGATCCATGAACGGTGGGAATGTCAGCAAGACGCTGAAGGCCAGCAGGACGAAAGCGATTGTCGTTACAGCTCCGAGCGCGATCGATTTCGCATGCCATCTGCGCGCGAGGGCGAACCACGACAGTAGCCAAACCACGATGGCGCTCGTCGTGACGCCTGAAAGGGGCCCTGTCGGCGCGTAAAAGGTAAGGAGTCGTGCGATTGCCGGGAGTGCGTCGCCTGCGATCGCGAACACACCCACCGCGAAGCAGCCGATACCGGCCGCAAGGACCGCGGCCGCCGCCGGGCCATTCACGAGGGTATAGGCCCTCTTGGCAGGCTCGGTGTGTAACATGCCTGGCACGTCGCTCGGCGAGACGCTGCTTTCCTGATCGTGCTGTTCGATACTACGCCGCGACGGCGACCTGATCTGAGAGCTCATTTCTACTCCCCTCGCATGATGTGAATGTCTACACCGCCGCGAACGGGGGCGTACTTGTTCAGGAAAGCGCCGAATGCGCCGGCGACCGCCGTGGCAGCGAACGCGACGACCGTAAAGGCGAGGACGGCGCTGCGAATCTGACGCTGCCGGCCCAGGCTGGGTCCGTACTTCGCGAATACGTACGCCACCATGGTCATCGCTATCGGCGCAAGCCACGCAACATGCTCTTTCCATTCCATGCCGATGTTGTGCCAGCCCGACGTATTGGGGCTTGCCGTCAGAAGCTGCTTCGGGTAGTCGGACAGATGAAAGAGGCCGTTCGGCGGCGCGGCCCGGTACCACGGGTAGACGACGTACGCGCCCGACAGGACGGTCGCCCACGCGAGAATCACCATCGCGGACAGATATGTGACGAGCAGTTTATTTTCCCTCGCCGTGATTGCCGCCGGGACGCCGGGCGTCGACATTCGATAGAGCTCGGCGAGGGCGCCTGAGAACGCCAGCATGAATAGCGCGCCGAATCCCATCCCGTGCAGCACGGTCACTAGATCGCGGAACGTAATCTCCATGATCAGACTCCTCCAATAAGTTTGCCTACGCTTGCATCGTCGTACGCTGTACACGCTTCACCTTGAGCTGGATCAAGCGATGCAAAGAGTGCGACACCGCCGGCGCGGCGCGCGCAAGTCTAAAAATGAGCAGGTTCCACGAGACACACCCATTTCGCGGAACAAACACCGCCATGGATATTGCCGAATCCGCGCGATTGCCCGTAACAGGTTGATCGACATCAAGGCCAAAGCGATGTCGCGGATCAGACTGATGGCTGTATGCGAGAAACAGTCGCAATCTCTTCGCGCACGATTGCTCGAGCCCGCGGTGACGCATGCCGCGGAGCCCGCATCGTCAGCACCGAAGCGCGAATAAGCACAAATGCACGAAAAGGAGGCCGGCCATGGCCGAGATCGTCACTATCACACCCAATCCGAGCGTCGACATTTCGTTCTCAGTCGACCGTCTTGCCGATACGATGAAGCTGCGGTGCGGTGAGCCGCGAAAGGATGCGGGCGGGGGCGGGATCAATGTCGCGCGCGTCCTGCGGCGCCTCGGAAGCGAGTGCCTGGCAATCCATCTTGCTGGTGGCAGAACCGGCGTAGCCCTGGATGCGCTGCTCGATGCCGAGCACGTACCCTATAAGTGCGTATTTATCAGAAACGAGACAAGAGAGAACGTCACGGTGCTCGAAACATCGACTCGTCGCGAGTTTCGCTTCGTCATGCCGGGCCCCACCGTAACGGAGGCTGAATGGCACCGCTGCCTGCGGCACCTCGACGAACTCGATCCACAGCCGCGGTACCTGGTTGCAAGCGGCAGTCTGGCTCCGGGCATGCCGCAAGACTTCTATGCGCGGATCGCCCATTGGGCACGGATCAACGACGTACGAATGGTCCTGGACGCTTCGGGCGATGCGCTGGCAGCCGCGCTCGAAGTCGGCGTGTTCCTCGTCAAGCCGAGCCTCGATGAACTGCGCGAGCTTACCGGCGCGCCGCTCTCGGATAGCTCGCAATGGTGCGATGCGGCACGGCAACTCGTGCAGCGTAGCCTGGCACGCAACGTGGCGGTCACGCTCGGTGCGCGCGGCGCGATCATCGCGACAGAGGATCGCCTTATCAGCCTTCCAGCCGTACCGGTAAAAGTCGTCAGCGCCGTTGGCGCGGGTGACAGCTTCCTTGCCGCAATGGTATGGGCCTTCGATCACGAGGCGAACACCGAGGAGGCGTTGCGTTACTCGATTGCGGCCGGTTGCGCCGCCGTGCTGAGGCCAGGGACGGCGCTTTGCGATCCGGCTGACCTGATCCACATGTACCGGGACTCATATGGTGTCTCGCCGTGCGAGGTAGGCATGTGAGTAAGGCGGGATGCTGAAGGCTCACCGGCAATGGCCACTTCATCCCGGTCTGAGAGGGAATCGCCGGCGAATCAAGATACCCCTTGCGCCAGCGCATGCCGAGCCATTGGCATCGACCAGCGACGATCTTGTCGACATTGCACGACGTGGCTTCCTATGAGGTCGTCGTGATCGGCACACCGGTGTGGGTTGGCCGCGCATCCCCGTCAGCACGTGGCTGCGACTCAACCAGGCGCAATTAAAGCAGGCCGCGTTTTTCTGCAGCATGGGGGCGCGTGGCAGCGAGACAGCGGTGGGGGGCGCGAGCCGCTAAACGCCACGGGGCGGCCCCGTGCGCTGCGAGCGTGTCAATCCTCTCTTGCATGGACGAGCAGCAGCGGCACGTGCGTAAGTCGCGCCACGCGCTGCGCGACGCTGCCGAGAATCCATCCAGCCATCCCGTGCCTGCCATGGGTGCCCATCACGATTAGGTCCGCATGCCAGTTGACGCCCGCGCGCACGATGGCATGCGCAACGTCGTCGCCCGTTCGCTCGGTCTCCAAGACGGTGGTGCTCGACCGACCCGATACGCGATCAAGAATCGGCTTCGCTTCAGCGAGTGCGGCGGTACCTTCCTCAATGAAAGCATTTTCGAGCATGCCGATAGGCATCACATCGCCTGATCGTACGGAACGATCGACGACGTAGATCGCGTGTACATAGGTCTCGCGCGTCGCGAATCGAATGCCGTAACGCAAGGCCCGCAATGCTGGCCGGCTGGCATCGAGAGCGAACAGAATGCGCGCCGGCAACTGGCCAGGCTTGACTTCGAAATGCTCGGGTACGATAAGGATAGGGCATTGCGAAAGTTTGGCCAGCGGCTCCGATACCGTGCCCTCAATCCAGCGCAGCAGGCCGTGATGCTGACGGGCGCCGACGATGAGCAGATCCGCTTGCCAGGTCGCTGCGGCATCGACGAGCGCATCGACGATGGTGCCCCCATGTTTTGATACATCGATGACTTCAGTCTCAACCTGGACATCGCACCGTGCAAATGTATCTTTGGCTTGGGCCAGTGCGTCCGCCGCATCCTGCAGCAACTCCGCACGCGCCGTCCGCAACGCGGCGCCGACAAGCCTGCCTGTTGGCACAAGGGTGCGCGGATCATCGGCGACGCTGACGAAGCGAGCCTTGCCATCGGGCGGAAGGAGGTTTCGCGCATACGTGAGCGCTTGGTGCGAAGCCGGCGACGCATCAACGGCCACGAGCAATCGTGCCGGCGGAGCCAGAGGTGCACTGATTGGATTGGCGGCATTCACGGGTAGCTCCTTGCGGAAGATTCGCGGTCTCTAGTAAAGCGATTCTGTTCTTCGCTCGTGAGCGGTTGCTTGACTCAGGTCAAGCCCTCCTGCTGGATCGCACACGATGAGGGGTAGTTTTCTCGAACAGAGGGCATCTCAGCAACGATGGACGCCAAGTGCGATGCTGGACCGTGACGTGTGTCAAGCAGGGCGCGCCGGTGCTGCGCGTCGCCGGTGCGACCACTTGATAGACATCAAACGCCTTTTGGAGCTAATGGTCCACGATCAGTCATGGGCGATATAGATGAGGGAGACCACTGTGCCGTGGAATTCGCAGCACTACCCGACGTCGATGCGCAACATGGATCCAGAGCTACGGGAAAAAGCGATTGAGATCGCGAATGCGTTGCTGAGGCGAGGGGTACCCGAAGGCAGCGCGATCGCTATCGCGATCGCATCCGCAAAGCGTTTGGCCGAGTCGGCCGGGTTCCGATCAAGGACCGCTTGGTAATTTAGGAGTCCTCGCGAGTCCACCAGCCGACAATACACGTAGGTCACCCCGTCAAGCAGAAAACTCCTCGAATGCACGAAACGCGTGTGTCGCATACATCATCGAGGGGCCGCCGCCCATGTCGGTCTGTCAATGCGAGCGTTGAGATTGGCTGCTTGCAAAACTGGATAACAGCCGCGGCGCGGTTCCGGAAGGAAGAATGAAGCCCGGCTTTCGATCACAGTGTAGGAGCGGCACTGGGTTCACAGGTTGACGCCAATCAACACGAAGGATCGCGGTTGCACGCCGCGCAGATCCGCGGGCGAGACTGTTTGTTGATTGACATCAACCACTTCCTTTTCGGCACTCCTAATCTGCGGGTATGGAAAGGCTGTCAGCCAAGAGGTGGCGTGATGTTCAGAAGAGCGCTATTCATCGTTCTATTGACGCTGCCTGGATCGTTCGTCGTTCTGGGCCTTGCATGCGTGCACCCGCGGGTGCGCAGGCAAGTGGTGGAGTTGGTCGGTCTATCGGATCCGCTCGAGCGCGTTGGACGAGCATATGCCGCTGCTAGGCGGCGGCCTGAAGCAGCCGGTAACCGTGGCCCCGCTGCCAACCGCGTGTGTTGACACGCGTCGATGTCGGGCATTTATACCGTATAGCGTATGCAACGCGCACAAGGTGGAAGGAGATCATCATGCAAGCGATCGATGTCATGACTCCCTATGTCGTCTCGGTCAAGCCGGACACGACCGTACGCGAAGCAGCGGCCCTGCTGGTCGAACATGGCCTCAGCGGTGCGCCGGTCATCGATGAACAGGGGCAACTGCTCGGCATGATCAGCGATGGCGATTTACTGCATCGAGTCGAAGTCGATACTGAAAAGCCGCGTCGCCCGTGGTGGCTCGAAATGCTATCGGGGCGACGCGATGCCGCGGACTACGTCAAGGCGCACGCTCGTCTGGTGAAGGATGTCATGACCGAGCGCGTGATCACTGTCGACGAGACGACGCCGCTCGATCAACTCGCGAATCTGCTGGAAACTCACCACATTCGACGGGTACCGGTACTGCGCGGCGATCAGGTTGTCGGGATTGTCAGCCGCGCCAATCTTGTACAGGCGCTGGCACTCTCATCGCGCGAGTCCAGCCGGCAAGAGGCCGTGAGCGATCGCGAGATCAGGGCCATGCTGATGGGCGAGACTGCCGGCCGGCAATGGGCCTTCCCGGGGCATAACGTCACGGTGCAAGACGGTATCGTCCATCTGTGGGGCTACTATGCCTGGTCTCCCCAGCAAGTGCAGGCGATGCGTGTCGCGGCCGAGGCCATTCCTGGTGTCATAGCGGTCGAGGACCATACCGGGGTACCGCCTTCGATGCTCGGAGTCTAACCTCTGACTGACGCCGTTTATCGGCGGCTGTCCGTCCCAAGCTGAATGAACCGGCAGATCCCGTCGGCCCACGGCGTCTCGAAGTTGGCCTCGGGGCGCTGACAAACGTAAAAGCGAGCCGGAGCCTATCCGGTTTCTTGTGTGTGAGGCATAAACTATCGGTAAAGGAGCCGAAATGCCTCGCAAACGAAAAGAAGAAACGGCGATTGAGCCCGGTCGCGGGCTGAACTTGGACCCGCTTCAATCATGTCGAGAATCGGCCCACTTGGCAACAACGTTGCAGCGTTTTGAGCGCGGCTTCGTCGCTCGGGAAGTGACCACGCGCTTTGATGAGCTTACGAAGTTGCATGTGCAGCGATTCAATGGAATTCGTTGTGTGGGCAGGCGAAGGGAAATACTCAAAGCCACCG
>JBCNPL010000125.1:0-6728 GCA_039593375.1 Paraburkholderia sp. | reverse complement strand
ACATGGACGAAGCCGCAAATCATCGCCGACCTGCGCACGGTAGGCGTAACGGACCCGAACACGGGAGAGCCCTTGCGCACGGGCGATATCATCCCCGAACCGGCGATCGATTCGGCAACGGGCCAACTCTACGTCGTTTGGCAAGACTCGCGATTCAACGGCGGCAACTACGACGAGATCGCGCTTTCGACTTCGACGGACGGCGGCAATACATGGAGCGCGCCGATACGCGTCAATACGCCGACGGGCCGAGCCGCGTTCAATCCGTCCATCCGCGTCAATTCAGCGAGCACGGTCGCCGTCACCTACTATGACCTGCGCAATCTCGCGGCCGGGAACACGACGACGCTGCCGACCGATTACTGGCAGAAAACGTCGGCGAACGGTGGAGCGAGCTTCGGCAACGAGATCCATCTCGCCGGCTCGTTCGACATGAAGCTCGCGCCCTACGCCGAAGGGTACTTCGTCGGCGACTACGAGGGCCTGGACGCTCACGGAACGTCGTTCCTGCCGTTCTTTATCCAGACGGTCTCGCCGTCCGATCCGACCGACGTGTTTGCTTCGCCCTGAGCGCACCGCCCCGCACAGCGCGCCGCGCATTGCGCTTCGCATCGTGCCGCCCTTCGTCGAAGGGCGGCTTTTTTTCAGCGACACTTGTTATAATTCGCTCACATCGTCGATACGAAAATAACGTTCCGCGCTACGCCCCGGGCGACGGCCCTACCCCATCACTCCTATGCTGAAGACAGAACGCCTGCGCTCTCTCGTCGATGCGCTCGCCAAGCACAACGTCATGCACCTGCGCGATGCGGCGGCCCTGCTCGGCGTATCGGAAATGACGGTGCGCCGCGACATTGCCGCACATCCGGACCGCTTCACTTATCTGGGCGGCTACATCGTCAGCGCCGTCGACGTGCCGAACGCGGTCGGCTACTCGCTCGAGCAGGAAAAGGACCATTTTGCGCAGGCGAAGGCGCAGGCCTCGGCGCATGCGGCGCGGCTCATCGCCGATCACGAAACGGTATTCATCGACTGCGGCACGACGCTCACCTCGCTCGCACGCCTCATTCCGGCCAACATGCAGCTGACGGTCGTCTGCTATTCGCTCAACATCGCCGAGATCGTGCGGCGCATGTCGAACGTGCGGATGATCATGCTCGGCGGCGTCTATGTACCGTCGTCCGATTCGTTCGCGGGCGATGAAAGCCTCGAGATGCTACGCCGGATGGGAATCAACAAGGCCTTTATTTCCGCGGGCGGCATCGATGCGGCGCGCGGCGTGACCTGCTGGAATTTTCACGAGGTGGCGATCAAGCAGGCGGCGATGGCCAACGCCGTCGAGCGTCATCTCGTCGCCGATTCGAGCAAGTTCGGCGTCGTCAAGGCCGTGCGCTTCTCGCAGATCGACGAGTTCGACTCGATCATCACCGAGAAGGGCCAGGAGCAGCGAACGCGCAAAACCTGACGCGGCGGCGCACCGCCGCTGCCGCCGCGAAGCACATTTGCCTGCGATCAACCGCGCCGACGCAACGCGAAGAGCGTGCCCGCGATCAGGATGAACGCGCCGATGATGACCTTCTGCCAGGTGCTCGGCACGCCGACGAGAATCAGCACGCTGTTGATCAGCGTGACGAGCACGACGCCGAGCAGCGTGCCCACGACGGTACCCGTCCCGCCCGTGATGCGCGCGCCGCCGAGAATGACGGCAGCGATGACATCGAGTTCGGATCCGACGAGATCGAATGGATTCGCGATCCGGCCGTTCGACACGTGAATGATGCCGGCGATGCCGGCGAGCAGGCCCGTATAGCCGAACACGAAAAGATGGACGGCGCGCAGGTTGTAGCCGAGCCGCTCGGCGATGGTCAGACTGCCACCCATCGCATAGACGGCGCGTCCCATCATGGTCCGATTCAGCAGCCACCAGGTCGCGAATGCGCCGACGAAAAGCGCGATGACGGAAACGGGCAGCACGGCGTGCAGACCGTCGGCGGTTTGATAGGCAAAGAGCGGAACGCGGCCGAATCGATCCATGCTGCGCGGGATATTCATGAAGAACGTCGTGCCGACGAACGTCAGCAAGATGCCGCGATAGAGATATTGCGTGCCAATCGTGACGATCAGCGAAGGCGCCTTGAGCCGATGCACGAGCATGCCGTTGACGATGCCGAGCAGCAGCCCTCCCAGCGCGCCGGTGCATAGGATCAGCGCGAACGGCGCATCGGGCCACCAGACGAGCACGGCCTTCGTGATCGAATACATCGTCAGCGCGCCGATCGCCGTGAACGAGACATCGATGCCTCCCGACGCCAGCACGACGAGCGTGCCGAGCGCGAAAAGCGACGTCGTCGTCGCGGAATGCAGCATGTCGAAGAGCGTCGCCCATTGCAGGAAGCGCGGATTGAGCACCGCGACGACAACGGACGTCAGCACGATCAGCGCGACCGTGAACCATTCCGGATTGCGCGCGAGCTTGGCGCGCCAGGCGGGCGGGCGGCCTTCCCGCGCGATGTCCATTGCTTTGGGGGTGCTCATCGTTTGATTCATCATGCTGATTCCGATAACGGGGCGTCCGACAGAAGGGCTCGATACAACGCGGCTTCGGTCAGCCCTTCGGCGCCATACTCGCCGACAACGCGACCCTTCTTCATCATCAGGATCCGATCGCAGTTCTGCAAAAGCTCGGGCAGATCGTCGCTGATCAGCAAGATGCCGATGCCTTGCTGCGAAAGCCGCTGCACGATGCGATAGATAATGTCCTTCGATCCCACGTCGACGCCGACGGTCGGCCCATGCAGGATCAGCACATGCGGATCGATCGCGAGCCAGCGCCCGATCAGCACACGCTGCTGGTTGCCGCCCGAGAGCGACTGCACGGCGCGATCGACGTCGGGCGTCGCGATCTGCAACTCCTTCACCGTCCGCTCGGCGAGCGCGCGCGAGCGCTTGCGATCGATCTGGCCGAAGCGGTCGCGCAAGCTCGAAATCATTGCCGTGATGACGTTTTCGCGAATCGACTTGTCGAGAAAGAGCCCCTCGCTCAAGCGGTCTTCGGGCACGTAGCCGATCCGATGCTGCTTCGCGTCGGCAGGCGTGGCAAGCGTGACCGGCTTGCCTTCGAGCGTTATGCTGCCGGAATCGGCGGGCGCCACTCCCGCCAGCGCGCGAGCGAGTTCGTTGCGGCCCGAGTCGAGCAGCCCCGTCACGCCGAGAATCTCGCCGCGATGCAGGGCGAACGAGATATCGCGAAATTGCCCGCGACGCGCAAGCTCGCGCACATCCAGGACGACCTCGCTCTGCGCGGCCGGTTCGCGATAGCGCTCCTGCGATAGCTCACGGCCAGTCATGAGCTCGGAAAGCTGCGCCTTCGTGTAGTCGGCGATCGGTCCTTGCGCGACTTTCTGGCCGTCGCGCAAGACGACCACCTCACCGCCGATCGCATAACATTCGTCGAGCTTGTGGCTCACGAAGAGCACCGTCACGCCCTGCGCACGCAACGCGCCGAGCACCTCGATCAGGTTCGCGACTTCCTTTTGCGTCAGCGAGGTCGTCGGCTCGTCCATGATGACGAACTTCGCCTCGCTCGCGATCGCACGCGCGATGGCCACGAGCTGGCGTGTCGCCAGCGGCAGCTGCTCGATGAGCGTTGCCTGGAAATCGGCATCGCTCGGCAGCCCTACCGATTCGAGCGCCTTCGCGGCGGTCGCCGCGAGAACGCGCCGATCGAGCGTGCGCGCGAGGCGGCCGCCGTGTTCGGCAAGCTCGGCCGTCAGCGCGACGTTTTCGGCGACGCTCATGTTCCAGAGCAGCGACAGGTCCTGGTAGACGGTTTCTATGCCCGCATCGAGCGCCTGCAGCGGCGTCAGCCGCGCATAGTGCCTGCCCTCGATCACGAGCTCGCCTTCGTCGGGCGGCTGAGCACCCGAAATGATCTTGATCAGCGTGCTCTTGCCGCAGCCATTCTCACCGAGCAGGTGATAGATCTGGCCGCGCTCGAACACGAGCGTGACACCGCGCAGCGCGTGCACACCCGTGAAGCGCTTATGGATGCCGACCACCTGCAGCAGTGGCTCGGAAGCCTTGTCCTCGTTCATCGTAGCGTTACCGTCCACCGTTCGCGTCGAGCGCCCTTTGAGGAACCCAGGCGCGCGCTCGCCGTCGAGCGCGCGCCATACTTCTCGTCGATCCGATCAGAAGTTGTACTGCTTGTAGTTCGACTTGTCGACACTGACCCAGCCCTTGCCGCGCACGATGATGCCCTTGCCGGGCCCCTTGCTGACGGTCACGCTCTCATAGCCGGGCAAGCCGAGATTGTCGCCGTTCTTGACGGTCTTGCCGTCGATCAGCATCTGCGCGATTTTGTTCATCGCGAGGCCGGCCAGCTTCGGATCCCAGAACGCAATGCCGTTGATCGCGCCGCTCTCGAGATACTTGGCCGCTTCGGTCGGCAGACCCGTTCCGTAGACGCAGACCTTGCCTTGGAGGCCGGCTTCCTCGACCGCGCGGCCGATGCCGAGCACATCGAGCGACGAAGAGCCCTGGAAGCCCTTGATGTCGGGGTGCTTGCGCAGAACCTCCTTGGCGACGACGTAGGCGTGCTCGCCATCGTTGTTCGTCTCGAGATTCTTCTCGACGAGCTCCATCTTCGGGTACTTCTTCTTCGCGTTGTCGATGCCGCCGTCAGCCCATTGCACCTGCGAGCGGCTGCCGAGCGAGCCGACGAGCGTTGCCCACTTGCCTTCGTCGTGCATGCAGCTCGCGAGCCGGTCGTTCAGCGCGGCACCGTAGGCCGAGTTGTCGAAGGCCTCGAGGTCGACCATCGTGTTCTTCTCGTTGTCGGCCTCGTGAGTGACGACTTTGATGCCCTTGTCCATTGCCTTCTTGAGGACGGGCTCGAGCGTCGGCGGATCATACGGAACGACGGCAAGCGCGGTGACCTTCTTCGCGATCAAGTCCTGGATGATCTGCGACTGCTGTGCGGCATCGGCTGTCCCCGGGCCGGTCTGGTAGGCGTTGACGCCCTGCGCTTTCGCGAACTCCTTGACGCCTTCGTCCATCCGGTTGAACCAGCTGATGCCGGTCACCTTCACCACCGTGACGATCGTTTCATTCGTCGCCGCCTGCGCGGCCACGACGATGCCCGCGCTCAATGCACACGCCGCGAGCGCAAGGCTCAATCGATTCAATTTCATGCCGTGTCTCCTTCTTTTTTCGCTTGACGCCCCTTGTTACGCGACGCGGCGCCCGAGGCTTGGCGCTCGTCGATTGCCGAATACCTTTCTCGTCGGGCGCTACCCGCCCGCCTCGCGCTTGCTCCCGGCGGCAGGCGGCTTCGCGCCGCCCACCCCGAAAATCGTCCGCACGCGCTCACCGCCCGCGAACGCGAGCGAAAGCAGCAACAGGAATCCCCACGTGCAATCGCGAAAGAACTGCGAGAGATTCATGAGGTTGAAGAGGCTCGACAGAAATTGAAGAACCGTCGCGGCAAAGACGACGCAGATCACGCGTCCATACCCGCCCGCCGGATTCACGCCGCCCATCACGGCGATCAGGATCGCGATCAGCAGATACGAGTTGCCGTAATCCCACTTCGCGCTCATCGTGTGCGTGGAGCTGATGAGTCCCGCGACTGAAGCGAGCACGCCGCAGATCGTATAGGTCGTGACGAGCATCCGCGCATTGGGCACGCCCGCATAGAAGGCCGCGCGCTGATTGGTGCCCATCAGATAGAGCCGCAAGCCGAACGGCGTGCGCGCGAGCAGCCAGCCGAGCGCAAGCGCGACCGCAAGGTAAATGGCGAACGAAATCGGCACCTGGAGGAACGTGCCGTTGCCGATGTCGGAGAGCGGTTCGATGTAGTCGATATGAACGGACGCGCCATTGCTGAGCGCAACCGCGAAGCCCGTGAAGACCAGTTGCGTGCCGAGCGTGCAGAGAATCGGCGTGAGGCGCAAACGCGCGATCACCATGCCGTTCAAGAAGCCGCCGGCAAGCCCCATGCAGACGACGATCAGGCAAAAGAGCGTCGTATAGAGCGCGGGCGAATCGTCGCCGTTCACGAAGCGCGGCACGACGAGCGCGGCGACCATCCCCGACAGGTTGGCGAGTCCGACGCCCGAGAGATCGATGCCGCCGTTGCCCGACAGCATCGACAGCATGATCCCGAAGGCGAGCAAGCCGACTTCGGGCAGCTGCGAGCCCATCGACTGCAAGTTGTCGATGCCGATGAACTGCCCCTGCGAAAACCAGACGGCAACGAGCACCACGACCAGGTTGACGGTCACGAGGAAGTTCAGTTGCCGATCGGCGAACCATCGGCGAAGCGTCGATGAAGACCACATGGCGACAATGGGCTCCTAAGTGCGATCTCTGTGTCTACGCGCTGGCGCGCACCCGCGCGGCTTGGTCGAGCAACGCTTGCACCTCGGCCAGGCGCGGCATCGACGGCGCGGTGCCCGCGCGCGTCACCGAAATACCCGCGAGCGCGCAGCCGAACCGCACCGCTTCGAGCGGATCGACGCCGCGCGCGAGTGCCGCCGCGAAGCCGCCCGTGAAGCCGTCGCCCGCTCCCGCCGTCTCGACGACGGTGCCGCACCGGAAGGCCGGCACGAGCACGGATTGAGCGCGCGAGTGCAATAGCGCACCGGCGTCGCCGAGCGTGACGATCGCCGCGCCCGCGCCTTTCGCCAGCAAGACGTCGGCCGCGCGTCGCGCGTCGTCGGCATCGT
>JBCNPL010000124.1:0-6730 GCA_039593375.1 Paraburkholderia sp. | reverse complement strand
TCCTCGCATTGTGATTTCAGGCGGGAGCATGAGAAAGAACCAGGAATGGACATTTTTGATGCACCAAGAGTCGATGACGAGGCCGGCTCGGCGGGGCAGTCAGCGATGCTCGTGAACCAGTTGCGCCAACCGCTCACAGTCGGCGGACAGCGTACGCTCGTCCAGATTGGTGACGCCTAGCAGTAAGCCCTGCCGCTGGGGGGACTGCATGTACCAAGGCGAGAGCGGGGTCAGGGCCAAGCCGGATCGCCGGCCCCGCGAAGCGATATCGACATCGAACGCAGACTCGGGCAGCACGGCTACCACGGCCATGCCGGCAGTCGCGTGCACTTTTATGGCGTCCGACGGGATTTCCTTCAGACAATGAAGCAGCGCCTCCCGTCGCGCGGCGTAGAGACGCTTCATCCGCCGGAGATGGCGAAGATAGTGCCCCTCGCGCATGAATTCGGTGACAGCGTGCTGCACCGACGCCGCTGGTGCGGGCGCCAGACATGCCGCGACGTCGCCGAATCGGGGCGCCATTTCGAGCGGGACGACCAGGAAGCCCAAACGAAGCGCCGGGCTGATCGTTTTGCTGAAACTGCCGATGTGGAGTACCCGTCCGTGCTGGTCGAGCGATGCGAGAGCGGGCGCCGCCCGCCCTGTCAGTTGAAGCTCGCTCAAGTAATCGTCCTCGACGATCCATGCGTCGTTCCGGCGAGCCCAGGTGAGCAGCGAAATCCTCCGAGCGAGCGACATCGTCATGCCGAGCGGGGCCTGCTGACCAGGGGTCACGACGGCCAGGGCCGCCCCAGCCGCCTGCCGGATTCCAGCGTCGACGTCGAGTCCATCCGCATCGACCGGAACGGCCGTCACTGTCATGCCGGCCAAGCTCAGTGCCGTCCGCGTGAGCGGAAAGCCGGGATCCTCCATCCAGGCGTCCATCCCTTCGACACGAAGCCCGCGAATCGCAAGATTGAGCGCCCCCGAAAAACCAGCCGTGACAAAGACCTGAGAGGGATTGCATCGAAGGCCGCGTGCAACGCCAAGATAGGCTGCGATTTCTCTTCGCAAATCCGGATCGCCACGTGGATCGGGGTATCCGACCGGAGCCGCGGCGGCACGCCGCGCCGCGCGCGCCTGGATGCGCGCCCATAGCTTGAACGGAAAGGCGTCCTGGGAAGGCACCCCCATTTGAAACGCCAGAGGCGTTGTGCCGAATTCGCTGAATATGTCCGGAAGCGGAGGCGCCTCCGGCGACCAGTCGGGCCTTGCGGGTAGAGGCGGGCGCTCGGCTACTCGAGTACCCGCCGCGCCTAAACCGATTGCGAATTGCTCGTCGATCAGACGCTCATAGGCCGCGCGCACGGTGCCGCGGGAAACGCCGAGCTGAACCGCCAGATCCGACCAGGAAGGCAGCCG
Source organism: Paraburkholderia sp. (assembly GCA_039593375.1). Lineage (GTDB taxonomy): Bacteria > Pseudomonadota > Gammaproteobacteria > Burkholderiales > Burkholderiaceae > Trinickia. The sequence continues at coordinate 5,329 of JBCNPL010000124.1, read as the reverse complement.
CGCGCCGGAGGCGAGCTGCCCTGTCTCGATCGCGTCTCGGATCGAGCCGTATATCTGTGCGGACAGCGACGTGCGTCCGGAGCGATCGAGGCCAATGGGGAAGGTCGCCATAGTCCCGATAGTACATGCAGATTTCCAGATCTTGGGACTGTTTCATGAACCGAGAAGAGCGTACTTTTCTTCGTGTCAGGCGGCCAATCGGTTCCGTGGCCCGAATCCATGTCCTATGACGGAGGATAAAACCGTGCCGACGAAAGCAACGTTCATGAGCGTGATCCCCGACAGCCAATTGGCGCGAGAGGTTACGCAGCTCGTTCGCGACACCGAAAGCGAATTGCTGTTCAACCACTCCGTTCGCGTGTACTTGTGGGGGGCGCTACTCGGCAAACAAAAGAACCTGGACTTCGACCCTGAACTGCTTTATGTGGCGGCCATGTTTCACGATATCGGCCTGACGTCGATCTATCGCGAAAGCCAGCTTCGCTTCGAGGTGGATGGCGCGAACGCCGCACGCGATTTTCTGCGGAGCCATCGTATTTCCGAGAGCGACGTCGACAAGGTTTGGACTGCCGTCGCGCTCCATACGACGCCGGGCATTCCCGAGCACATGCACGGGGAGATCGCGCTGGTACAAGCCGGAGCAGGAATGGACGTGGCGGGACGTGGCTTCGAGCAGTTCACGGAGGAACAACGGAATGCGGTCTTAAGTGCCTATCCCCGCGGCGCCGATTTTGCCAACAAGATGATCGATGCGTTCTATGAGGGGATGAAGCATCGACCGGGCAGCACGTTCGGCACCTTCAACGATGATTTTCTTGCCCACAAGGATCCGAGGTTCGAGCGGGTGAATGTGTGCAGCATCATGTTGAACTCGAGTTGGAACTGAAACCCCGCTTTCTAGGCCACGTTTCGACCAACGGATAGCGCGTCCGACGACCACGGCGCGCGCTTGTTGCAGGTTCACGATTCCACTCCCGGCCCAACCACCGAGGGGGCCGCGCGGTGCGATCGGGAGGGCGCGGGCGACAGGATGAAAACGACGACGCTCAATGAAACGCGGCTCACCTGAAACCGGCGATTGTCCGTGTAAGGAGCAAACGGCGAACAACCGGTCAGGTGAGCGATTCTTGTATCGCATTTCTGGCGCGCTTCATTTCACCTATGAGCGGGAAGCAAAGGGCCAACAGCGCGAAACCGGCCGCCAAGTTCTTGAGCGATCGCAGGCAGGCTGGTCGTGCCTTGTCTCTGCGATCAAGACCCGGTGCGCGCGCGCGATTCCTGGGGCACGAATCGCTTGAATCGAAGTTCGCCTTGCTGGCGCACTTCCAATTCCACGCCGGTTTCCTGAATGACGAACAGCGCAGTCGCGAGTGTGTTCTCGTCGTCGGGGTCAGCAGGATCGTCACGGTAAATGGGCAGACCTTGCGGCGCCTGGTCGAAGAGTACCTGCAACAGATTCAACGCGCCTACGGCGGGGAGACCCGGAAGAAGCTCGCCGAGCCGGGCCTGCCGGTCTCGGGACGATGCGGTGACAATCTGCTCTTCGCTGTCGCAGCCATCATGAATGAGGTGATTTGCGTGGCCGGACAGTCCGGCTACCTCAACAACTGAACAGCGTTGTACCGTTGCCTCGATGCTGAGCAGCCGCGGGTCCCCTACGCAACCCAGCGTATGGTGAAAGCCGCTTGCACGCGGTACGCCGTTGAGAACCTCGACCGCGGCATCGAGCGAAGGGATGTCGAGCACCGCACGGCTGAGCACCATGCGAGGCACGCCAACGGCGGGGTGCCTGATTCTCAGGTTGTTGATGGCCTGCACCAGTCCCGCGCGGTTCACCGCAAAGGTATGTCCGGGCAGGGAACCCGGGTAATAGAAGCTCACGAATCCGGGCTTTCCGGTTGGGCGAACATCCACGATTGCGCACTGGTCGCGCAGATACGGGTCGCCATCTTCGTTATGCGCAACGAACCGCTCGTTGGGTGACCTGGCAGCCAGTGTCGTGCAACCGTCCGGTGCGTTGTGAATCAGCTCCCCCCGGCAGTTCCACAAGAAGACGTCCTCGAACGGCCATCCCATACCGGCCGCCATGCCTTCGATTTCCATGACATAGTCGGGGAATTCGGTTTGGGCAGCCTGGCGCAGATCGTGCACGAACGAGCGCCCGCGCCATCGGCTGACGGCTTGCCAGGCGACACTTCGACCCATGTACGCGCTCATCACGGGCTTGGCCAGCAACCCGAGTTCGTATCCGATGTCGTACGGAGAGCCCGAGATGATAGAGGGCGTGAGGGCCTGCATAAAAACATTACCTCGCTTAGGACACGTGCTGCAAAAAGTCTTTCAGTCGCTGCGTCGGCGGCGTGTGGATGAGCGCGGCCGGGTGCCCGTCCTCGGCGATGCTGCCCTGGTCCATGAACAGCAGTCGCGTGCCGACGCGCTTGGCGAACCCGATTTCATGCGTCACGACAATCATCGTCATGCCCTCGTTGGCAAGGTCCTGCATGACCTTGAGGACCTCGTGACGAAGTTCCGGGTCCAGCGCCGAGGTCGGCTCGTCGAACAACATCAGCTTGGGCTTGATGGCCAAGGCGCGAGCAATCGCGACGCGCTGCTGTTGCCCTCCGGACAACTCGGACGGGTAATGATTGGCGCGCGCTCCGAGGCCCACCTTCCCCAGCAATGCCATCGCCTGGTCGCGTGCTTCGGCCCTGGAGGCTCCGCGCACCTGGATAGGGCCGAACATGACATTCTCCAGTGCCGTCATTTGGGGAAACAGGTTGAACTGCTGGAAGACCATGCCCGCCTCGAGGCGGATGTTACGAATCACCGACGCGTTGCCTTTGACGCTCTGCCCGTCGACCAGCAAATCCCCGCTCGAGATTTTTTCGAGTACGTTGATACAGCGAAGCATCGTGGATTTTCCGGAGCCTGACGGACCGACGACAACCACGACTTCCCCACTTTCGATGCGCAGGCTGATGTCCTTGAGCACGGGCACATGGCCGAAGCTCTTCGACACTCCCTGGAATTCGACCATATTCATCAGATTTTGCTCCGAGATACATTGGACTCGTCAAAGGATGCTCATCCTCTTTTCAACGAGACGCAGTGCGAGCGTCATCACGCCTGTCAGAATCAGATAGATGATGGCGACCGCACTCCAGATCTCGACAGCGCGGAAATTTCCCGCGATGATTTCTTGCCCCTTTCGTGTCAGTTCGCCGACTCCGATGACAATAAATAGGGACGTGTCCTTCAAGCTGACGATGCACTGATTGCCGAGCGGCGGAATCAGCCGGCGAAAAGCGAGCGGCCCGACGATCTTGGCGAGAACACGTGGCATGGACAGACCCATGGCAAGGCCGGCTTCCGTGAGGCCCTTGGAGATGGACAGCAATGCGCCGCGCACCACTTCGGCCAGATAGGCGCCCGAATTGACCGTTATCGCGATGATCGCGGCTGTCACGCCATCGATCCGGATATGCGCAAGCACCGGCAGCGCGAAGTATAGAAACATGACTTGCACGACAATCGGCGTACCCCGGATCACTTCGATGTAGACCTGAGCCAGAACGTTTAGCACGGCGGGTCCATATGCGCGAAACATCCCGGCGATCATGCCGACGATGAAACCGCCGACGAGCCCGACGAATGCAATGAAGACCGTAAGCTTCACGCCATCGAGCAAGTCGGGAAGTGCCGCTCCAATAGCTGACCAATCGAATTCCACGGACCGCTCCTCGTTGTTTCGCAGGCAGCGCGACGATCGTAACCGCCGCGCACTCGTCTCGTTTCCGCGCGATTACGATTTCGGCGGCTCAGAGCCGAACCACTTCTTGTACAGCTTGGCGTAGCGGCCATCCGCCTTGATTTTGGTCAGCTCTTCGTTGACCTTGGGTACCAAGGGGCTTCCCTTCGGAAACCCGATGCCGTACTTGTCACCGCTCACAGGGGTGCCGGCAACCTTGACTTTGCCTTTGCCTTCGGTGCTGACGAAATAGAGGACGTTCGGCGTGTCGTGCATGGCGGCATCGACACGGCCGGCTTCCAGGGCCAGATAGGCCTCGTCGATGTTGGGGAATTGGCGGATTTCCTTCGGCTTCAGGTGTGCCTTGATCCAGTCGATCGTAGCAGTGCCGGTTTTTGCACCGATGACCTTGCCATTGAGGTCGTCGATAGACTTGATGCTCGTGTTGCCGACTTGCACCATCGCCGCGAGTCCGCTGTCGTAATACGGAGCCGAAAAATCGATGACCTTTTTGCGCTCTTCCTTGATGGTCATGCCCGAAAGCGCAACGTCGATGTTCTGGGTTTGCAGAGCCGGAATCAGGCCTGAGAAGTCCATCGGCTGAATCTTGTACTTCCACCCTTGGTCCTTCGCGATCTCGGCCCACAGGTCGAGATCGAAACCGACGTACTTGTCCCCCTGCTTGAATTCGAACGGCATGAAGGAAGTGTCGGTGCCGACGACCAGTTCTTTGTTCTGCGCGTGCGCGATGCTCGCGCCGAGCATCGCAACAGCAATGACGGACTTCAGGAAAAAACGGCGTCCCATGATTCTCTCCGCAGTGATTGGCGACGTCACCTCCACGACGTGGGGAGGGACCTATGACAGCAACACTACATGCAGGGCAACACGCGATGTATGAGTTAAACTGCGCGCAACGTTTGTTGTCAATGCGAATAGTACTCGGCCAGAAAGGAACGTCAATAAAAATTATGGGAGGGAAAACACGTAGTTCCGGCGGCGGGATTACGCGACAGATGACGGCGCGACTGGACCGAATCAGCTTACGTATGCACCTTTCGCGTGCAGCGCGTCTTCCGCTTCGGACAACTGCTGGATGGCCGTGTTTCCCTCGAGCGCCAGCAGATGGGCGACCAGCGATTCGGCGATCGCGGAAGCCGCGACGAGGGAAGGGAAAAACGACGGACTCTCGTGTGTGAAGAGCAGCACCTCGTCGGCGCTTAGCGCAATGGGAGAAACCGCGCTGTCGGTGATGGCGACGAGCTTGCTGCCCTGTTCTTTGGCGGCTTCCGCGACTCGCGCGGCTTCGCGTGAGTACGGTGCGAAGCTGATAACGACGGTCGCATGCCCCTTCGCGATGCTGCGCAATTGCATTTCAAGCGTGCCCGCTTCCCCGGAGACGAGGCTCACCGAAGACCGGAAGAGCCGGTACCCGTACAGGAGGCTGAACGCGACCGGGAAGCAGGAGCGGAAGCCGGCTATATGAACATGCGGAGCCTTTCTGAGCAGCTTCGCCACATCCACGATGCGAGCGCCATTCTGCGCGAAAGTCGTTGCGAGATTGTGTTGCTGCGCCGCCTC
>JBCNPL010000123.1:0-6778 GCA_039593375.1 Paraburkholderia sp. | reverse complement strand
GCCGCTGGGCGCCACGCCGAGATTGCGCGCGAGTCCGGTCCGAAGAAAGTCGAGCACCGCCTGTTGCAGGCGCGGATCGTCGCTCGGCAGGACGATCGTGCCCACGGCGAAAACGGCGCCCTTCAAGTGCGCCGCGCGCATGTGCATCGGCATCGACGTACCCGCGATGTCGATCGGACGTTGGTCTTCCGTGGGTTTGGCCGGGAGATCGATCGCGTAGCCGTCGGAGTTGTCGGTGATCGTGCGCCAATCGTAAGTCGGTGAGCAGCCGATCAGCGCGGCGGCGAGCGTGACACAGGCGGCAGGGCGCCATCGAGCCAGCCGGCGACGGCGCGCGTGCGACGATTCGAGGGATCCGCCGGAGGGCGGTCTGTGTTGCATCGATTCGGGCGACAACCGGAGCACCGACCGAAAGCTGAAGCGCATGCGAAACATCGAGCGAGACCGAAAAAGAGACATAAGCTGGCCGGCGAACGAGGCTGACCGCCGCGCCGAGCAAACTCTCATTATCCGCCATCGCGCGACACGTCCTGGCGCAACGGATCCGCGTGCTGACGGATGCAGCGTGAAAACCGAGGAAGCCGGAAGTCATTGCGGCGACCGGGCGTTCGCGCGGTAAGCGGCATGACAGGCCGATTGGCACCGAGCGCCGCCGTCTCGCCGCACGCCGCCGTTTCCCAATTGGCGTTAAAATTGCGTCGCTGTCCTTGCACCGTGTGCCTCCGAGGTCGCCCATGAGCCAGACCCCCGCTTCTCCCGCCCGCCGCGCGAGCCCGCTCCGCTACGTCGCGCTGGCGCTTGCCGCATGCGCGGTCGCCATAGCCGGCTATTTCACGTTCGGCACGTCGCAGCACGTGCCCGACGCCACGTTCACGCTGTTGTCGGGCCAGAAGGTCTCGACGGCCGACCTCAAAGGCAAGGTCTACCTGGTCAACTTCTGGGCGACGAGTTGCACGACCTGCATGCACGAGATGCCGCAGATGGTCGAGACCTACAATCGCTTCAAGAATCAGGGGCTGGAGTTCGTCGCGGTCGCAATGAACTACGACGCGCCGATGTACGTGGCCAACTACGCGCAAACGCGCCGATTGCCTTTCAAAGTCGCCATGGACGACGGCAGCGCGGCGAAGGAGTTCGGCAACGTGCAGCTGACGCCGACGACGTTCGTCGTCGACAAGAACGGTACGATCCTCAAGCGCTATGTCGGCGAGCCGCAGTTCGCCGAGCTCGACAAGCTGCTCCAAAAGGCCCTCGGCGCGTAAAAGCCGTATCGAAGGCGAGACAGTGGCGCGCATCCGATGGCGCACGCCGTTCTCGCTCCGCAGCCGGCGTCGCTGAACCCACTCGGCGATTCGGCTGATCCGGCCGCCGCTCTTTTCAGGTCTCCTTTCCGCCTCCCTCGCTACGCTCAGCGAGGCCGTATCGCTTGATCTTTTCGTAGAGCGTCGCCTTGCCGATCTGTAGCCGATCGGCGGCGACAGCCACTGCGCCGCCCGTCTGCTCGAGCGCATCGGCGATCGCCGCGCGCTCGTATCGCTCGACGCGCTCTTTCAGCGACAGCGCGGCGCTCGCTTCGTCCGCCGCGAACATTCCGGCAATCGGCGCTTCGGTGTCGGCAATGCCGAGCACGAACCGCTCGGCGGCATTGCGCAGTTCCCGCACGTTGCCCGGCCAATCGCGCTCCAGGAGGCGTTGCCGCTGGCGCTCGGTCAGCACCGGGGCGGGCCGCTCATAGCGGACGGCCGCGTCCAGCACGAAGTGCTCGAAGAGCGGCACGATGTCCTCGCGCCGCTCTGAGATCGGCGGCAACGCGATAGTCACCACGTTGAGCCGATAGAGCAGATCGCGTCGGAAGGTGCCCGCGGCGACATGTTCGGCCATATCGCCCTTCGCGGCCGCGACGACGCGGCAGTCGACGCGGATCGGCTGATTGGAGCCGAGTCGTTCGAGGACGCCGTCTTGCAGCACGCGCAGCAGCTTCACCTGGAGCGAGAGTGGCATGCTCTCGATTTCGTCGAGAAACAGCGTGCCGCCCGAAGCATGCTCGAGCTTGCCGATGCGGCGTTTTGCCGCGCCCGTGAATGCGCCGGGCTCGTACCCGAACATCTCCGATTCGAACATCGGCTCGGGCAGCGCCGCGCAGTTGACCGCCACGAACGGTTTCGCGCGGCGCGGCGAAAGCTCGTGCAGGCAGCGCGCGATCAACTCCTTTCCCGCCCCGGTGTCGCCGTTGATGAGCACGGAGGCGTCGGTCGGCGCCACTTTGGCGATGAGCCTTCGAACCTGCTCGATGGCAGGGCCACGGCCGATGATGCGCGGCACGAGCGCATCGCGCTCCACCAGTTCCCGCCGCAGCGCGACGTTTTCGAGCACGAGGCGCCGCCGCTCGAGCGCGCGGCGCACGGTCTCGATCAGGCGCTCGGACGCGAACGGCTTCTCGACGAAGTCGTACGCGCCGTCTCGCATCGCTTGCACGGCCATCGAAATGTCGCCGTGACCCGTGACGAGAATGACCGGCACATCGGGCACGCGCTCACGGCAATAGTCGAGCAGGTCGAGGCCGCTAGCGCCGGGCAGGCGGATATCGCTGACGATGACGCCGGGCGGCGTCGCCGCCGCGTCGAGCGCGGGCTGCGCCGCCTCGACGGACGCGTAGCCCACCACGTCGAAACCCGCGAGCTGCAAGCTCTGGACGCTTGCGCGCCGGACCAGTTCGTCGTCCTCGATGAAGATCACTTGAAGGCTGTCGGTCGCCGTTGTTGAGGCTTTCATGGCCGCTTCCGCACGTCGGGAAAGAGATCGAATGAACAAACGTGGCAAGTCCTAGCGCGACGAAGTCTCGGATGGCGCGCTCGCCACGACGGCGCGCCGCAACGTCAGCATGAACGCCGCGCCGCCTTCGTGTGCGTTGTGCGCGGTGAGTGAGCCGCCGCAGTCGCGCGCGATCGACGACGCTATCGCAAGCCCGAGACCCAGGCCCTGCCCCATGCCCTTCGTCGTAAAGAACGGCTCGAAAAGTCGCGGCAGGACATCGTCCGCAATGCCCGGCCCATTGTCGCGCACCGTGATCGAGAACGTCGCGGGCGTTGCCTCGACGTCGATGGCGATGCGCGGGTCCGCGACGCCCGCCACCGCGTCGAGCGCATTGCCGATCAGATTGATGAGCGCCTGCTCGAGCCGCAGGTCGTCGCAATAGGCGACGAGCCCGGGATAGTCCGCCTCTGGATCGAGCCGATTGCGCGGCGCATCGGACGAATCGTCGGCCTCCTGGATCGTGACGTCGAGCGCCACCCCCTGCAATCGCTTTTGCAGCACGTTGAGCGCATTGCGTATCGCGCGTACGACGGGCGCTTTCGCGGTACGCGGCTGCGCGCGTCCGACGAAAAGCTTCAGTTGATTCGTGATCTTGCCCATGCGTTCGGTAAGCGCCGAAATCGCTTCCAGATTCTCGCGCGCCGCCGTTTGATCGCCGCGTTCGAGCAACACGCGCGTGTTGTCTGAAAACGCGCGCAACGCGGCGAGCGGCTGATTGAGCTCATGTGTGATGCCGGCCGCCATTTGACCGAGCGCGGCAAGCTTGCTCGTCTGGACGAGCTCGTCGTGCGCCGCGCGCAACTCGTTTTCGGCGCGCGTGCGCTCGCCGACTTCCGTTTGCAGCCGCGCGTTGGCCGCCGACAGATCGGCGGTCCGCTCAGCCACGCGCTCGTTCAGCTCTGCATAGGCGGCCTGCAGCATGGCCCGGCTGCGCATCATCTCGCGCACCCGCGCGCGCCGCGTCCGCCAGTAAAACGCGAGCAGGCAGAGCGATACGAACCCGAAACCGGCGGCGGCGGTCGCGTTGCGCGCGTCGTCGAGAACGGGGGTGACCGAGGAGAGCGTGATCACCTGCCAGTCGGGCGTGCCGAGTGTGCGCCGCGTGACCAGATAATGCGGCCCGAACCGCTCGTCGCCGATTCGGACGATCTGGGCATGGTCGACGCGCCGCACCGTCGCGAACGGCAACTGGGTCATCGGCTGGCTCGCATACTGGCGCGTTTTCTCGATCGCCGCCGCGAGCGAAGCGGGCAGCGGCGCGAGCGCCCGATATTTCCAGGCCGGCACCGACGACAGAAAGACGACGCCGTGATTGTCGGCGACGATGAGCGGCTCGCTCGCGTCGGTACCCGGAAACCATTCGAGGTTCAGCTTGATGACTGCCGCGCCGATGATCCGCCCATCGCGGCGAACCGGCTCCGAGAGGTAGTAGCCCGGTATGCGCGACACGGTGCCGATGCCGAAGAAACGGCCGACCTCGCCCTTCATCGCATCGACGAAATACGGTCGGAACTGATAGTTGGATCCGACGAAACTATCGGCTTGGTCCCAGTTGCTGGCCGCGACGCACAAGCCGTCGGCGCGAATCACATAGGTGACGTTGGCCTGCGCGTGGCGGTTGGCGTCCTGCAGATAGTGGTTCGCGCGCGCGGCGTTCTCGGGGGTCGAGTGCTCGAGCTCGTCCTTGACGAGCGGATGGCTCGCGAGCAAATACGCGAGCGATTCATAGCGATCGAGCGTGTCCTTGAGCGCGCTCGCCGTGCGGTCGGCGCGCACGGCCGCTTGCTGCCGCAGTGCGTCGACGCCGCGATCCCAGGCGATGCGCCAGGTCAGCGCGCAAACCGCTGCAAGCGCGACGGCGAGCAGGGAAACGACGGTGAAGCGGCGCGTCACGATGGAAGATTCCGGCGATGACAAAAACTCATTGTGGCATAGCCGCGCGCTTGCGCCCGCCTGTACGCCCGCCGGGGCTTGGCCCCGGCTCCGCTGGTCCGACGCCGGCGTGCGCCGGCGAACGATGCGCGGGGGCGAGCCGCCGGTCAGCCGCCCGCCGCTCGTCGACGTCAAACGCGCGCCGCCTCCGTTTCAGCGATGTCGACCTCGCCACGCAATGTGCGCGTCAGCTTCGCGCGATCGAGCTCTTTCTCCCACGCCGAGATGACGACAGCGGCGACACCGTTGCCGACGATGTTCGTCAACGCGCGACACTCGCTCATGAAGCGGTCGATACCGAGAATGAGCACCATGCCCGCCAGCGGGATCGTCGGCACGACGGCGAGCGTGGCCGCGAGCGTGATGAAACCCGCTCCCGTCACGCCGCTCGCGCCCTTCGAGGTCAGCATCGCAACAGCAATGAGCGTCAGCTGCTGCGCGAGCGTGAGATCGGTATTCGTCGCTTGCGCGATGAAGAGCACGGCCATCGTCATGTAGATGTTCGTGCCGTCGAGGTTGAACGAGTAGCCGGTAGGTACCACGAGGCCGACGACCGAGCGCGAGCAGCCGAGCTTTTCGAGCTTTTCCATCAGTTGCGGCAGGGCGGCCTCGGACGAGCTCGTGCCGAGCACGATCAGCATCTCTTCCTTGATGTAGCTGACGAAGCGCACGATGTTGAAGCCGACGATACGCGCAATGGTGCCGAGCACGACGAGTACGAACACGATTGCCGTCAAATAGAACGTGCCGATCAGCTTGAGCAACGGCAGCAGCGAGCCGATGCCGTACTTGCCGATCGTAAACGCCATCGCGCCGAATGCGCCGATCGGCGCCAGCTTGGTGACGATGCGCACGATTCCGAAGAGGACGTGCGAGAGGCTCTCGATGAAGTTCGTCACCGGCTTGCCGCGTTCGCCGATCGTGGCGAGCACGCTGCCGAAGAGCAGCGCGATGACGAGGATCTGCAGGATCTCGCCTTGCGCGAAAGCGTCGACGAAGGTCTTCGGAATGAGGTGCATGAAGAAGTCGACGACGCTCTGACCGTGCGCCTTCTCGGCATACGAGGCGACGGCCTTGCCGTCGAGCGAAGCGACGTCGACGTTGAAGCCGGCGCCCGGCTTCAGCAGATGCGTGGCGACGAGGCCGAGCAAAAGCGCGAACGTCGAGACGATCTCGAAGTAAAGCAGCGCCTTGCCGCCGACGCGGCCTACCTTCTTCATGTCCTCCATGCCGGCGATGCCGGTGACGACGGTACAGAAGATGATCGGGCCGATCACCATCTTGACGAGGTTGATGAACGCGTCGCCGAGCGGCTTCATGTCGATCGCGAGGTTTTTCGCGTAGTGACCTAGCACGACGCCGGCGATGATCGCGGCGATCACCTGGACATAGAGGATTCGATAGAACGGTTTCTTGAGGCGGGGCATCGGATGTCTCCTTGCTCTTGACTAATGGTCCGAGCGGAGGGGAGCCGCTCGGCTGCGGTCCGTCGATTGCAAGGTCGATGCCAGGGCGATGGTCGCCTTAAGTCATTGATTTATCGAGAAAAGAATTGGCGCGGGCCCATGCTGCGTCCGGGTTTCCGGAATTCACCCCGAGAGCGAATCCGGAAACGCGGAAGACTTGGGAAGCCAATCGCCCGGCCGAGGCCATTCGGCCAGCCGCGCGCTACGCCCGCGAGTCGCGAGCGATTCGATTCGGCCAGACGAGGCGCCGCGGCGCTTAGATATCGACGGCGAGCCCCGCCTCGTGCGCCTGCACATCGGCGTGATAGCTCGAGCGCACCATCGCGCCGACCGCCGCGTGCGTGAAGCCCATCTTGTACGCCTCGGCCTCGTACATCTTGAAGGTGTCCGGGTGGACGTACGCACGCACCGGCAAGTGATGCTCCGACGGTTGGAGGTACTGGCCGACCGTGAGCATATCGACGTCGTGCGCGCGCAGATCGCGCATGACCTGCAGGATTTCTTCCTCGGTCTCGCCAAGTCCGACCATCAGCCCCGATTTCGTCGCCACCTCGGGATGCAGCGCC
>JBCNPL010000122.1:0-6830 GCA_039593375.1 Paraburkholderia sp. | reverse complement strand
GCGTACAAGGCTGTGACGCGCGTTCCAATATACTTAACTTCATCAACACAACATGGCAAAGAAATTTTTTGGCACTTGCGCGCTGACGGGAGAATATGGCCAGTTCGTCAAGTCTCACCTAATTCCTCGTGCGCTAACGCGTCTGTCCCGCAACGGCGAAAAGTTCATTCAGTCCGGCCTCGGGGAGCGTGCGTCGATGGTCTCAGATAGTTGGTATGATCTGAAGCTAGTCGTCCGATCGGGTGAAGATATACTGGCCGATATTGACGACGTAGGCATTAATGAGCTACGCCGGAATCATCTGGTCTGGAGTGGCTGGAGCGGGCATGAATCATTGCAGCGCCTTCTGGGCATCGACTCCGATAGCCCCATGAGGGAACTCCGGCTTCAAGACGCGAAAAAGCTCCGACTGTTCTTTCTAAGCCTTTTGTGGCGAGCAGGGGCGTCAGACCTTCCACATTTTAGGCATGTTGCTTTGTCGGCCGAGGAAATCGAGGACCTCAGGAAAAGAGTCTTCAATCGCGATCCTGGCGCGCAAGAGGATTACCCGATTATTCTCCATCAAATGTCAGATCTCGGCGCACAACATAACCGCGCCCCACTCTTGGAGGATGAAATGATCATAATCGAGGGGGAACCTGACCGCAAAGCGACCTATGTTCGGTTTTACTTTGAGGGACTGGTTGCCAAGATTTATCTCTCAAATCGCTCTGAGCTTCCTGTAAACTTCTCGAATTTGGGAGTAAATGAGCGATCTACGTTCTTCGTATTTCTTCACAAATTCGAACACTCTCGGACTAGAGACAATCTTCTCACAATGATGCATGACTATGCCGTCCGGTTCGGAGGTGCATGATATCGAAATGCGGAGTGATTCTTGTCCGGTGGCAGTAGCCGCCCCGACACTGGATATTCTAAGCATCGACGTTGAACGCCCCGTATACCTCGCAGAATGATCGTCGGCGGCGAGCAGCGCTGAGTGACTGCTCCTGGCCGAGGCTGTGTAAAAACGCGTTCGATCACCTAGACTGAAGCAACCCGTTCCGAAGAGAGGCGACGATGGGGCGTTTTGTCGAAGGCGAGGACCGCACGCAAGTAACGTTGCTTCCAGAATGTCTCGATGACTTCATCGCCGAGGACAATCCACCGAGGACAATCCAGTTGGGATCATAGACGCGTTTGTAGAGGAACTCGAACTGATCTCACTCGGATTCCAGAGTGCCACGCCGGCGGCCACGGGCCGGCCCTCCTTCACCCGGCGGTATTGCTCAAGATCTACATCTACGGCTATCTCAATCGAGTGCAGTCGAGCCGGCGGTTGGAACGTGAATGTCAGCGCAACGTCGAGCTCATGTGGCTGACCGGTCGGCTCGCACCGGACTTCAAGACCATCGCAGAGTTCAGAAGAAGCAATGGCGAGGGCATACGTAACGTGTGCCGACGCTGCGTGACGTTGTGCCGTAATCTGAAGCTGTTCACCCAGGCAGTCGTTGCCATCGACAGCAGCAAGTTCAAGGCAGTCAACAGTCGCGACCAGAACTTCACGCCGAACAAGATCGAAAGGCGTCAGGAGCAGATCGAGCAAAGCATTCAGCGTTACCTGGATGCACTCGAGACAGCGGGCCGCACGCAACCGGTCGAAGTCGAAGCGAAAACAAAACGGCTGCGGGAAAAGATCAAGATGCTGCGAGAGCAGATGCGCGACCTGGCTCGAGCAGGAGACATATTGAAAGATCTGCCCGAAAAGCAGATCTCGCTAACGGATCCGGACTCGCGTTCGATGATCTCGCAAGCTAAAGGTACTGGCGTAGTCGGCTACAACGTGCAGGTCGCCGTCGACGCCAAACATCATCTCATCGTTACGCACGAAGTCACCAACGTTGGCAGCAACCGGGCCCAGTTGACCCGCATGGCGAGGGCCGCCCGTGATGCCATGGGAAAGCGCAAACTCAAGGCGTTGGCAGACCGTGGATACTTCAACGCACCGGAAATCAAAGCGTGCGATGAGGCCGGCATCGCGGCGATGGTACCCAAATCACTAACCTCTGGGGCAAACGCTGATTGACAGTTCGATCGTGGTGACTTGGTCTACATCGCTAAAGACGATCAGTATCAATGCCCGGCGGGGCAGCGCGCGATTTACCGATACAGTTCGGTCGAGCGCGGTGGACTGACACAGCGCACCTACTGGAGTAGCGCCTGCCCACGCTGCTCGCTGAAGCACCAGTGCACGCCGGCCGATTACAGGCGCATCCGGCGCTGGGAGCATGAAGCAGTACTGGAGGCGATGCAGCATCGGCTAGCTGTGATCTGGTCAGCCGCGAGGAGGACATATGACAGCGAGAAATCGATTGATCGTCGGGAAATATTATTGGGTCATTCCGGCGCCGTCAGCATATAGCGCGTGGGAAGACGGACTGCAGCCAGCCCGCTTCATTGTTCGAGACTCAAATGGCGCTCCTCTTTGGAGCTGCATCGGAATAGAAGGTGCCACGAATTCGCAATGCGCTGGATCGGGTATCGAGTCCAAAAGCCAGCTAGAGCAATCGAAATGCTGGCGGAATTGCGGTAGACCGCATGCCGAATTCCGCGTGTGCCTACCTCATGAGCCCGCAGTGTAAGGTCTGCTTCCCGCTGCATCGATGTGGGTCGGAATGGTCCGGCGTTCGGTTGTCGCGACGGCGCATACGCGAACACCGGCGAGCGTGCCGCCGAGCGATGGCTGGATCGGCCGTGCCGCTGTTCCCCGAAACGTGCAATTGCGTCAACCGCACCGCCATAGCGAACGGCACAAACGTGGCTTCCTTTGCGCCACAGAAGCTGCTGGATAAACTCGGTTCATTGATGCTCTCGGCCCCGCCCAACTCACGATCGCCGACCGTCAACTAAGCGCGCGGTAGAACGTTGCTCGATCCTCATTTCGCCTTCAGGAACGACAGCGTGATCTGTTTCTTGAGGATAAGGCAACGAGAGTCGAACCTACCATTGCGTTGGCGATGCGCTGGCCGTGGCCCGTCAAAATCAGAAGGGAGCGCCGCCAGAGCGGACCCATGAGAAGTTTTCCGAACGCAGCTTTTCCTGTGACGTGTCGCCCTTTCCATTGCAGAGACGCCGTCCTCTTCCAGGAGCGAGATCGATGGCGCTCAGGGCCATGGTCAAACTCCGATACGTCTACGGAACTTAAGCAGTGACAAAGCGAGCCAAACGACGATACACGCAACAACAAAGCTTGCCGCGAGCGAGCCGCCAACGATCACATCTTCGTGCCCCTCTACACCGACCGCACCAAACGCTCGGAACAGCGGCGTCGAGTCAGATTCGCGTCAAAGGCTGGAAATGTACGCTAGAGCTTCGGCGACGACATCGCTGCCCAACCTCTCGGCCGCCAACGCATTCAGCCTTCCCTCCGCGAACTCGGCCCACGTGCAGCTGGTCGAGCCCGAGCTGTGCGCGAATCGGCCTGACGCCATGCACACGTGCCCGCCACTCAATATCGTGAGTTCGTGAAGGTCGCCACCAGGTACATCCATGATCCAGCGCCTCAGCACGCTAGGCGCTTGATACCGACTCATAACGTCTCCCTGCGCATTGACGCATCGACCAGCTATCGGCCCGCCCTGTCGCCAGCCTCAGCCCCAAAGCCTGAGCGCGGTAAAAACGAGCATCCCGACGACGATAGTGCCGAGCATCCCGCGCCGCCAGAGGAACCACGCGAGACCGGCGAGCGTGCCGTAAAGCGCATGATTGCCGAGTGCGACGGAAAGGCCCTGCGGCGTTTCGAGCACGTCGGGCACGATGACGGCGACGAGCGCCGCCGCCGGCGCATAACGCAGTGCGCGCTGCACGCGCTCGGGCAGCGTCGCTCGCTCGCCGCCGAGCAAAAAGAAAGCGCGCGTGACCGTAGTGACGACCGTCATGCCGGCGATGGCGAGCCAGATCTGCATCGCGCTCAACGTGCTTTCTCCTCTCGTACGCGAGGACTCGATTCGGCGCGAATGCGGCGCCCCGCCGCCCGGTCGGCGAGCAGATCGGCGACGCTGCCCGCGCCGATCGCCGCCAAGACGGCAAGCGGGAGTCCGAACCGGAACGGCAGATCGATCGCAAGGATCGCGATGACGGCGGCCACGGCGACCGCCGCGAACGTGGATCGATTCGCGACGGCCGCGACGACGAGCGGCACGAGCGCGAGCGTGCCGGCGAGCTCGAGCCCCCAGTTGTCAGGAAACAAGCTTCCGAGCACGATGCCAGCGATCGACGAAACCTGCCAGCTGGTCCAGCTCACGGCCGCCATTCCCCAAAAATAAGCCTCCTTGCCCGGCACGCGCCCCGTCGGGAACGACTTCTTGAGGAATAATAAGTAGACGATATCGCCGTTGAAGTAGCCGAGCGCAACGCGCCGCCAGAACGACAGATAGGAGAAGTGCGGCACGAGGCCCGCGCTGAAGATGACGAACCGAAGGTTGACCATCGCCGCGGTCAGCAGCACGGTCCAGATCGGCAGCTTCGCCGCGAGCAGCGGCAGCACCGCAAGCTGCGACGACCCCGCGTAGACAAGCACCGACATCGCGAGCCCCTGCGGCATGGTCAGCACCGACTTGCTCATCGCGATCCCGGTCACGAGCCCCCACGAGATCAGCGCCATCACTGTCGGCGAGTACGTGCGCGCACCATCGAGAAAGGCGGCGCGATCAGTCGGGCTAAGGCGGGCGAGCATCGGGGCGAGGAGCGGCGGAACCGGCGGGCACCCGATTATATATGGCTGCCCAATCCGCCGCCATGCGGTGGCCCGCCCGCCGGCGGAGACCTCCTCCCGAGCAGCGCGAAAACTCGGGGACCCGGCTCCGGAAGCGGCCCCCTCGGCGGACGCCCTGAGCAGGGCGCCTTGCGCATTCCACCTTCGGAGCGCGCGCAAAAGACGCTAAAATGTCGCATTTACCGCACGGGGCCCACCCCGCTAGGAGATTACGAATGTCAATGGCCGACCGCGACGGCAAGATGTGGATGGACGGCAAGTTGATCGAGTGGCGCGACGCCAAGATCCACGTGCTCACCCATACCCTGCACTACGGCATGGGTGTCTTCGAGGGCGTGCGCGCCTACAAGACAGCCGACGGCAGCACGGCTATCTTCCGCCTGAAGGAGCATACGAAGCGGCTCTTCAATTCGGCGAAGATTTTCCAGATGGATATTCCGTTCGATCGCGAAACGCTGATCGCCGCGCAAGCGGAGGTCGTGCGCGCGAACGGGCTCGAGTCGGCCTATATCCGGCCGATCGTCTGGGTCGGCTCGGAAAAGCTCGGCGTGTCGGCACGCGGCAATACGATCCACGTCGCGATCGCGGCCTGGCCCTGGGGAGCGTATCTCGGCGAGGAAGGCATCACGAAGGGCATTCGCGTGAAAACATCGTCGTTCACGCGGCATCATGTCAACGTCTCGATGGTGCGCGCGAAGGCATCGGGGTGGTACGTGAACTCGATCCTCGCCAACCAGGAAGCCACCGCCGACGGCTACGACGAGGCGCTTTTGCTCGACGTCGACGGTTACGTCTCCGAAGGCTCGGGCGAAAACTTCTTCCTCGTGAACAACGGCAAGATCTACACACCCGATCTTTCCTCGTGCCTCGACGGCATCACGCGCGATACGATCATTACGCTCGCGCGCGAAGCCGGTCTCGAAGTCATCGAAAAGCGGATCACGCGCGACGAGGTCTATACGGCCGACGAGGCTTTCTTCACGGGCACGGCCGCCGAAGTGACGCCGATTCGCGAACTGGACAATCGGACGATCGGCAGCGGAGTGCGCGGCCCGATCACCGAGAAGCTGCAATCGGCATTTTTCGATATCGTTTCGGGCAAGAACGCCAAGTACGCCCATTGGCTCACGAAGGTCTGATGCGCGGCCCGCGCCGCGACGCCGGCAAGCGTCCGGCGTCGCCTGGCGCGCCAGCATCGCCGCAGTACATCGCATACAACGAGAATTGGTCCTCATGAGCACCATCAAAGAAATGCCGCTGGTCGAACTGTCAGCGAAAGATCTGCCCGCTTACTGCCCCAACCCCTCGATGCCACGGTGGAGCACGCATCCGCGCGTATTCATCGACGTCTCGCATGGCGAAGCCCGTTGCCCCTACTGCGGCACGCGCTACAAGCTGCGCGACGGAGAAGTCGTCAAGGGTCATCACTGACGGCACGCTCGGCGCCGCGTTCAAGCACCGAAGCCGCATCGCCCGGCTCCACGTGAGCGGGCGGCGTCCGGCTTCGCCTAATTTCACCGCTCGCGCGCCCGATGAAGGGCCGCGTTCGACTTCGATCTCGGACACTCATACAGATGCGTCGCGCGTTGGTTATCGCACCGAACTGGATCGGTGACGCATTGATGGCGCAGCCGCTTTTCGCGCTGCTGAAGCAGCTGCATCCGCGCATCGCGATCGATGCGCTCGCGCCGACCTGGGTCGCTCCCGTGCTCGAGCGCATGCCCGAAATTCGCGAGGTGCATGCGACGGACCTCGCTCACGGGAAGCTACAGGTCGTGCGGCGCTGGCAGCTCGCCGCCGATTTGCGCGACGTAGGCTACGACGCGGCCTATGTGTTGCCGAACTCACTGAAGTCGGCCCTCATTCCGTGGCTCGCCGGGATCCGCCTGCGGATCGGCTATACGGGCGAGCGCCGCTACGGGCTGCTCAACGTCCGCCACGCGAACCCGAACAAGGACGCGCGCGGGCCGATGGCCGCGCACTACGCCGCGCTGGCCTATGCGCCGGGCGCCAATCTGTCCGACCTCGCGGCGCGCCTGCCGACGCCGCGTCTCGAGACCGACCTCAACGAATCGGC
>JBCNPL010000121.1:0-6838 GCA_039593375.1 Paraburkholderia sp. | reverse complement strand
GATCCAGTCGTAAAGCGGGCGATGGTCCTCGAACTCGAGCGTGCAAAGCGAATGCGTGATGCCCTCGAGCGCGTCCGAGATGCAGTGCGTGTAGTCGTACATCGGATAGACGCACCAGCGGTCGCCCGTCCGATAGTGATGCGCGAAACGGATCCGGTAGAGGACCGGATCGCGCATGTTCAGGTTAGGCGAACTCATATCGATCTTCGCGCGCAGCACGTGCGCGCCTTCGTCGAATTCGCCGGCCTTCATTCGGCGAAAGAGGTCCAGGCTTTCTTCGGGCGTCCGGTCGCGATACGGCGACGGCGTGCCGGGCTCGGTCAGCGAGCCGCGCGTGGCACGCATTTGCTCGGCCGACTGGCTGTCGACATAAGCCTTGCCGCGCTCGATCAACAGCTCGGCGAACTCGTAGAGCTTGTCGTAGTAATCGCTCGCATAGTAGAGGTGCTCCTTGCCGTCCTTCGCCCAATCGAAGCCGAGCCAGCGCACGGCGTCGACGATCGACTCGACGTATTCGACACTCTCCTTCTCGGGATTCGTATCGTCGAACCGCAAATGGCAGACGCCGCCGTAGTCGCGCGCCATGCCGAAGTTCAGGCAGATGCTTTTCGCGTGGCCGACATGCAGATAGCCGTTCGGCTCGGGTGGAAAGCGCGTTTCGACGCGGCCGCTCCACTTCGAGCTGCGGTTGTCTTCGTCGACGATATTGCGGATGAAATTGGACGGCGCTGCCGCCGCGGCCTCGTTACGTTCGGTGTTCATGCGTAAAAGATGGGTCGGCCTACACAACGCGGGGCGCGCCCGCTCGATCCGATCATTCTACCTGAGCGGCCTCATCGGTGCGGTGCCGAGCCGCGGGCGCTCGGCGCTTACTGCTCGACCAGCGTTACCGAGAATCCGTCCCAGCCTTTGCTGCCGACTGTCTGAATCGCCGTGCCCGTCAGGCGCGGATCGGCGGCCGTCCGCTTGAAATAGCGGCGCACGCCCAGCACGTCGGGATCGCCGTTGCGCTCGTCGGCCACGCGCCCGTTGCGGACGACGTTGTCGCCGACGATCACGGTGCCCGGGCGCGAAAGCTTCAGAACGCCTTCGAGATGCTGAGGATAGGCGTCCTTGTTCGCATCGATGAACACGAAATCGAATGGCGGCGCGTCTTCGGCCGCGAGCTGGCGCAACGACTCGACGGCGTCGCCGACGCGCACCGTGACGAGATGCGAAACGCCGGCCCGCTCGAGGTTCCCGCGCGCGACCCGCGCGTAGTCGGGATTCAACTCCAGCGTCGTGAGCAAGCCGCCTTCACCGAGCGCCCGCGCGAGCCAGATCGTGCTGTAGCCGCCAAGCGTGCCGATTTCCAGGATCCGGCGCGCGCCCGCGATGCGTGCGAGCAGATGAAGCAGCTTGCCCTGGTTCGGCGTGACATTGATATCGGGCAGCCCCGCCGCGGCGCTATCGGCGAGCGCGGCTTCGAGTGCCGCGTCGTGCGGTACGAGGATTTCGGAAAGATAGGCGTCGACGTCCGTCCACTGTTGATGGCTCATTTTTCGCAACTCCTCGGTCATGGCGATCGGACCTTATACTACTCGCCGGCGCACGAATTGCGCTTTTCGCGCGCACAGCGGGCGGGCCGCCCATCATCGGTTTCGATCACGAGCGAACGATCAACGAGCAAACAATGAGTAGAAGAACCGTTTACGTGTTGCCGGGCTACGGCAACTCCGGTCCGGGGCATTGGCAAACGCGCTGGGAAGAAGCCGATTCGTCGTTCGTGCGCGTCGAGATGCCCGATTGGGAGCAGGCGGTCTGCGACGCATGGTGCGACGCGCTCGACGCGGCGGTCGCCGCGTACCAGACCGAGGACGGCCCACTATTGCTGGCGGCGCATAGTCTCGGCTGCCTGACGGCGGTGCATTGGGCCGCGCGGCGCGCGACGCCCGCGCAACGCGCGAAAGTGGCGGGCGCGCTGCTCGTCGCGGTGCCGGACCCTGCCGGCGCCGAGTTCCCCTCGGCCGCGCTTGGCTACGACGCCGTACCGATGGCGCCGCTTCCGTTTCCGACGATCGTCGTCGCGAGCAGCGACGATCCCTACGGCAGCATCGACCATGCGCGGCGCTGCGCGAAGGCGTGGGGTGGGCGCATCGTCGAGATCGGGGCGCGCGGCCATATCAATGCCGACAGCGGCCTCGGCGACTGGGACGAAGGGCGGCGCTGGCTGCTGTCGCTCGCCGCGTGACCGGTCGGCCGTCGAGGCTGACCGGCTGCGACCGTTACCGTCAAATTACGCCGCGCGCCCGCAGTGCCGCGATGGCGTCGTCGTCATAGCCCAGCAGTTCGTGCAACACCGCGTCCGTATGCTCGCCGAGCGTCGGCGGCGCGGAGCGCACCTCGGGCGGCGTGGCGCTCATGCGGATCGGATTGCGCACGAGCGCGGCCGTCGCGCCGCTCGGATGCGGCACCTCGACGCGCAGGCCCCTTGCCTCGACCTGCTCGTTCTCGAAGACTTCGCCGAGATCGTTGATGGGGCCGCACGGCACGCCGACCGATTCGAGCGCTTCGATCCATTCATGCTTGCCGCGCAAGCGGACCATTTCGGCGATGAGCGGGACGAGCGTGTCGCGATGGCGGACGCGCTCGGGATTCGTCGCGAAACGCGGATCGTCGGCGAGCTCGGCGCGTCCGCCCGCCTCGACGAACTTGCGGAACTGCGCGTCGTTGCCCACGGCGACGATGATCCATCCGTCGCTCGTCTGGAACGCCTGGTACGGCACGATGTTCGGATGGGCGTTACCCCAGCGCACCGGCGGCTTCCCGCTCGCCAGATAGTTCGAGCCCATGTTGGCGAGCATCGCGACCTGCACGTCGAGCAACGCCATGTCGATGTACTGCCCGGCGCCCGTGCGGTCCCGGTGCGCGAGCGCGGCGAGCACGGCGACGGTGGCGTACATGCCCGTCATCAGATCGGCGATGGCGACCCCCCCTTTTTGCGGGCCGCCGCCCGGCAGGCCGTCTCGCTCGCCCGTGATGCTCATGAATCCGCCCATGCCCTGGACGATGAAGTCGTAGCCGGCGCGCTCGGCGAACGGCCCGGTTTGACCGAAGCCCGTCACCGAGCAGTAGACGAGATCGGGTTTGAGCGCGGCGAGCGACGCGTAGTCGAGGCCGTATTTCGTCAGTTGCCCGACCTTGTAGTTCTCGAGCACCACGTCGCTCGAGCGCGCCAGCTCACGAACGATCTTCTGGCCTTCCGGCGTGGCGATATCGACCGTTACCGAGCGCTTGTTGCGGTTCGCGCAGAGGTAATAGGCGGCCTCGCGCGTGTCGGCGCCATCGGGCGTCTTGAGGTAGGGCGGGCCCCAGTGGCGCGTGTCGTCTCCCGCGCCGGGGCGCTCGATCTTGATCACGTCGGCGCCGAGGTCCGCAAGCGTCTGCGCGCACCAGGGGCCGGCAAGGACGCGCGTCAAATCGAGCACGCGAAGGTGGCTGAGCGCTCCCATAAGGAAATCTGTCTCCTCTGAATGGCGGCCGGAGGCCGGCGTCGACAGCATCTTAAGCGCTTTTCGCGGGCCCTCGCACCGGCGGGCGCGGCGAGCGGCCCACGGAACGGGGCGCCGGGCCGACATTTCCGTATAATGACTCGTTTAGGGTGAAAACGGCTTGGTCGTTGCGCACGGCCGCCGGATTCCTGTCGAGACCGTCTCCCAGTTCTTTATGAAAGCCGCCGAAATCCGCGAGAAATTCCTCAAGTTCTTCGAGTCGAAGGGCCATACGATCGTCCGCTCGTCGAGCCTCGTGCCCGCCAACGATCCGACGCTGCTGTTCACCAATTCGGGCATGGTGCAGTTCAAGGACGTGTTTCTCGGCGCGGAATCGCGTCCATACCGGCGTGCGACGACGGCGCAGCGCAGTGTCCGGGCGGGCGGCAAGCACAACGACCTCGAGAACGTCGGGTATACGGCGCGGCACCATACATTCTTCGAGATGCTCGGCAACTTCTCGTTCGGCGATTACTTCAAGCGCGACGCGATTCACTACGCGTGGGAATTGCTGACGACGATCTATCAGTTGCCGAAGGAGAAGCTCTGGGTCACCGTCTATCAGGAAGACGACGAGGCCTACGGCATCTGGGCGAACGAAATCGGCGTGCCGGCCGAGCGGATCGTGCGCATCGGCGACAACAAGGGCGCGCGCTACGCATCCGACAACTTCTGGCAGATGGCCGACACGGGCCCCTGCGGTCCATGCTCCGAAATCTTCTACGATCACGGGCCCGAAGTCTGGGGCGGCCCGCCCGGATCGCCCGAGGAAGACGGCGATCGCTACATCGAGATCTGGAATCTCGTTTTCATGCAGTTCAACCGCGACGCGCAAGGCAACATGACGCCGCTGCCGAAACCGTGCGTCGACACGGGCATGGGCCTCGAGCGTATCGCCGCGGTGCTTCAGCACGTTCACAGCAACTACGAGATCGATCTCTTTCAGGCGCTCATCGAGGCGGCCGCGCGCGAAACGCACGTGTCCGATCTCTCGAACAACTCGCTGAAGGTCATTGCCGATCATATTCGTGCGTGCTCGTTCCTCATCGTCGATGGCGTCATTCCCGGCAACGAGGGGCGCGGCTACGTGCTGCGCCGGATCGTGCGCCGCGCCATTCGACACGGTTACAAGCTCGGCTGCAAGCGACCGTTCTTCCATAAGCTCGTGGCCGATCTCGTGGCGCAGATGGGCGGCGCGTACCCCGAACTGCGAGAAGGCGAGGCGCGCGTCACCGACGTGCTGCGCCAGGAGGAAGAGCGCTTCTTCGAGACGATCGAGCACGGCATGTCGATCCTCGAAGCGGCGCTCGCCGATCTCGAGAAGAAAGGCGGCAAGGTGCTCGACGGCGAAGTGGCGTTCAAGCTGCACGATACGTACGGCTTCCCGCTCGACCTGACGGCCGACGTCTGCCGCGAGCGCGGCGTGTCCGTCGACGAGGCGGCATTCGACGAGGCGATGTCGCGCCAGCGCGAGCAGGCCCGCGCCGCCGGCAAGTTCAAGATGGCGCAGGGGCTCGAGTACTCCGGCGCGAAGACGACGTTCCATGGCTACGAGGAGGTCATCTTCGACGACGCGAAGGTCGTCGCGCTCTATGTCGATGGCTCGTCCGTCGATCGGGCCGAGCACGGCCAGCACGCGGTCGTCGTGCTCGATCACACGCCGTTTTATGCGGAGTCGGGCGGTCAGGTCGGCGACACGGGCGTGCTCGCCAACGCCAGCGTGCGGTTCGCCGTGCTCGATACGCAGAAGGTGCAGGCCGACGTGATCGGCCATCACGGTCTCGTCGAGCAGGGCACGCTCAAAGTCGGCGACGTCGTGAAGGCCGAGATCGACGCGATACGCCGGGCGCGCACGGCGCGCAACCATTCGGCCACGCACCTGATGCACAAGGCGTTGCGCGAAGTGCTCGGTTCGCACGTGCAGCAAAAGGGTTCGCTCGTCGACCCGGACAAGACGCGCTTCGACTTCGTCCATAACGCGCCGATGACCGATGACGAGATTCGGCGCGTCGAAGACATCGTCAATGCCGAGGTGCTCGCCAATGCGCCCGGCGTCGTGCGCGTGATGCCGTTCGACGAGGCCGTGAAGGGCGGCGCGATGGCGCTCTTCGGCGAGAAGTACGGCGACGAGGTGCGTGTGCTCGATCTCGGCTTTTCGCGCGAGCTCTGCGGCGGCACGCACGTGCATCGGACGGGCGACATCGGCTTCTTCAAGATCGTCGGCGAGACGGGTGTGGCGGCCGGCATCCGGCGCGTCGAGGCGATTACGGGCGATAACGCCGTGCGCTATGTTCAAACGCTCGAAGCGCGGCTCAACGAAGCCGCGGCCACGCTGAAGGCGCAGCCGTCCGAGCTCACGCAGCGCATCGGCCAGGTGCAGGACCAGGTCAAGTCGCTCGAGAAGGAACTGGCCGCGCTGAAGTCGAAGCTTGCATCGAGCCAGGGCGACGAACTCGTCACGCAGGCCGTCGACGTGGGCGGGCTGCAAGTGCTCGCGGCGACGCTCGAAGGCGCCGATGTCAAGACACTGCGCGAAGCCGTCGACAAGCTGAAGGACAAGCTCAAGCATGCCGCGATCGTGCTCGCCTCCGTCGATGGCGGGAAGGTCAGCCTCATCGCCGGCGTGACGGCCGACGCGAGCAAGAAAGTGAAGGCCGGCGAGCTCGTCAATTTCGTCGCTCAGCAGGTGGGCGGCAAGGGCGGTGGGCGACCCGACATGGCGCAGGCAGGCGGCACGGATCCGGCCAATCTGCCGGCGGCGCTGGCTGGCGTCACGGAGTGGGTGCGGGCCCAGGTCTGATCGGGACGCGACAGCGCACGGCGCGGGCGGAGCCGATAGAATGAACGCGTTTCCGCCTTCGCGCGCGCCTCTGCCGCGTTGCCGCCACGACCGATGACCGAATATCAGTACTGCCCACGCTGCGCGACGCCGCTCGTCGAGCGAGCCGATCCTGCCGAGGATGGCGGCCGGCTCCGGCGGATCTGTCCCGACCAGGACTGCGGCTTCGTGCATTGGAACAACCCCTTGCCCGTCGTCGCGGCGATCGTCGAGTACGAAGGCAAGATCCTGCTGGCCCGCAATGCCGCCTGGCCCGAGGGCATGTTCGCGCTGATAACGGGGTTTCTCGAGCATGGCGAGACGCCCGAGGCCGGCATCGCGCGCGAGGTGCGCGAGGAGACGGCACTCGAGGCCGAGACGATCGATCTCGTCGGCGTCTATGAGTTCATTCGCAAGAACGAGCTGATCATCGCCTATCACGTGCGCGCGCATGGGACGATCGCGCTCTCGCCCGAACTGCTCGAGTATC
>JBCNPL010000120.1:0-6956 GCA_039593375.1 Paraburkholderia sp. | reverse complement strand
AAACGGCCTGGAGAATGCGCAACTCCTGATCGTTCTCGTGCGCGGTGCGCATGAGCGCGTGGACGTCCTTGGGAAAGCAGGAGCCGCCGTAACCGCATCCCGCGTATAGGAAGTGATAACCGATGCGCGAGTCCGAGCCGATACCGCGACGCACGGCATCGATATCGGCGCCGACGCGCTCGGCCAGGTTGGCGAGCTCGTTCATGAAAGAGATGCGCGTCGCGAGCATGGCGTTCGCCGCGTACTTCGTGAATTCGGCGGAACGCACGTCCATATGCAGCGTCCGCTCATGGTTGCGATTGAACGGGGCGTATAGGCGCTTCATCAACTCGCTCGCGCGTTCGCCGAGCGCGTCGTCGTCGCAGCCGAGCACGATCCGCTCGGGCCGCGTGAAATCGTCGATGGCGGCGCCTTCCTTGAGGAACTCGGGGTTGGAGACAACCGAAAACAACGCATCGGAGCCGCGCAGCGCCAATTGCTCGGCGATCGCTGAACGTACGCGTTCGGCCGTGCCCACCGGTACGGTCGACTTGTCGACGACGACGGTAAAGCGCGCCATGTAGCGACCGATCTCCTTCGCCGCGGCAAGCACGTATTGCAGATCGGCCGATCCGTCCTCGCCGCTCGGCGTCCCCACGGCGATGAAGACGATATCGCCGTGCTCGATGGCGACGCGCACGTCCGTCGTGAAGGTAAGCCGCCCCGCGCCGCGATTGCGCGCGACGATCTCGCGCAAGCCCGGCTCGTGGATCGGCATTCCACCCGCCTCGAGCGTGGCGATCCGATTCCCGTCGACGTCGTAGCAGCAGACGTCGTTGCCGATGTCGGCAAGGCATGCGCCCGTTACAAGACCTACGTAGCCGCAGCCGATGATGGTCACGTTCATGTTTCGATGCCCTCGAGCAAATTGAGCGATAAGGTTGTGACGGTGTCGGAAACGCTCGGTGACGTGCGCCTTCGAAGCGCTCGTCGCACTTCCGTTCAATAAGCGTTGCTGCCCGCGAATCCCTTCCAGAGCGTGAGTGCGACGATCTTGATGTCGAACCAGAACGTCCAGTTCTGGATGTAGTAGAGATCGAGCTTGACGCGCCCGCTCATCTTCTCGATGCGATCGGTCTCGCCGCGAAAGCCGTGGATCTGTGCCCACCCCGTGATGCCTGGCTTGATCCGATAGCGAAACATGTAGCCGTTCACGAGATCCTTGTAGAGATCGTCGTGCTCGAGCGCGTGCGGCCGCGGCCCGACCACCGACATCTCGCCCTTCAGGACGTTGATGAACTGCGGCAACTCGTCGAGGCTCGTGCGTCGCAGAAAACGGCCCACGGGCGTCACGCGCGGATCGTGGCGCGTCGCCTGTGTGACACGGCCCGCGCTCTCGGAATGCACCTTCATCGTGCGGAACTTGTAGATTTCGAACGCCTTGCCGTCCGCGCCCAGGCGCTTCTGCCGAAAAAAGACAGGTCCCGGCGAGGAAAGCTTCACGGCGACCGCGACGACGAGCATGAGCGGCGCAAGAGCGACGAGCGCGCCGAATGCGAAGAGCCGGTCGAAGACGAGCTTCGGCAGCGCTCGCACTTCGCCCACCGGCGACGCGGCAAGATTGATCGCCGGCACGCCGAGCAGATCGACCACTTCCTGATTCAATAGCGTCAGACTGCTCACGTCCGGAATGAAGCGAATGTTCACGAAGTCGTGTCTGAATGCCGTCACGATCCGATGAACCATCGGCTCGCGCGACATCGGCAACGCCAGCCACAGCTCACGAATCGCTCGACGCTTCACGAGCCCGACGAGATCGTCGAAGTTGCGCTCGAGCGGGACGCCGTCGATCGTGCTGGCGGTCGGCCGTCTCACCTGCGACGTGGCTTCATCGCGCATGTCGTGCTCGTCGTCGAAGACGCAGACAGGCGAGAAACCCGCGTCGGGACGCGCTTTCATTCGCTCGATGAGCGATGTGGCGTATGGTCCGCTGCCGACGATCGCGACGGCCTTCCGATTGAAGCCGTGACGGCGCAGCCGCTTGAGCGCGGTGTAGACGAGTATCTTCGCCCCGAGCAGCAGCGCGATCGAGGACACCGCCCAGAGTGCGAGCCATGCGCGCGAAAGCGCGTCGACACGATGGACGCTGAAGCTCATCGATACGCCGGCGGCTTCCACGATGAGCCAGGCAAGCGCTGTCCGCCAGAGCAGATCGCCGAGCGGCTTGCCCCGCCACGAGCGATAGATTCCGAAGGCTGGGAAAAAGGCGACGACGAGCATGGCGTCGAACGCCAGCGCGATGCTCTGCGTATCGCTGAGCCAAACCGGTTGCCCCGCATGCAGCGCGGCCGCCGTAAACGCTCCGGCGCTCACGAGCGCGACGTCGATCAACCGCGAGAGAAGGCCCAGCATCGCAACACCTCGATTTCACGCGTCTATTCATGGGTATCCATCAAGCGCTATCAAAAAGCGCACGGCAAGCCGACGAATATTCGAAAAAATTTCAACGGGGTTTACCGGATTATTTTTTTGATTTTTTTGTTACTGGCCGGCTGCCCGTGTCCGCGCGCTGCCGCGCCCCGCAGGGACTTTCCTTAGTTGTGCTAACGGCTGCCGGGCGCGCGCGGCTTTTATTGACGATTTACTTCTTGCGACACTGAGCGGCAGATCATCCATCACGCCCAGGAGGGAAGATATGAACAGCCCCTACGCTCATACTCGTTCGCAGCCTCCCGAGCAACGGCCGCGCGACTCCGCGACGCCGCCCGAGACGCCGCCGCTCGCGCCCACACGGTTCAAGGTTCACCCGGTCATCCTCGCAGGCGGCTCCGGCACGCGCCTGTGGCCCATGTCGCGCGAGCTCTATCCGAAGCAATTGATCGAATTGCTCGGCGACGAGTCGCTGTTGCAGTCGACTGCGCGCCGGCTCGAAGGATTCGTCAGCGATCTCCCGTTCGCCGACGAAGTCACGGTCGTCTGTGGCGATGAACATCGCTTCACGACCGCCGAGCAATTGCGCGCGAGCGGCGTGCGCGCGCGCGTCGTGCTCGAGCCGACCGGACGCGATACGGCGCCCGCGCTCACGATCGCCGCGCTCGATACGCTGGCGCGAACGCGAGCCGAGACCGACTCCGACGCGATGCTGATCGCGATGCCCGCCGACCATGCGATCGCCGACGCGGCCGGTTTTCGCGCGGCGGTCCTGGCCGGAATACGCCACGCGGCCGACGGGATGATTGCAACGCTCGGTATCGTGCCGACGCACGCGGAAACAGGCTACGGATACTTGCGCCTCGGCGAGCCGCTCCCACCGAACGGCGAAGATGGCTCCCATCTATCGGCCCGCCCAGCTCGGCGACTCGCGCGCTTCGTGGAAAAGCCTCATATGGAGCTCGCGCGGCAATACATCGCCTCGGGCGAGTACTGGTGGAACAGCGGCATTTTCATCGTGCGCGCCTCGGCATGGCTGCACGCCGTCAGCCACCTCGAGCCCGCGATTTACGAAGCTTGCGTCGAGGCACACTCGAGCGGCAAGCTCGATGGCGATTTCTTCCGACTCGATCGGGACGCGTTCGCCGCATCGCCCTCGAATTCGATCGACTATGCGGTGATGGAGCGACTCTCGAGCGACGACGCGTTGCCCGGCGGCGTGGCCGTACCGCTCGAAGCCGGATGGTCCGATGTCGGCTCTTGGGAAGCGATATGGCAAATCTCGCCGAAGGACGCCGGCGGCAACGTTGCGCGCGGACGCGTCCTGTTGGAAGGGGCCGAATCGACGCTCGCCCATTCCGAAGGGCGGCTGATCGCTTGCGTCGGCACTCGCGACCTCGTCGTCGTCGAAACAGCCGATGCGGTGCTCGTCGCCGACAAGGCCCACGTGCAGGACGTAAAGAAGGTTGTGTCGCGCCTGAAAGCCGAGCACGGGGCCGAAGCCGCAAACCATCGCAAGGTTCACCGCCCATGGGGCCACTACGATTCGATCGATACCGGCGAGCGTTTCCAGGTCAAGCACATCGTCGTGAAGCCGGGCGCTCGGCTTTCGCTGCAGATGCATCATCATCGCGCCGAGCACTGGATCGTCGTCCGCGGCACTGCGCGCGTGACACGTGGCGAAGAGACGTTCCTGCTTTCCGAAAACGAATCGACTTACATTCCACTCGGCATTTCGCATCGACTGGAAAACCCGGGCAAGGTGCCGCTCGAGATCGTCGAGGTGCAATCGGGCACGTACCTCGGCGAAGACGATATCGTGCGCTTCGACGATACGTACGGCCGCTGCTGAGTCGGCTCCGGCGATGGCGCAAGCCCCGCCTGCGGGGCCGAAGCTTTGCCCACGGCCCGGCTGCGCGGCGCCCGACCGATCCGTCGGACGCCACCGCGATGCAGCCTCAATCGGCGCTCGGTTAGCGATCCTAAACGTGATAGGCGAGCTCGGGTGGCTTCGAGTCGCCCCGACCGTCCTGGCCCAGCAGCCAATTGGCCCTGGGATTCGCGGCATTCGAATCGAGATCGCTCGCCCCGCCGCCCGCCGCCATCTCCGCGATCGTCGCGGCCCTCTGCTCCGGTCCCGCCTCGTCGGCGCCCCCAACGTCCGGCGATATCGCATTCGCATCGGCGCCCCCGCTCGAAATGACGACGGCCGCGCTCGTATGTCGATCGAGCCAGTCGCGCGCCCATTCGAGCGCGTGACGTTGAGCGTCCTCGTAATCGGCAAAAGGCGGGCCAATGAGCCCTGAGCGCTCGAGCCGCTTGCCGTCCCTGACGATTTCGGCCGAGGCGCGATACGAGAGCGCGGATTGCCGCGTCGCCGGCTGCGCGATCGCATGAATCGTATAGCCGCAGTACTCGTCGATCCGCTTGTGGATCTCGGCGACGCTGAACGCAGGCGTGCCATGAGGCGCGAATTCGCGCATCGGCGGGTGCGCGCTACCCGAGTTCTGAAGCGTCCGCGACGACGCGACCGGCAAATCGCCGGCCCGATAGCTGCACGCCGCGTCCCGCCAGGATTCGGGATTGGTCCAAAAGACGCCGCGCAAACGCGGCGACTCGGGCGCCGGAACCTGCTTCGGAGCTTCGCGAACGACTGGTTGCGGTTGCGGCACGTATGCGAAAACACGCCCGCCTTCCGAAAGAATCTTGACCATCTCGATCAGCGTGCCATCAGCCAGCCATTCGTCGAATCGGCGTCGGCACGTTGGTCCTGACGGATAGCGCGCCGGCAATTTCGACCAGCGTTCCCCCGTCGTCAGGATCCAGAGCACCGCGTTGGCCACGATACGCGTTTCGGCGCGAGGCCTCCCGCGTCGATGCGGGTGGACAGGCTCGTCGACCGTAAGCGGAGCGATGCGCGCCCATTCATCGTCGTTCAACTCTTCGAACATATTTTTTCTCCACGCAGCCTGGCCGGGCTGCGACGCTCGGCTCGAGCGTTCCGTCCAACGCCCAAGCCGCGGGTTGCACAAAGTGTTTTTGTTTTTGTGACAGCGACCAAATCCGCACAGCGGTAGTGCGGTTTTGCCCTCCGTTGACGCAGAAAAGGCGGTCTCGCTCGTGCATGGAAAAAGTGTGCAGAAAGCGTACCAATGGCGCCTGCACACGATGACTCGAACTTATCTCCGGTAGCGTGCCATCCATCGACAACATAGCCTCGACGGCGTATGGATGCTATCCGCTGTCCGAAAGGACAAGGAGTCGCTATCTTAGAATATTTTTGCGAGTACGCAAATGCCGAATGCGATGCTCTTTAGAAGAAGAACAAAGAATGCATGCCATGCAATTACCGTTGGAATTTATGCCATTTGCGCGCACCGTCGCTCGGTATTATTTCCCGGTCTAGGCGGAATTATTTTCGCATTGTAATTTTAATGTAAGGAAAGAATAGTCCCGCGCTGGTAACGGCTACCGCAGGTCCTTGAGCAACGACGCGCGAACGCCCGGTTCGATTTCCTGGATCGGCGACGGATAGTTGACATGATCGCAGCCGACGAAAAAACGCGCGCCTTCGTGCAAGCGCGCCCTCATCGAGGGGGAGAGTTCGAAGCGCAGGAAGTGGACGGCCGAAGTCTTTTCGTCGTTATCGCGCTCGAGGTCTTCGTCGGCAATCGCATAGACGCGCGGTTCACCCTCCACTTGCAGAAAAACATGATCCTCGACGCCGATCAGGCGCCGCAACGCCGCGCGGCGCTCGATTTCATTCTCGTACTCGATTTGCATCGTCGCCTTCAGATTGCTGCCGTCCGGAACCAACGGCAAATAAGCGTCCAGCTCTCCTTGAATACCTTCCTCGTCGAAGATCTTTTCTATATGTAACATCTCTTGAATCTGATAGCGAATGGTGATGTCGTCCTCGAACAAAAGCGTCAAATGGTTACCGAGCTGCACGACACGATCTTTTTTATGTTCGATCACCTGCTCTCGCATTGCTTTGCGTGCTTTGGCATAAGCCTCGAGCGTCATCAATGAATTCCGCGAAATCGTCATGGGTGTCGCCTTCGTCAAAAAAGCATTTGCTCAAATGTCATAAGCTCTACGCAATAGCGTGAGCGGATGCGCAAGCGGCGCTTCGCGCAGGCCTGCTTCCTCGATTCCCTGCTCGATGTGGTGCCCCGCAAGCTGGCAGTCGGACGCGATAAACGCTGGCTCGCCCTCGGCCATCGCTTTGAAAACCGGCGTTCCGATCTTCATCGCCGCGGCGTGAAACTCCTTCTTCACACCGAACGTGCCCGCATGGCCCGAGCAACGCTCGACGACCTTCACTTCCGTTCCGGGTACGAGCGAAAGCGCATCGAACGTCTTACGCCCCAGATTCTGCACGCGGCCGTGACAAGGCACATGGTAGGAGACCTTGCCGAGCGCCCGCTTGAAATCGGTCTTCAGCAAACCGTCGCGATGGCGCGCGACGAAGTATTCGAACGGATCCCAGAACGCTTCGCTGACCGCGCGCACGTCATCGTCTTCCGGGAACATCAGCGGAAGCT
>JBCNPL010000012.1:0-26920 GCA_039593375.1 Paraburkholderia sp. | reverse complement strand
TATCGATCTTCTTGCGCGAGGCGGAGAGCGTCGCGTCGATTTTCGGCCACTCGGTGCCACCCGCTTCAGCCCGGTAGTTTTCCCTTGCTTCGACGAGCTTCGCGCGCGCACTGTCGAGCGTTGGGCTTTGCCGGAACGCAAAATCGACGAGCCGATCGAGCTCCGTCGATTCGAACTGTTTCCACCATTGCCTCGGAGCATGTGCCGCCGCGACGAAGGTCTGCGCAGCGCCAACGGCGCCGCTGGCCGCGACAGTCACCGATGGCGTCTCCTCGCGCGTGTAGCGTTGGGTCGTTGGCGGCGGCGGCGCATGGAAGTCGGGACCGACCGTGCAAGCGCAGACGATCGACACCATGGCAACGGGGGTGGCCCAGTCAAGAAAGCCGGCGCAGCCATCAAGAAGCAGGCGAGCGATCGCTTTCATGTGGGCCCCTAGTCGAGCGTGCGCCGATAAAACCGCACGGCCACGGCCATCACCACCAGCGTGAAAACGGCGATCGGCCAGACGGAAGGCCAGAGGTCGGCCCAACCGTCTCCCTTGAGCAGAATCCCGCGCACGAGTCGGTTGAAATAAGTGAGCGGCAGCACGTTGCCGATGATCTGCGCCCATGCGGGCATGCCCGCGAACGGAAACATGAACCCGGAGAGCAGGATGTTGGGCAAGAAATAAAACACGGTTAGCTGCATGCCCTGCAACTGGTTCTGCGCGAGCGACGACAGCGTGATGCCCACGGTCAGGTTGGCGGCGATGAAAAGGAGAGCGGCGCCGTAGATGGCGAGCACGCCGCCGACGAACGGCACATGAAACACCCACCGCGCGGCGGCGAGGATGATCGAGACTTGGATAAACCCGATGAAGACATAGGGCACGATCTTCCCGGTGATGACTTCGATCGGAAGCACCGGGGTGGCGAGCAAGTTTTCCATCGTCCCGCGCTCGCGCTCGCGTGTGATCGCAAGCCCCGTCATCATCACCATCGTCATCGTCAGGATCACGCCCATCAAGCCGGGCACGACGTTGTACTGTGTGATTCCCTCGGGGTTGTAGAGGCGATGGACCTCGACGTCGAACGCGGCCGCGCGGCCGTTCAAATGGGCGAGCGGTCCGGTGACGTCCTTGTCGATGACGGGTTGCACGAGCCCGGGCAGTGCATTGAGCGCGGTGCTCGTCGCGAGCGGATCGGTCGCATCCGCTTCTACGAGCAGCGATGGCCGCTCGCCGCGCAGGAGTCGTCGCGAAAAATCGGCCGGTACGGTGAGCACGAACTGGACCTCGCCTCGCGCAAGCGCTCGGCGGCCGGCCTCCTCGTTCGGCAAGGTTCGGACGATGTCGAAGTAAGACGAGTTCTGCATGGCCGCGATGAAGCTGCGCGAAAACACGCTGTCGTCGGAGACGATGACAGCCGAGGGCAGATGCTTCGGATCGGTGTTGATCGCGAAGCCGAACAACGCGAGCTGAATGATCGGCACGCCGACGATCATGGCGAACGTCACCCTGTCGCGGCGCAGCTGCAGGAACTCTTTCAGTACGATGCTCCACCAGCGCGAGAACGAGAACGGGAAGTACAGCGTCGGGAAGGGGGCTCGCGTGCTCATGCTCACCCCTTATCGACGTAGCGGTCGGGCGTCCGGCTCATCAGGAACACGAAGACGTCCTCGAGCCCCGTCGCGATTTCGCTGATTTGCAGCGACGAGTCCTTGCCGATTTCGGCGACCGTCGCGGCGAGCGCTCCGCGGTCCCGTCCGCTCACATGCAGCAATGGGCCGAATACGACGGTCTGCTCGACGCCCGGCATCGCATGCAATCGATCCGAAAGCTCGGTGAGACGCGTGCCCGATATCGTCCATGTCGCGAGGCCTTGCGCGGCGACGACCTCCTGCGCCGTTCCCTCGGCGAGCAGTTCCCCATAAGCGATATAAGCGAGTTTGTGACAGCGTTCCGCCTCGTCCATATAGTGCGTGCTGACGAGCACGGAGATCCCTCGTGCGGCAAGCCGATGCAGCTCCTCCCAGAAGTCGCGGCGCGCGGCGGGATCGACGCCGGCCGTCGGTTCGTCGAGCAACAGCAGCTTCGGTTCATGCAGCATGCAGGCGGCGAGCGCGAGGCGCTGCTTCCAGCCGCCCGACAGCGAGCCGGCCAGTTGATTCGCACGGCCAGCGAGTCCGAGCGATTCGAGCGCCTGCTCGACGACTTCCCTGTGACGCGGCATCTCGTACATGCGCGCGACGAAGTCGAGGTTTTCTCGGATCGAGAGGTCTTCCCAGTACGAAAAGCGCTGTGTCATGTAGCCCACACGACGTTTGATCTGCGCACTCTCGCGCACGATGTCGTACCCGAGGCACGCGCCGCTACCGGAATCGGGTGTGAGCAGCCCACACATCATGCGGATCGACGTCGTCTTGCCGCTGCCGTTCGGACCGAGAAAGCCGAAGATCTCGCCGCGCGCCACGCGCAGCGATAGGTCCTTCACGACGTGCTTCGAGCCGAAGTGCTTGTTGAGCTTGCGCACGTCGATCGCGTAATCGGCGGCGGCGTCGCGCGGTTCGGTCGAGTCGTTCATTGAAGCCGGACCGTGACGGGTTGACCCGGATGCAGTTTCGGCGCATCGGCCGCCGAAGGATGCGCCTCGATCATGAAGACGAGCTTCGAGCGCGTCTCGTTGCTGTAGATGACGGGGGGCGTGTACTCCGCCTCGCTCGAGACGTAAGTGATCGTGGCGGGAATATCGGCGGCGCAGCCGTCGCAGCGGACGACGACATGGCGTCCCACCGCGAGCGAACCGACGAGGGTCTCCGGCACGAAGAAGCGCACTTTGATGTTCGGGGGCGGCAGCAACTGGACGACGGGATTGCCTGCCTGCACCCATTCGCCGACGCGATAGAGCGTGTCGTAGACGAGGCCCGCGCTCGGCGCCGCTACGCGCTTTTGGTCGACGCGCCATTGCGCTTGAGCGAGCGCGGCTTGCGCCGCCTCGACCTGCTCGTCCTGCGCGCGGACTTGTTTTTCACGGCTCGGCAAGCGCGCGACGACCAACTGGCTCTGCAATTCACGGACTTGCGCCGCGGTCGTGACGGCCGACGTGCGTGAGTTGTCGAGCTGCTGCTGCGAGATACCGCCCGCATGAAACTGCGTTTCGTCGCGCGCCAGTTGCCGTGCGGCCATCCGCGCTTGCGCGATGGCCTGTGCGAGCTGCGCTTTCGTTACGTCCACTTCGGGCGGCCGTTTGCCGGTTTCCAGGTCGGCCAGCTGCGCCCGCGCCGCCGCGAGCTGATGCTGGGCTTGCTGCAATGCAGCGTTCTCGTCGGCCGACTCGAGCACGAAGAGCGGCGCACCGGCCGCGACGTTCTGGCCGCGCCGCACGGAAAGCTCGGCGAGCGCGCCGGACTGGGACGACGACAAATAGACGAATTCGCCCTCGGCGTAGCCCTGATACGTCGCCGTGTCGGGGCCGCGCTGCCCGCAAGCTGCCATTGCCGCCACGACGCAGCACAGGCAAAGCGCCGCCAGGCGAGAGCGATCAACTACCGGCTGGTGAGGCGCGATAGCGCCCGCGCGGCGAAGCGTCCGATGCTTCGATGACAGGGCGGGGCGCATGCTCATCGTTGGAATTATTTCGCCGGTTAATTAGTTCGATTGGTGTTGAGGGCCATCCTTGCCGCGAGGCAACTGTCGAGAATCGATCCTCCGCGAACTCAACTCTTTCTCGCCGTTTTCGCGACGAACGGCGTCGGAACGTGCTGAACCACGTCGCTCCCGCACTTCGGACACTGCGGATGCGCCTTTTCATGCTCGGCGAGATGCTCGACATGCTCGAACGTCTCGCCGCACTTTTCGCAACGGTATTGGTAGGTCGGCATGGCACTCCTCCGCGTCGATTCTGCGCACGCTTATCAGTATCGTTCGTGGCCGCGCGAACTCAAGGTTGCAACGAAACGGCATTGACCGCAATCGCGATCCCCTGCATTCCGGGGCCTGCACGCCGGCGCTACATCGACTGCCTGAGCTCGATCGCTTTCACGAGCGTATGGAGGACGCGATTGGCCGGCGTCGCGATGCCGCGCGCCTCGCCGCGCCGCACGACGTATCCGTTCAGATGATCGATCTCGCTGGGCTTGCCGCGCGCGATGTCCTGGGCGGTCGACGAGTATTGATTCGGCATCGTCTCGGCGATCCTGCGCACCGCGGCATCGACGTCGCCCGGAATCGTGACGCCGTCCGCCTGTGCAACGGCCAGGCATTCCGCGACCACGTCACGCATGACTTCATTCACGCCCTCGCATTTCGTCAGCTTGCCGTATGGCAACTGAGCGACCGCCGACATCGCGTTATACGCGCAGTTCAGAATCAGCTTGGCCCAGAGGGCGCCGCGGACATTGTCGGAGATCTCGGTCGGGATTCCCGCGTCGATCAATGTCCGCGCGATTTCGGCAGCTGATCGGGACGGCTCGACGACGAGCTCGCCGCGCCCGTGGTGTCTGACGTGTCCGGGGCCCGCCATTTCGGTCGCGACATAGACGACCGCCGCCGCGATTTGGTGCGGCAGCCGCGCCCGCAGACGGTCGGCGTTGTCGACCCCGTTCTGCAGCGTCAGCAATACGGTTTCGGCGAGCAGATAGGGCGCAAGCTCGGCGGCCGCGCTTTCGGTATCGGTGGATTTCACGCAGAAGAGCACGAGCTGGGCACCTTGCGCCGCACTGGTCTCGGTGCTTGCGGCAAGCTCGATTCGTTCTTCGACGTCTTGCTTCGTCAAGCGCAGGCCATCGCGCCGGATCGCATCGACATGTTGCGCGCGGCCGATCAGCACGACCTCATGTCCGGCGCGCGCCAGCATGCCGCCGTAGTAGCACCCGACCGCGCCGGCTCCCATCACTGCGATTTTCATCGACTGGTTCTCCAACGTGATTGACTACCCGAGGTTATTTTACGGAACTGCGCCGACGCTGGAATGCCGCTCGACGGGGCGGCTTGGGGGGGACTCGCAATCGGGTGCACGCGGCCTACAATCAAGGTGATCTTGGTCTTCCGTGTCACGGCGGCGGCTGGCCGATGCAATCCGCGACAGGCGCATCTTCGGGCTACGACCGCCGCGTGCCGCATCGTCGATCCGAAGAAAAGGAGGTCAGATGAATACCGAGCAAAGCGGCGACGTCCGCGCATTCGTTCAGACCGCCGAGCGTGCCGGCGGCTATGTCTGGGTCATCACGCTGGTCGATTTTGCCGCAAGGCAAGTGAAGCGCTCGCTGGTGTCGGACGAAAACTACACGACGCGAGCCGCCGCGCAAGACGCCGGCGATGCGTGCCTGAAGGGCATGGCCGCCGACGCCTGACCGATCCGACAACCCCCCTGAGCCCGGCGTTCTGCTTGCGGCCCTTGTTTTTGTTCGAAGACGTACTAAGGTCGAACATGGGCAGGGAAGCTCAGGAGGCGAGCCATGTCGTCGACATTATCCACGGGGGCATCGCCGTTCGAAGTCTTCGCTGAACCGGGCAGCTACCGCGTCGTGCGCCCGGCAAATGCCGCGGAGGTGATCGACCTCATCAAGCGGCATGGCGTTCAGATCGTCGATCTGAAATTCACGGATCTGCCCGGGCTCTGGCAGCACTTCTCGATTACGCTGCCGGAAGTCGGCGAGAGCCTCTTTCAGGAAGGGATCGGCTTCGACGGCTCGTCGATTCGCGGCTTTCAGGAAATCCACGAATCGGACATGCTGCTCGTGCCCGACGCGACGACAGCGTTCGTCGATCCGGTCTGCGCGACGCCGACGCTCACGATCATCTGCGATGTGGTCGATCCCGTCACGCACGAGCCTTACTCACGCGACCCGCGCTACATCGCGAAGAAAGCCGAAAGATATCTGCGCGAGACGGGCATCGCAACGACCTGCTACTTCGGGCCGGAGGTCGAATTTTTCATCTTCGACTCGATCCGTTTCGGTCAGGACGCGCATAGCGGCTACTACTACGTCGATTCGTCGGAAGGCGAATGGAACACGGGCCGCGACGAAGGGGCGTATGGCGGCGGCAATCTCGGCTATCGGATGCGCCACAAGGAGGGGTATTTCCCCGTTCCTCCGCACGACACGCTGCAGGATATCCGCTCGGAGATCGTGCTCACGCTGCAGAGCATCGGCGTGCAGGTCGAAGTCCATCATCATGAAGTCGCGACGGGCGGCCAGAACGAAATCGACATGCGTTTCGCTACGCTGACGCGCATGGCCGACAACGTGATGCTCTACAAATACGTCTGCAAGAACGTCGCTCGCAAGCACGGCAAGGTGGCTACCTTCATGCCGAAGCCGCTTTTCGCCGACAACGCGAGCGGCATGCATTGCCACCAGAGCCTCTGGCAAGAAGAGCGCAATCTCTTTTACGATGCGGGCGGATGGGCGCTCACATCCGATCTGTGCCGCTGGTATATCGGCGGATTGCTCCACCACGCGGGTGCGCTGATGGCGTTTTGCGCGCCGTCGACGAATTCGTACAAGCGTCTCGTGCCTGGCTACGAGGCGCCCGTCAATCTGGCGATGTCGCAGCGCAACCGATCGGCGGCCGCGCGCATCCCGATGTATTCCGATTCACCCGGCGCGCGGCGCGTGGAGTTCCGCTGCCCCGATCCGTCGGCGAATGCCTACCTGGCCTTCGCGGCGATGCTGATGGCCGGGCTCGACGGCATCGAACAAAAGCTCGATCCCGGTGAGCCGCTCGATCGCAACATCTACGATTTGCCTCCGGAAGAAGCGGCGACGGTGCGTCAGGTGCCGAGTTCGCTCGACGCGGCGTTGGCGGCGCTCGAAAGCGATCATGCGTTTCTTTGCAAAGGCGGCGTATTTACCGACGACGTCATCACGACTTGGCTCGACTACAAGCGCAAGCACGAGATCGAGGCGGTCAAGCTTCGTCCGCATCCGTGGGAGTTCCACCTCTACTTCGATGTCTGAGCGGCCGTCAGCGGCCCGCCACGATGAAACGCCGCAACTGTCGGACGAATTCCTCGCGCGCCGCGACGGGTAGCTGTCTTCCGACGTTGATCCGCTGCCATCCGTCGCACAGGTAGACCGACGCACCATCGCCGCTGTCGAGGAACACGGTCAGCCGCGCGGCGTTCATGCGGTGCACGGTGCGCCGGCCGCCGTCGTCGACTTCGACGATCATGAAGGGCGGCACGAGCCGCAGGGTTTCGCCGTCCGTCGCGTGCTTCGAGTAGGCGACGAACGCGATGCCGATGGCGAGCACGTAGAGCAGCGAAAACGGCAGAGCCAGCCATACCCCGAAGGAGACGGCCGATGCGACACCGATTCCGACGACCAGCGCGATCAGAAACGTGGTCGCGGCGAGCGACTGGTGCGGCGTCAGGGAACAGTTGCGCTTGACGCGCCACTCGCAAATCGGAGCGCCCTCCTCCCCCCCGGAAGCGCCGAAGGGGCCGATCGTCTGCCGAAAGTATGCGTACATCTCCGAGGTCCGACTCGTGGAAGCCACCATCTCTTGCAATGTGCGTGCCGGGCGTCCATGCCGATGAGGCGCGTTAACGCAACCCTACGGCGGACTGTTTAAAAAATGTAATTCTCGCTTCATCCCGCTCGCGCGACGTTTCGGTTCGTGGCCGTTAAACTAGGCCGCTCTGGCCCCTGCGTCGGTGCTGGCGCGAGCCGGGCCTGACGCCGGGCGATGCAACCTTGAATCGGAGAGGCTCGCGAGCATGGCAGTCGGCGGAAGACGTCAACGGGCGTCGCAAGCGTTCGCAATTATTTTTTGGCTGAGCAGCGGCACTGCGTGCGCGCAGGAGTTGTCGGCGCTCGCCGGCGGTTCGCGCTTGAACGGCCCGAGCGAATCGAGCTATGCGTGGAGCTTCTCGTATCTGCAATCGCTCGATGCGCACAACGCGCTTTCGTACTCGTGGCTCAACGAAGGCCACTTTCCAGGCCACCATCGTGACGGCTTCGCGCTCCAGTATTGGAGGCGCGCATGGTTCTTCGATCGGAAGCTCGCGCTCGGGGCGGGCGTCGGCGGCTATTTCTATTTCGACACGACGGCATCGGACCAGGCTCGGCACTATTCGGATGATCACGGTGTCGCGCTCGTGTACAGCGTGTCGGCCACCTACTACCCGAATCCGCGCTGGTTCTATCAGCTTTCCGTCAATCGCACTTACTCGCGCAACAGCGTGAACACGACGACAGCGCTCGCCGGCATCGGCTATCGGCTCGACGCATTGCCGGCCACGCATGCGTCATTCGACGGCACGCGCCCTGGCCCGGGCAGCGGCGACGAATTGACGGTGTTCTACGGCAGAACGGAAGTCAATAGCTTGAAGTCGCCGGGCAGTTGGGCCAGAGGTATCGAATACCGCCATGGCTTCGGCTCCTACGTCGACGCGACGGTGAGCTGGCTCTACGAAGGCAAGACCGTCCTGACGCGCCGCAATGGAGCGGCCGCGCAGTTGTGGCTCGGGCGCTCGTTTTTCGGCAACACGTTGAGGCTTGCCGCGGGGGCGGGCCCGTACGTGGCCGTCGATACCTACCGCACGAGCGGCACGACGCGAACGGGCGACAAGGTTTCGGTTCTCGTGACGATGAGCGCGAGCTATCAGATGACGCGGCACTGGCTCGCGCGCGCTTCGTGGAATCGTGTCTTGACCGGATACGACAAGGACAGCGACATCTACCTCGCGGGCATCGGTTATCGATTCTGATAATCTTGCGCCATCCCTCCAGCCGACCGTACCGATGAAGCGGCCATCGTTTTCGACGCAACTCATGATCTCGTGGGGTCTCGTCGCCGCGCTCTGCGCGATGCTCGTCGCGGTCGTCGTGTTCATCGCGAGTTCCGCGGGCAGCGAGCAGGTCGCGGGAGCGAAAGAGCGGGCCGCCGCGGCCTGCGATGCGGTGGCTTCACGCTACAACCTTTCGGATGCCTCGTCGCGCGCGACGCCGAATCGCGATCTCATGCGGGCGGTGCTCGATGTCGTGCTGCTCCGATTCGACGGTGTCGAGGGCGGCTTCTGGACGAGCGCGCCGCCATCGAGCAACGCCGCGCAAGACAATGCCGCCCGCAGCGGGTTTCTCGCTTACGCCTTTCCGACTTATCAGGGCAGCGGCATCAAGCGCGATATTCCCGAGGCCGAGACGCCGTTGATTCTGCGCACGCTGAGCACGGCCGCGGCGCGGCGCGCGAGCGCGCAATCGGCGATCGAGAGCGGACAGGATGCCGTCGTGGCGGCGGCGTGCCCCGTGCGCGGCGACGGCACGCTCCTGGTATGGATGCTGTCGCGCGCGCGTCCGCCGCTCGGCCCGCACGGCGAAGCGTTGACCGCGGGCCTCGCCGTCGTGCTCGCCGTCATACTCGTGGTCGCCGTCGTGCTCGCGCTGACGCTGCGCCGTTGGAAGCGCAATCTCGTCGAGCTCGAGGCCGCCCTCGTGCCTGCGGGCGGGCACCCGGCGGCGACGCGCTTCGAGCCGCTGGGCGAACCCGATCTCGACAAGATCGTGGCGGCGCTGAACCGTTACGTCGAACGCACCGCGACCTTGCAGCAACAAGCGGCCGACCTCGCAAAAAGGCTCGCCGAGGCCGAGCGATTCGGTGCGCTCGGCAGGCTCGCGGCCGAGATCGCCCACGAAATACGCAATCCCGCGGGGGCGATGCGGCTCAAAGCGGAGAACGCGTTGGCGGGGGACAGTGCACGACAGCGCGATGCGCTGCGCGTGATCCTTCAACAGATCGGGCGGATCGACACGCAGCTCGCGAGCCTGCTCGCGTTGACGCAACCGATCGTCGTTCACCCCGTCGGTGTGGACGTCGCG
The DNA here is from genome assembly GCA_039593375.1 of Paraburkholderia sp. Lineage (GTDB taxonomy): Bacteria > Pseudomonadota > Gammaproteobacteria > Burkholderiales > Burkholderiaceae > Trinickia. The sequence goes on along the minus strand of JBCNPL010000012.1, from coordinate 17,119 downwards.
CGCTGGCTCGAGGACATTGTCGAGGCCCACCGCGAGCGTGCCGAGGAGCGACGCGTGACGCTCGTTCTCGATCGGGCGGTCGATGACGAGGCGTCGCTCGGCGATGCTCCGATAGCGCAGCTCGATCCCGAGCAATTGCGCCGCGCGCTCGACAACTTGCTCATCAATGCGTTGCGCCATGTCGACGAAGGAGGGACCGTCACCGTCGTGGCCCGGCGCGTGTGTCGTGACGGTCGAGCGCTGCTCGCGATCGAAGTGGTCGACGATGGTCCCGGCGTGCCTCACGATCAACGTAAGCATATTTTCGAACCGTTCGTCACCGGTCGCCCGGGCGGCACGGGACTGGGGCTCGCCGTGGTTCGCGAAATCGCATCCGCGCACGGAGGCCGCGTCTGGCTCGACGATGCGGCGGCGGGCGCCCGTTTCGTCATGGAGATACCGTGGCAACCATCCTCGTGATCGACGATGACGACGCGTTCCGCGAAGGTCTCGCGGAGACGCTCGAGGACCTCGGCCATCGCGCCGTGCAGGCCGATTCGGCCGCTGCGGCGCTGGCTCGGTTGCGCAGCGGCGAGCTGGCCCAATGCATCTTCCTCGATTTCCGCCTGCCCGACATGGACGGGCTCGCCGTGCTCGAAAAGCTGCGCGAAGACAGTCGACTGAAGGCGGTGCCCGTCGTCATGCTGACGGCTTACGCGACGAGCGACAACACGATCGGCGCAATGAGGCTCGGCGCATTCGAGCACTTGACGAAGCCAGTCGGCCGCGACGACATCGCGTCGTTGTTGCGGCGCGTCTTCTCCGCCAACGAGCCGCCGGCAAACGCGGTGCAAGACTACTGCGTACCCTTTGCGCACGAGCCTTCGTCGCAAGGCGACGTGAGGCTGCTCGGCGTCAGCGAGGCCATGCGCCAGGTCCAAAAACAACTGGGACGCGCCGCGGCGACCGATGCGAGCGTACTCATCACCGGTGAGACCGGAACGGGCAAGGAGGTGGCCGCACGGGTGTTGCATGCGTCGTCGGCGCGACGCGACGCCGCGTTCGTCGCCGTCAACTGCGCGGCGATTCCGCACGACCTGCTCGAGAGCGAGATGTTCGGCCACGCGAAGGGCTCGTTCACCGGTGCGGTCGCCGAGCGTGTCGGCCGTATCGCCGAGGCTGACGGCGGAACGCTCTTTCTCGATGAAATCGGCGACATGCCCGGCGCCATGCAGGCGAAGCTGCTGCGGGTGCTGCAGGAGCGACAGTTGACTCCGCTCGGCACGAGCAAGCCGACGCGGGTGGACATTCGCGTCGTGGCGGCGACGCATCGAGACCTCGACGCGATGGTGGCGGCCGGCGAGTTTCGTCAAGACCTGCTCTATCGCCTCAACGTCGTGCCGCTGCATTTGCCGCCTCTGCGCGAACGGATCGCCGACATCCTTCCGCTGGCCGAGCACTTCCTGTCCTTCGCGCGGATGTCGACCGGGCGAGCGATGTATCTCTCGCCCGAAGCCGAGCGGCGCCTCGTGGATCACTCGTGGCCCGGCAATGTGCGCGAGCTCAAGAATGCAATCGATCGCGTCTCGTCGCTTGCACCGGGTCCCGCGATAACGGGCGACGACTTTGCGTTTCTCGGCGGCCGATCGGGCGCGCCGGACGAAGCGTTGTCGGCTGCGCTCGCCGATCTGCCGCTCGCGGATGCGATCGAGCGAGTCGAGCGCGCGCTGATTGCGCGCGCGCTCGAGCTGGCCGGCGGCAATCGCGCCGATGCCGCGCGCAGGCTCGGCATCAGTCGTCAGTCGCTCTATACGAAGATGGCCAGTCTCGGGCTCGGTTAGCTGCGTTGCCCGCATCGGCGCGACGCGCCGATCATCGCCTGCGTTGTCAATGAATCGGACACTGCCTGTCCAGGAACCGGACAGGCACGGCTGCCCGCTCGCGCCGTCATCGACGGTCTTTCCCTTGTCGTTGGGCGTTTTCGTCGATGGCATGGTCATTGCCTAATTCTCCTCCGCGCGTGACGGCTGTCGTCGATGCGCATCCCAACCGCCAAGGAGAACTGGACATGCACTGGATAGATCCTCAAAGCCTGCCTGAAACGAAAGGCACCGTCACACGGCTGTTGCTCGATCCGCATGGCGATGCGGACGGTTTGCTTCTCGATGGCCATCTGCAGGTTCATCTGCCGCCGCATCTTTCTTCGTCGATCGTCGAGCGCGTCGCTCCCGGCGACACCGTGAGCGTGAGAGGCGTCAAGCCGCGTGGCGTGAATATGGTTTCCGCCGTATCGATCGTCACTGCGCATGGCGACGTCGTCGTCGACGATGGGCCCCACAGTGGCGAGGCGAAGCGTCGGAAGGCCGAAGCCGATGAGGAGAAAGAGGGCACTGGTCCGGCGCGCCGCGCGGGGAAAGTGTCGGGTGCCGTCGTTCTTTCGTTGCACGGGCCGAAGGGTGAGTTGCGCGGCGCGCTGCTCGACGACGGCACGTCGTTGCGCATGTCTCGCGAGTCCGCCTCGGAGCTGGCCTCGCATCTGATGCCGGGTGCCTGCGTCGAGGCATGGGGGGAGCTCGTCGAGACCGATGTCGGGCGTACGCTCGACGTCGACGAGATCGCGCATGTGGCCGGCACCGAGGCGGATGCCTGACGTCATGGAGGCGGCGATGCGGCTTGTGGACGTGACCGATGACGGCGTGGGGACAAGCCGCTCGCCATCGAGGCGCAGCCTCGGCGCGCTGGATGCGCTGACGTTCTTGATGGCCGACGTGCGCGACGGCATCGGCCCGTTTCTCGCCGTCTTCCTCAAGGGATCGCAGCATTGGTCCTCGGGCGATATCGGGCTCGTGATGGGCGCGAGCGGCATTGCGACCGCGCTGAGCCAGATTCCCGCGGGCATGCTCGTCGACGCGGCGCGCGCGAAACGAACGGTCATCGCCGTCTCGTCGGTGACGATCGGTGCCGGGTGTCTCGCGATCGCGCATGGTTCGACGTTGCTCGTCGTGCTCGCCATTCAGGTTCTGCTCGCGGTCGTGTCGGCCGTCATTGCGCCGTGTCTTGCCGCGCTGAGCCTCGGCATCGTCGGTCATCGCGCGTTGCCGGCGCGCGTGAGCCGCAACGAAAGCCTCAACCATGCCGGCAATTTCACGGCCGCCGCGATGGCGGGTCTCGTCGGGCAATACCAAGGCACGATCTGGTTGTTCTACCTCGTCTGCTTGTTCGCGTTCGCGAGCTCGCTGTCGGTGATGCTCATCCGGCCGTCCGAGATCGATCACGAACTCGCGCGCGGAGGGGAGACCGTTATGGACGGGCAGGCCAAACCGCTGCCGCTCGCCAAGGTCATGCGGCGCCGCGACGTATGGGTGTTCCTCGTCACGGTCGTTCTCTTTCACTTCGGCAACGCGGCCATGCTGCCGCTTGCCGGCCAAATGATCGCCAAGACCCACCCCGGCCAGGACTTGATCGGCCTTAGCGCATGCGTGATTGCCGCGCAGATCGTGATGATGGTGACGGCATCGGCCGTGGGACGCGCGATGCGAGCCGGCGTCGGACGAAAGAAGATCTTTCTCGTCGCGCTTGTCGTGCTGCCGATCCGCGGGCTGCTGTTCGCCGCGACCGACAATGCCTATGCGGTAGTCGGTATTCAGATACTCGATGGGATATCTGCCGGTATTTTCGGCGTCGTGGCGATTGTCGTAGCGTCGGACCTGATGCGCGGTACGGGGCGGTTCAGCTTCGCGCAAGGCACGATCGCGCTGGCGGTCGGCATCGGTGCGGCGCTCAGCAATCTGACGAGCGGATTCGTCGTGGACAAGTTCGGCTTCGGGACCGCGTTCTGCCTGCTCGCCGTCGTCGCGTTCGTCGCCCTCGTCGTGTTTGCCGTTGCGATGCCGGAGACGCGTGCGGACCGAGAGCCGCCGAACGACTGCGGGGTCGCGCGAATGCCAACGGCGGTGACGGCCATCGATGCTTGCGAGGGCAACAGTCGATGAACGGACTCTTCGCTTATTCGTTTTCCGTCTGGGCGATCGCCGTCGCGGCTGCATTCGGCGTCGTCGTGCGGCCGTTCAGATTGCCCGAGGCTCTCTGGGCACTTCTCGGGGCATTGGCGCTTTGCCTATCGGGCGCATTGCCGTGGGCTGACGCGCTACGCGCGGCCGGCAAGGGGACCGACGTCTATTTGTTCCTCACAGGCATGATGATCGTCGCCGAGTTGGCGGGCAAGGAGGGTCTTTTCGATTACATGGCCGCGCTCGCCGCGAGGCGCGCGGCGGGATCCGCCAAGCGTCTCTTCTTCCTGCTTTATGGCGTGGGCACGCTCGTCACGATAACGATGTCCAACGATGCGACGGCCGTCGTGCTGACCCCGGCCGTCGTGGCTGTTGCGCGCGCCGTCAAAGCGAAGAAGCCGCTGCCTCTCCTTTACATTTGTGCATTCGTCGCGAATGCCGCGAGCTTCGTGCTTCCGGTTTCAAACCCTGCGAATCTCGTTGTTTTCCAGGAGCGGATGCCAGGCCTCGCCGCATGGCTCGCGCGGTTCGCGGTGCCGTCGATGCTTTCGATCGTCGTCACCTACGTCGCGCTGCGCTTCACTCAGCGCGGCGCGCTTTCAGAACGCATCGAACGGAACGTCGAAGTGCCCCGGCTTCTCGCGTCCGGGAGGACGACGGGCTGCGGCATCGTCGTGATGGCTGCCGTGATGATGGCGGCTTCCGCCAAAGGCATTTCATTAGGGCCGCCGACTTTCGCGGCAGGGGCGGCGGTCTTCGTCGCGGTCTGTTTGCAAAAGCGACGACTGCTCTGGTCGCACCTCGCGGAGATCTCGTGGTCGGTGCTGCCGCTCGTCGCCGGGCTCTTCGTGATCGTCGAGGGCTTGAACCGAACGGGCATGATCGGCATGCTGGCCCATGAAATAGATACGCTCGCACGGCATTCGGTGACGCTGACGGCTTGGCTCTCCGGCGTTTCGGTCGCGCTCGTTTGCAGTCTTGTCAACAATCTGCCCGCCGGGCTGATCGCGGGCACCGTGGTTGCAGCGACGAAGGTGCCGACAGCCGTTGCGGGCGCCGTGCTCGTCGGCGTCGACCTCGGGCCGAACTTGTCGGTCACGGGCTCTCTGGCGACGATTCTTTGGCTCGCCGCGTTGCGCAAGGGCGGCATCGTTGTCCGTGGCGTCGATTTTCTCGGAGTCGGCGCCGTGGTGATGCTTCCGGCCCTTCTCGCGGCGCTGCTCGGGCTTTTGGCGTTCCCTGCCTGACGGTTCGAGGCGAGCAACGCGTGACTGCGTGACCGGATGTGCAGGGTGTTCGTGTGTCGGGATTTGGGCTATCTTTTCAGCCTTCCCCTCACGACATCTACATTCCTTGCGGCGATCATGCCCGACTTCCAAGCATTGATGAGGCGAAGCGGCGACGCTTTTCGTGCAACGGCCGGCTGGGGGCCGGGGATCCTTGTGATGCTTGCCGATTGCGATGCGGGCAATGTCGTCACCGCCGCGCAAAGTGGAGCCAGATGGGGCGTGAGATTGCTGCCCGTGCTGCTCGCGCTGATCCCGCTGCTCTATATGATGCAGGAGCTCTGCGTGCGGCTCGGTATTTTCAACGGCCGCGGGTTCGGCGAACTCGTTCGCCGACGTTTCGGCGCTTGGTGGGCCGGCATGGCCGCGGCCGGGCTCGTGGTGGCCGTGACGGGCTCGCTCGTGACCGAATTCACCGGTGTCGCCGGCGTTGGCGAGATGTACGGGGTGCCGCGCTATGTCTCGCTGCCGCTCGCGGTATGCACCCTGCTCGCCGTCGTCGCCACCGGCTCGCACAAGCGCGTGGACAGAGTGGCGATGTTGATCGGGATGTTCGAGCTCGCGTTCTTTGCCGTGGTGTGGCACGCGCGTCCTGATTTCGGTGCTTTGGCCCGACAGTTCGAGCACATGCCGTTTCGGCACGCCGAATTCGCCTATCTGGCGGCGGCGCTGATAGGGGCGACTTTCAACCCGTGGATGATCTTCTATCAGCAGGCCGCCGTCGCGGACAAGAAGTTCACGTCGCTCGATTACGATAACGCGCGAGTCGAGACTGCGATCGGCTCGGTGCTCACGCAATTACTGACGGCAGCCGTTCTCGTCGCAACCGCCGCCACGCTGTCGAATGCGGGAGATCCGCGCGGCCTGCAAAGCGTCGGTGAAATCAGCTCGGCGCTCTCGAGCGTCGCCGGCCCCCAAGCGGGTCGCTTATTGTTCGGAGCGGGCGTGCTTGGCGCATCGCTCGTGGCGGCCATCGTCTGCTCACTGGCTCTCGCCTGGGGAATCGGCGAAGTGTCCGGCTACAGCCGATCGCTCGAAGGCGGGCCGTCGCGTGCGCCGTGGTTTTTTGGCGTCTATGCGGGGGCGGTAGGCGTCAGCGCGCTCATCGTCGGCGTCGAGCCCGATCTCGTTTCGTTGAACATCGGCGCGCAGGTCGTCAATGCCTTGATGCTGCCGCTCATCGTCGGGCTGCTCATTGCGCTCGCCGCAGTCGCGCTGCCCGCCGCGCATCGGCCGAGCCGCTGGTATCTCGGCCTTGTCGGCGTGCTGGCCGCCGTCGCCTGCGTGGCGGGTTTCATCGGGGCGGTAGCCGGGTGGCTTCTCTGAACCGAGAGGACTGCCGAGCAAATTGCCGCGGACGGCCATTTAAGCGGCGCTTAAGCAAACCTCGTGCACCCTCGTTCATGGATTCGTCCGCCACGGACGCGTGAGCGCTTTCGCTCTGCGCTATGCTGGCGGCATGCAAGGAGAGGAAGCGAAGGCCATGCGACTGCTGTTGATCGAAGACGATCAGATGATTGCGGAGCCCGTGCTCGGCGCGCTGCGCCGCGAAGGCTACGCGATCGATTGGGCGCGCGACGGTCGCGAGGCACAGCTCTCGCTCGCCAACGGCGTCTATGACCTCGTGCTGCTCGATCTCGGCTTGCCGAAGACGGACGGGATCGAAGTCCTCAATGCGTATCGCAAGGCGGGGGGCGCGGCGCCCGTGATCATCGTCACGGCACGCGACGCCGTCGACGAGCGGGTGCGCGGGCTCGATACGGGCGCGGACGATTATCTCGTCAAGCCGTTCGACCTTCATGAGCTCGCGGCCCGCGTCCGAGCGCTGCTGCGTCGGCGCACGGGGCAGAAGCAGCCCGTCTACACGCACGGCGCGCTGTCGCTCGATCCCGCATCGCGCGAGGTCACGAAGGACGGCGAGTCGATTCCGCTTCTGCCGCGCGAGTTTGCGTTGCTGCGCGCGCTGATCGAGACGCCCTCGCGCGTCTATACGAAATCCGAACTCGAAGAGAAGATCTACGGCTGGCAACAAGAGATCGGCAGCAATGCCGTCGAAGTCCACGTGCATAGTTTGCGGCGCAAGCTCGGCGCCGAGGAGATCGTCACGGTGCGCGGCGTTGGGTACCGCCTGAGGCGAACCTGATGAATTCGATCAAGGGCCGGCTGCTCGGCTGGCTCATCTTCGGGTTCCTCGCCGTTTCGGCCGTTGCCGGTTATGGCGTCTATCTGAAGGCGCGCGGCGAAGCAGGCGAACTGTTCGACTACGAACTGCGCACGGTGGCGCTCTCGTTGCCGCCCGACGTCGCCACGGTAGGCGTGGCGGTGGGGCCGAGCGAGCAGCTCGAAGGCCTTTCGGAAGACCGCATCGCCATCGAGATCCGCGATGGGCAAGGCCATGTCGTTTATCGGTCGGAAGGTGCGCCGCTATTCGAACGCGGCGCCGATGGCTTTCGCACCATCGAACTCGACGAGAAGCATTGGCGCGTATTTGGCGCGCGCATCGGCGAGCGGTTGATTCAGGTGGCGCAGCCGGTCTCGGTGCGTGACGCGCTTGCCGCGCGGCTTGCGTTGCGCACGCTCTGGCCGTTCGCGTTGCTGCTGCCTGCCACGATCGTGCTCGTGCTCGTCGTCGTCGGGCGAGCGCTCGCCCCGATCGGCGGGGTGACACGCGCGTTGTCGACACGCTCGTTCGAGGCGCTCGAGCCGCTGCGATTCGACTCCGCGATGCCCGTCGAAATCCGGCCGCTCGTCCATGCGCTCAACGATTTGCTTGCGCGTCTCGGTGCCGCTTCGCAGGCGCAACGAACATTCGTTGCCGATGCGGCGCACGAGCTCCGCTCCCCGCTGACCGCACTGCGCCTGCAACTGCAGGCGGCCGAGCGGGACGGTTCGCTGAAGGGCGAAGGACGGACGCTTGCGCAAATCGAGGAAAGGCTCAACCGGCTCATTCGGCTCGTCCAACAGTTGCTCGCCCTGGCGCGCGAAGACGCGCTCGGCGTGGCCGAAATGCAGACAGTCGATTTGCGCAGGCTCGCGGAACAGGCTGTCGGCGATCTCTCGCTGGTGGCCGAGACGAAATCGATCGACCTCGGTCTCGAAGTCGACGAGCCCGCGGCGGCTGATGGGGAATTCGCCGTGATCGGCGAGCCACATGCGCTATCGGTGGTGCTCAACAATCTGCTCGACAATGCCATTCGCCATACGCCGGCGGGCGGCAAGGTCGACCTCGTATTGCAACGCGATGCGAGCGGTATCGCGATCTCCGTGCGCGATAGCGGGCCGGGCATTCCGGAAGAAGAGCTGCCTCGCGTTTGCGACCGCTTTTATCGGAGCCCCGGGACCGAAGGGCAGGGGAGCGGCCTCGGTCTCGCCATCGTTGCCCGGATCGTGCAACGTCATCATGCATCGCTCGCGTTGCGCAACAACGAAGGCAGGCCGGGGCTGACGGTATCGATCGTGGGGCTCGCCGCTTCGCCGGTCGAGGCGTTGCAGCGACCGGCGCGCTGATCGGTTCCCGGCCTGGGTTGCGGCGATAGCGCGAATACTCACATCGGCCCTTCATCAGTCCTTCGCTGCATGGCATTTGAAAGCGGCGTGAGGGATAGGCAACGTTCAGGAGTCCTTCGAAGAACGAATTTTCGATCCGTGGTAGCGTTTCCCTGTCGTGCTTCGAGCGGAGGGACGATGGGCAAGCGCTTCATCGCGGCAGCGGTCTGTCTCGCGGCCCTGGCCGTGACGGTCTTCACGTTTCGCGCATCGGATCTCGCCGCGTTCGCGGTGGCGCCCGAACCGACAGGCGCCGAAGCCGGCGTTTCGACTCAGCGCGGCGCCGAACTGTCCGCGCTCGGCAACTGCGCGGCGTGTCATACGGCGCCCGGCGGCGCGCCGTTCGCCGGAGGCCGCGCTTTCACCACGCCGTTCGGCACGCTCTACTCGACGAACATCACGCCCGATCCTGCATCAGGCATCGGCCGCTGGTCGTTGGACCAGTTTCGACGCGCGATGCGAGAGGGCGTGGCCGCCGACGGCCATCTGCTCTATCCGGCGTTTCCGTATCCGCATTTCATGCGCATGACCGATGCCGATATCGCGTCGGTCTATCGCTTCGTCATGTCGCGTCCGGCGGTCCATGCCGTCGCGCCGAAGAACCGTCTTACGTTTCCTCTCGGCTTGCGCCCCTTGCTCGCGGGCTGGAATCTGTTGTTTGCGCATCGCGCCGCCGAGCCGTCGCTCGTACCGGCCGATGCGCTCGCGCGACGCGGCAAGTACCTCGTCGACAGTGTCGGCCACTGCGCGGTTTGCCATACGCCTATGAACGCGTTCGGCGCCGAGAAGTCCGGTTATGCATTCGAAGGCGGCGTGATCGAGGGCTGGGAAGCACCGGCGCTCACGACGCTGCTGCGCAGGCCGAAGCCGTGGACCAGCGATCAGCTCGAGGCCTATCTGCGCAGCGGTTTTGCGAGCGAACACGGCGCGGCGGCCGGGCCGATGCGGCCCGTGACGGACTCGCTCGCCGCTGCGTCCGCGGACGATGTTCAGGCGATGGTGGCTTACCTGATGACGCTGCAAGCCGGCGAGAGCCCGGCGCCATTGAAGCTGCAAACGGGATCCGCCTCGGCGAACCCGGCGGCCGAGCCGGCTCGGCTGCGAAGAGGCGAGACGCTTTTCGTAGGGGCGTGTGCATCATGCCATGGCGCCGCCGCTCCGATGTCGACGCTCGGCGATCGACCATCGCTTTCGCTCGGCACGGCTGTCAACGCCGAGACTCCGCGTAATGCGGTGCGGGTGATCCTCGCGGGCATTCCGGCCCGCAGCGGAACGCCGGCGCCGTCTATGCCGGCGTTCTCCAAGACGCTCACCGACGCGCAGATCGCCGATGTGGCGATCTACATGCGTTCGCGTTTCAGCACCGAAGCGCCGTGGAGCCTCGACGGCGCGGACGTGGCCAAGCTTCGCAAGGAGACCGTTGAGCCATGATCGACCTGACAGTCAATGGTGAACGCCACTCGCTCGATATCGATCCGTCGATGCCGCTGCTCTATGCGCTGCGCAACTCGCTCGGCTTGAACGGAGCGAAGTTCGGATGCGGCCTGGGCCAGTGTGGCGCGTGCACGGTGATCGTCGGCGACGAACCGGTGTTTTCGTGCTTGTTGCCGGTTGCGGCCGTCGGCGATCGCCAGGTCCGGACCGTCGAAGGTCTCGGCAGCGCGAGTCAGCCGAGCAAGCTGCAACAAGCATTCATCGACAAGCAGGCCGCGCAATGCGGCTACTGCATAGCGGGCATGGTCATGCGAGCCCAGGCGTTGCTCGACCGCGTGCCGTCTCCTACCGAGGAGCAGATCCGCGCGCATATGGTGACGAATCTTTGCCGCTGCGGCACGCATACGCGGATTCTCGCGGCGATACGCGAAGCGAGGCGCACCGCATGACGAATCGATCTTCGCTCGAGAACGCGGGCCGCCGGCATTTTCTGCTGGCGGGCGGCGTGACGGTCGGCTTCGCGCTGTTCCCGCTGGCACGTGGGCTCGCGCAGACGACGACCGAAGCCGGCACGTTCACGGCGAGCGCGCCGGATCTGCCGGGCAGCCTGAAGTCGACGCCGTCGCTCGATTCGTGGATCACGATCGACGAGAAGAGCGGCATTACCGTCTTTACCGGCAAGGCGGAGCTCGGCACGGGAATCAGAACCGCGTTCATTCAGATTGCCGCCGAAGAGCTGGGCGTGCCGCCGGAGCGCATCGCGCTGATCACGGCCGATACGGCCGCGACGCCGAACGAAGGCTATACCGCGGGCAGCCATTCGACCGCCGATAGCGGCACGGCGATCGCGAACGCGGCCGCGCAGGTGCGCGCGTTGCTGCTGCAATCGGCGGCGTCGAAGCTTCAAGTCGATGTGGCAACGCTCGACGTCGAGGGCGGTGAAATCGTGATCGCCGATGGCAGACGCATGTCGTTCGGCGACGCGGTGAGCGGCATGAATCTGCACCGAAACGCCGAGCCGGGACAAGCGACGAAGGATCCCCGCGCGTTCACCCTCATAGGACGCTCGTTTCCGCGCGTGGACATTCCGGCCAAGGTGACGGGCGGACCGAGCTACGTGCAGGATATGCGGCTGCCGGGCATGGTCCACGCGCGTGTCGTGCGACCACCTGCATACGGTGCGACGCTTGCCTCGGTCGATACGGCTCAGGTCGGCAAGATGCCGGGCGTCATGGCCGTCGTCAGGAACGGCAGCTATCTGGCCGTAGTCGCCGATGACGAATGGCGCGCGATCGTCGCGATGCGCGCGCTTGCCGCGAGCACGAAGTGGAACGACGGGCCACCGTTGCCCGAGCAGGCGTCGATCCACGAGCTGCTGATGAAGCTGCCCGCGCAGGAAATCGCCGTTGCCGATACGAAGGGCGACACGTCGCCCGCGGTCAAGACGCTGCATGCGCGTTTCGAGAAGCCCTATATGACGCACGGGTCCATCGGCCCGTCGTGCGCGATCGCGCAATTCGATGGTACGCAGTTGACCGTTTGGACCCATACGCAGGGCGTTTTCCCGTTGCGCAAAGGGCTTGCCGAAATGTTGTCGATGCCGCAGGAACATGTGCGCTGCGTGCATGTCGAGGGCTCCGGCTGTTATGGCCATAACGGCGCCGACGACGTCGCGGCTGATGCCGCGCTGATCGCGCATGCCGTACCGGGGCGGCCCGTGCGCGTGCAATGGATGCGAGAGCAGGAGCATGCCTGGGAGCCGTTCGGGCCAGCGATGGTGACGGATGTGACGGCTTCGCTCGACGCAGCAGGGCAAATCGTCGATTGGCGTTTCGAAATCTGGAGCAACACGCATAACAACCGCATCGAGAATGCGGGGCGCTTGATGCCGACGTGGTTTCTCGAGAAGCCGTTCACGCCGGCGCCGCCCAAACCGATACCGATGCCGGAGGGCGGCGGCGATCGCAACAGCATTCCGATTTACCGGATTCCGAACGTCCACGTGCAGCATCACTTCCTGCCCGACATGCCGATCCGCGTATCGGCGATGCGCTCGCTCGGCGCTTATCACAATGTCTTTTCGATCGAGAGCTTCGTCGATGAGCTCGCCACGGCCGCTCGCGTCGATCCCGTGGAGTTCAGGCTGCGCCATGTCGACGACCCACGCGCGCAAGACGTGATCCGGGAAGCGGCGAAGCGTTTCGGCTGGTCGAGCGTGAAGGCGCGCAAACGATGGCATGGGAGAGGGTTCGCTTTCGCCAAATACAAGAATTTGATGGCTTACTGTGCCATTGCGTTGGAGGTGGCTGTCGAGCCCGATACTGGCGAGGTGAAGATCGGCCGTGTCGCAAGCGCCGTCGATTGTGGCCAAGTCGTCAACCCCGATGGCGTGCGCAATCAGATCGAAGGCGGTATCGTTCAGTCCGCGAGCTGGACGCTATTCGAGCAGACTACGTTCGACCGACACAACATCACGAGCTACGATTGGAGCACTTATCCGATCCTGCGTTTCGACTCCGTGCCGGAATCGGTCGAAGTCGATCTGATCGATAGGCCGGGTCAGCCATTCCTCGGCGTGGGAGAGGCGGCGCAGGGGCCGATGGCGGCGGCGCTCGCCAACGCCGTGGCCGATGCGACGGGGCAGCGGATTCGCGAGCTGCCGCTGTCGCCGCCGCGGCTTGTCGCGCGTTTGCGCAACGCTTAGGAGGGCCTTGAGTCGGGCAGATCCCGCTCGTCCAGGCACTTTCCCGTTTTCGTCATTTGGTTAGAAGAAACGATTGGTTGGTCGGCTCGCGTCGATCCGTATCATCGCCGAACGGCCTCCGAGGTGGAGGCCGTTGCTTTTTTTGAGAGGCGCAACGGGGATGGCGGTTCCGTCGGAGCAGTTGACGCTCGATGGCGAGCGAAAGCACCAGGTCGCAACGGCCGAGGCACACCATGACGAGCGCGAGCGTCGACGGCTCTGGAGGGCGCGCTGGGGCTTCGCGGTGGCATGGCTCGCTTTCGGTTGCCTGCTGTTCGTCTTCCCCAAACCGGCCGGCCTCTCGGCGCCCGCTCACGCCACGCTCGCCGTCGTGGCCTGGGCGGCCATTGTCTGGATGACGGAAGCCATTCCGGTCGGCATGAGCGGGCTCGCGATTCCGCTACTGCTCGTGCTCTCGCATTCGGCGCCCGAGTTCGCCAAGGCGGCCGGAGGCTTCTCGACGCCCGTGGTTTTTCTCTGCTTATCGGCCTTTTTGTTTTCAGCGGTCATGCAGGCCGCCGGGCTCGATCGCCGTATTGCCCTCGCCTTGCTCGATCGTTTGCGCGCGAAGACGGCCAACGGCGTCATCTGGGCCATGTTCCTGGCGAACATCGCGCTCTCGTTCGTCGTGCCGGCGGCCAACGCGCGCGCAGCGGCTTTGTTGCCGGTCACGAACGGCATCGTCGATCTGTTCGGCGAAACGAAGCGCGAGCGCAACGCGAGGAAGGCGATCGTCATTCAGACCATCGTCTACGGATCGATGATCAGTGGGATGTGCATCCTGACGGCGCATCTGCCGAACATGGTCATCGTGGGCCTGCTCGGCAAGCAGCTCGGCGTGCATATTTCGTACACCGAATGGTTCAGGCTGCAATGGCCGTATCTCGGCATGTTCGCGATTACGCAACTCTGGGTGCAGTTCTACTTCCGCTCGCGCGATGTCGAGATTCCCGGCGGCCTCGAAGCGATCGCCCGCCGGCGCCGGGAGCAAGCGCGCCCGAGCCGCCATGATGCGGCGATCCTCGCCGTGTTCGCCGGCGTAGCCATGTTATGGGCGACCGAGTCGCTACACGGCATCGCCTCCGAGAACGTCGCCTTGCTCGGCGTGATCGTGCTTTTCGCCCCGGGATTGCTCGGCTTCAGTTGGAAAGAGGTGCAGGCGCGTACGATCTGGGGCACGGTGCTGCTGCTCGGCGGCGCGCTTTCGCTCTCGAGCGCGATCAGCTCGACGGGGCTCGCGCAGTGGGCCGCCGATCATATCTATGGCATCGCGAGCGGCCATCCATGGTGGGCTATCCTCGCCATCGTCATGATCGGCACCCACGTGATCCGAATCGGCATGCTATCGAACGTCGCCGCCGTCACGATGCTTTCGCCGATCGTGCTGGCGCTAGCGCCCCGGTTCGGATTGCACCCGATCGCGTTCACGCTGCTCGTCAGCGATACCGACAGCTTCGCCTATTTGCTGCCGACGCAGATCACTGCGGGGGTCATCGCTTACAGCAGCGGCGCATTCACGACCGGGGACTATGCCAAGGTCGGCATCGTCTCGGTATTGATCGCGATCGCATACGGCATCCTCGTCGTCGCGCCCTGGTACGCCTACATGGGCATACCGATCTGGAATCCCGCCGCGCCGCTGCCCTTCGGACAGTGATCGAACCGGGCGTAGACCAAGCGCCCCTTCGCGGCCCGCCTCGAAGCGAGGTCGAACAATACAAGGACAACTCAATGGAAGAGAAACCATCGCCGTCGACGGAAACGCGATACGAAGCGTTGCGCTCGCGGCTCGGCCGCCACTTCGCGCCGAAGGGCCTCTACCTGAAGAACAAGGCCCTGCCTTTCGCGGGGCGCATCGCTTGCAACGTCGACCGTATCGAGGCGGGCAGTTGGCAGGAGATCGTCCTCGTCTACGAGGTCGGCGCGTCGGGTATCGCGGACGGTGCGTCTCTCAAGGCGACGTTCAAGTTCTACTCCGACTGGGCACTGTTTCAAACTTCGGATCCGACCGCCGCGAACTTCGTCAGTGCCGAATACCATGCCGGCGCGCTCGTCGAAGGGCAAAGCCCGGCGACCGTCCAGGCGCTCAACGTCCGCTTCGATCAGAAGGGGCACGAGCGGCCGTTTCAGAAGGCCGTGATCGTCGATATCGTCGACGGCTACCTCAACGCGGGCGACCGCATCGTCATTCGCCTGGGGGACAGGCGGCGCGGACCGGGCACGCGGGTACAGACGTTCGTCGAGGACCAGTTCAAGATTCGCGTCTACGTGGATCCTCTCGGCACGTCTCGCTTCGTCGCCGTGCCGGGTGATGTCGTCATTGCCATCGCACCGGGGGCGCCGTCCGACGTCGTCGTGAACGGGCCTCGCTTCGCGCGGCCATCCGAGCAGACGCGATTCAGCGTCTCGCTGCAAGACCGATGGGGGAACGTATGCCGCGACGTCGGCAATGCCGTCGATCGGATCGCCGTCAAGGCGTATGACGGCGATCGCATCGTCTACGAGCGCGCGCATGAGGTCGCAAAGACGGGATGGGCTGTCGTCCAGGTAACGGACTTGCCGACCGGCAGCGGCGAATGGCGCATCGTGGCGGAAGTGGCCGGCCGGCGCGATGCTCTGAATGACTTTCTCTTGGGCGACGTCGCGCAGGGGCAGGCGAGACTCACCGTCGGCGATTTTCCGGCGCCGCGTGCGCTCTATGCCGATCTGCACGTTCACGCGCACGACACGGTCGGCACGAACAGCCCCGCCTATAACGCCGCTTATGCGCGCGACATCGCGGGCATCGATGTGTTCGGCTATACGGCCAACGATTTCCAGATCACGGACGACAATTGGCGCCTTGGGCTCGAGGCGGTCGAGACGTTCAACGAGCCTGGCGAATTCGTTGTCTATCCGGTCCAGGAGTGGTGCGGAAGCTCGACCGCCGGCGGCGATCACAACGTGGTATTCCTCGGCGACACGAAGCCCGGCTTCCCGTACAACGCGCGTGGCGAGCACAATCGCACGTTCGTCTGGAACGAGGACATGAAGGGTGTCGCGGTCGATCTCGGCCGCTGGCCGATCGAGGAACTGTGGGGCGCGTATGTCGACGAGGCGCAGGACCACCTGGTCGTTCCGCACGTGGGCGGCCGGCGTTACATCCCCGACTGGCATCACCCCGAGCTCGAGCGGCTCGTCGAAATCGCGTCGACGTGGGGACATTTCGATTGGCTTTATCGTGACGTGATCGCGCGCGGCTACCGTCTCGGCGTCGCCGCGAGCGGCGACGAGCATCGTGGCCGGCCCGGCGGCGGCTCGCCCGGCGTGCAGGTGTTCGGCGTCAAGGGTGGGCTGACGGGGGTGCTGGCGCACCGGCTCGATCGAAAAAGCGTCGGCCGCGCGCTGCGTGCGCGGCACACGTGGGCGACGACCGGCGAGCGCACCGCTCTTCTCGTGCATTGCGGTGAGCATCTGCAAGGCGACGCGTTCGCTCATACGGGACCGGCGTCGCTCGAGTATCGCTTCCTTGGCGATGCGGGTTGGGAGTACGTCGCGGCGCTCGATCACGAAGGCGTGATCTGGGAGCGCAATCTGCACGACGAACTCGGCTTCTCCGATCGCCTGATCCGCGTGCGCTGGGGCGGTGCGCGCATTCGCGACCGCTACCGGTGGGCGGCCTGGCAAGGAAAGATCAGCATCCTGAACGGCACGATCAACCGGTTTGGCGCGCACGGGCTCGAACACGTCGAGGAGGCCGTCTGGCGCGACGGCGCGACCGACATCGGTTTTCGCACCGATACGTATGGAGACGCCGACTCGGTCGAGATAGATGTGAGTGGACTCGACGGAGCGCATATCGTCGTCGAAGGCACCATCGATTCGTTCGTGAAGGTGGGCGATCCACTTGCCGGCAATCCCTTCGTGCATGCGCCGAGCTTCCGCTGGGAAGTAACGGGAGCTGAGTTGATCGCCGGCCGCGGTGTCCTGCGCAAAGAGATCGGCGGCACCGAGCATTTCATCGCGCTCGAGCGGCTGACCGAGAGGCCGTTGCCGACCGATCTTGCGGGCAGCATCGAGGTCGCGCCGCACAATGCGCCGTTCGGCCATCGGCCCGTCTATTTCTTCGGCCGGCAGCGTAA